>PWMT01000039.1 GCA_003558085.1 Methanobacteriaceae archaeon
AGGCCAAAGAGGGTGTAGATTTTATGACTGTTCACTGTGGTATTACTTTGGATACTGTTGCCAAACTAGAAAAATCAGATAGGCTTATGGGAATCGTTAGCAGAGGAGGGGCTTTTTTAGCAGCATGGATAATGCAAAATGAGCAGGAAAATCCTTTATATCAGAACTATGAATACTTACTGGAAATAGCCTATGAATACGATGTTACTCTTTCTCTAGGGGATGCTTTGCGTCCTGGATGTCTTTTAGATGCATCTGATATTCCTCAGATTCAAGAGTTAATAATATTAGGGGATCTTGTTGAAAAAGCAAGAAAAATGGATGTACAATGCATGGTGGAAGGGCCTGGTCACGTACCTCTAGATCAAATCGCAGCTAATATGAAATTACAGAAAACAATCTGTAAAGGAGCGCCTTTTTATGTACTAGGCCCTATTGTTACGGATATGGCTCCCGGTTATGATCACATAACTTCTGCAATTGGGGGGGCGTGGGCTGCATTTTCTGGAGCTGATTTTCTATGTTATGTTACACCTGCAGAACATCTGGCAATACCTAGCGTGGAAGATGTAAAAGAAGTAGTAATTGCATCTAGAATCGCTGCTCAAGCTGCTGATACTGCTTCTGGATTAGATTCAGCTTGGGATCAAGAAAAAGAGATGTCAAATGCTCGTCGAAACTTAGACTGGGAAACTCAATTTAAATTAGCATTTGATAGTGAAAAACCTAAAAAATATCGTAAAACTTGTCCATTAGATGAAGATGATATGTGTTCTATGTGTGGTGAGTACTGTGCATTGCGTTTGATCCGTAAGACATAATCTTGATATATATTTATTTATTTTCCTAAATTAACTTAAGAATATATAATATCCTATCTAAATATAAGAACATTTTTAAGGAGGAATGACATGGATTTAGAACATATAGATGGACATAAAAAAGGTGAAGTTATTCTTTTTGCTCTAAGTACCTGTGGATGGTGTAAAAAAACTCGTTCTCTGCTGGAAGAGTTGGGTATCGCCTATGATTATATATACGTTGATCTGACCGAAAATGATGAACGTATTGAAGCATTAGAAGAACTTAAAAGATGGAATTCTTCTTTATCTTTTCCCACTCTAATAATTAATAACGAACGAGTTATAATTGGCTTTGATCGTACTTCTATAGTGGGTGCTTTGGGATGAGTGTTATTAAAATCTCTCCACAAGATGTAGAAAAATATTACCAAAAATTAAAATCCCAAGTAGAAAAAGTAGGTTATCATCTTCATGGCGATGAAGAATTTACTAAAGAACTTTTAGAGAGTATACTAATTAATGAGGAGCGATACGGATATGGGGCCTGTCCTTGTCGCCTGGCATCAGGTATAATAGAAGAAGATAGGGATATAATCTGTCCTTGTGATTATCGAGATCCAGATATAAATGAATATGGTTC
The DNA here is from genome assembly GCA_003558085.1 of Methanobacteriaceae archaeon. Lineage (GTDB taxonomy): Archaea > Methanobacteriota > Methanobacteria > Methanobacteriales > Methanobacteriaceae > Methanobacterium_F. The sequence goes on from PWMT01000039.1 coordinate 1,444, forward strand.
TTGTTACTGCGGCCTTTATGTCTCCAAAGAAATACTAACCGGTAAGAAGGATTTACAACCAATCCCTGAACGAAGGCCTCCATTAGATAAAAGATTAGAAAATCTAGAATCTGAAACATCAGCTTTCAAGGATGAAAAAATATCAATAGAATATCCTGTTTGGAGATGTAATGTTTGCGGATATTTATGTGCTAGAGAAGAAGCTCCCGAAGTCTGTCCTATTTGTAAAGTATCTAAAGAACGCTTTAAACGATTTATTTAAATATTTTCAAATTCTAGGACTCGGGATCTTTAAATTACGTAACTATCCACAAGCATTATCTTATCTTATTAATTCAAATACCTTTTAAATAACTTTGATGGCAATATATTATTTAATTTGGTGTGTTAAGATTATTTCTGCATGTGAGGTGGAATCACTTTGTCACAAAATGACTATATTGAAATTTTTCAGAATCTAAAGGAGGATATGAGATTCTTAGTCAGTTCTGATGTAAGGTCTAAAATATTGCTTAGTTTACATGAAGAATCTAAAAATTTGGCTAGTTTAAGGAAAAATTTGGGTTACACTTCTTCTACCATTTTACATGCTATGTATCAACTAGATGACAAAAATCTTATCATAAAAAAATCAGGAGTATATTTTCTCTCACAAATCGGTGAAGTAGTGGTATTTAAATTGATTAATATTATGAATGCTTTATATTCCATGCAAAAACTTGAAACATTATTTTTAGATCATGATATTAAATCCATACCATCCCACTTAGTACACAGATTAGAATGTTTGCAAAAAAGTTATATCCTCGAATCTGATTCAACAGATTTGATGAAACCATATCATACTTTAATAGAGTTTATATCTAAATCAAAGGGAATTAAAATTCTTTCATCTATTTTTTATCCTATTTATAAGGATATTTTACTTGAAAATAAATTTAAAAACAATATTCAATTTGTTGTTTCTCCACAAGTTTTAGAAATTATTTTAGAAGATGATAGGTTTTCAGAAATAATTCTTAACAATGATAATCCTGTTTTATGGGAATTGAAAGTAGATATCAAATTATCTTTGACCATTGCTGATAACTTTATGTCTTTAGGTCTATTTTCTACAGATGGAATATATGATTCTAATCAATTTTTGTTTGCTGAAAGCAAGGATGCTTTAAAATGGGGAAACCATTTATTTAAATACTACTTAGAGCAATCATCTCCAGTTAAATTATAGGAATTTTTAATTAGAATTGAGTGAATATAAAATGATATCTGATATAGAAATATTATCTAATTCTAATCATAAGATTATTATTATCTATGCTATCAATCAATATTATTAGTGATAAAAAATATTTTTCAAACTAAGATTGATCATCTTCCCCTAAAAAAAGTTTATATTTTAGGAAAAATCATTTCAATAGAGTATTAATGGTGTTAAATGTCAAAAAAAGAACCTATGCCCTATAAAGCATTGGTAAATGTTTATGAGGCTTTGGCTGCTACTACTAAAAGATTAGAAAAAACACGCATTTTGGCGGATTTTTTTTCAGAGATAGATGCAGAATTATTGCCTATAGTAACTATTTTATCCTTAGGTAAGGTTTATCCTGTTTGGAGCAGGCAAGAAATGGGTGTGGGTTCTCAATTACTAATGAAGGCTGTAGCTCAGGCTGTGGGGGTAACTCCCCTTGAAGTTGAGGATCAAATCCGTGAACAGGGGGATATAGGATCTGCCGCTGAAACATTATTTCAAAAAAAATCACAGATTACTTTTTTTAAAAAAAAACTAACTATTGAGATGGTTTACAATAATCTTAGAAAATTAGCTACTGTATCAGGAAATAAATCTCAGTCACGTAAAATTAATATTATTTTAGAACTTTTATCTTCAGCATCTCCCCAAGAAGCCAAATATATCACCGGAACAGTTTTAGAGGAATTAAGAGTAGGTGTGGGTGAAGGAATCATACGTGACTCTATTTCTGAAGCATTTGGAGTTGATAAAAATTTTTTAGATAGGGCTTATATGCTCACCAATGACTTAGGCTTAGTAGCAAAAGTTGCCCAAAGTGAAGGAGATGAAGGACTCAGCTCACTCACTTTAAAACCAGGTAAACCTGTTAAACCAATGTTAGCCAAATTAGCTGATTCTATTAAAGAAACAGTGTCTGATTTAGGTTTTCTTTATTGTGAAACTAAGTATGATGGCATCAGAGTTCAAGTGCATCGTCAAAACTCTGAGATAAAGATTTTTACTCGTCGTCTGGAAAATATTAGTAACGCTGTTCCTGATGTGGTGGAATACATTAACCAAGCTCTACCTCAGGATGATTTTATTGTGGAAGGAGAGTTAATTGTTACCAAAGAGGGTAAACCTATTTCTTTTCAATACATTCTTCAGAGAGTACGTCGTAAATATGATATTGATAAATTAATAAAAGAGGTTCCTTTAAGTCTCTATCTTTTTGATATTTTATATTTCCAAAAACCATTAATTGATGATCCTTTAGAGCATAGAAGGAAAATTCTAGAAAACATAATTAATCCAGTTAAAGGATATGTGGAACTTAGTCAACAAGTAAAGGTGACTATGGATAATGTTGAAGAAGCTGAATATTTGTTCGAAGAATCAGTAAAGTTAGGTCATGAAGGCATAATGTTGAAAGATCCCCAGGCACCATATATACCCGGTATAAGAGGTAAAAAAATGCTTAAATATAAATCTGAACCTGAAACTTTAGATTTAGTGGTGGTGGGGGGTACTTATGGCAGAGGAAAAAGGGCGCATTTGATTGGTTCTTATTTACTAGCTTTAAAGGATGAAAATGGTAATTTAAAGACAATTGCTCACGTAGCAACTGGATTAGATGATGAAACATTAATAGAACTTTCAAAAAGAATGGAAGATCTGGTTATTGAACGAAAGGGAAGGCAAATAAAAGTAGAAGCAAAAATTATTCTAGAAATTGCCTATAGTGAAATAGTTAAAAGTCCGGAGTATGAAAGTGGATACTCTCTTCGTTTTCCAGTAGTTAAAAGAATTAGAGATGATTTAACTTTAGAAGATATCGATACCTTGCCCCGGGTTGATTCGATGTTCAAAAATAACTAATTTTAATTATTAAATTTTTAAATTTTTTTAGCCAGGACCAAATAATACTATTTTAGATAAATTTATATATTATTTCATAATAATTTCTATTAAATTAATACTAAAATTTTAGGTATACGCATGCATCTGAGGGATCAACAACTGTTTCAAATTGCTCTTATAACTGCTTTGGTAGGAATTGTGGGTATGATAATTTTTGGGAATAATATCAGCCCTCGTAATATAAAAATTGAGGAACTGAATCCAGGAATGATGGATGAGGAAGTCAGCATTGAGGGACTAGTAGAAAAAGTGGATAAAGTATATAAAAGTGAAACCTACTTTTTAACCATTAATGATGGTACCGGAAAAACCAAAGTGGTTATCTTTGAAGGAACTGTAATTGAGATAGAAAATAAAGGATTCAAATTAGAATATTTCCATCAAAAAAAAATTAAAGCCACCGGCAGAGTCACAGAATATAAGGGACAATTAGAACTTATAATAGAGGATTCCACATCACTTAAAATTTTATCATAATTACCCTCAATGAGAATTCTTTAGTAATTATCATCCACTTTGAGCATCCAAAACATATTTCTTAATATCCTCTAAAAGGTCATGGGCGTAAAATGAAGTAAATATTAAGCCCAATAAATTAACTATCCAGAAAGATATAAATCTATCAATTAAAACAATACTACCAGCTAAATTCCCAGGGACTCTAAATAGAACAAATAATCCAGTCATAGATATTTCAAAGGACCCAATACCTCCCGGCAGGGCGCTGACAACTCCAATAAAATTAGCCAATAAAAGAATAATTATTACTGTTATAAGACTAATTTCTAACTTGAAGGCATAAAATATAATTAAAAGCCTAACACTTTCTATTAACCAGCAGCTTATAGATAAAATAACTAATACGCTCATATTTTTGAAATTAGTGAATGAAGAAGTATATTTAACCATTCCTTTAAGTCCGTATATTATTTTATAGTACAAAACATCTATAAACTTCTTTTTTAAGGGTAATTTTTTTAACCAGGGATGAAGTTTCTGATAAATCTTTATACTAACATTTTCCCTCCAATTAATAGCATAAATGAAAACTACCATTCCTAAGGTAATAAAAGCCCCTATTATGGATAGAAAACGTATTTGGGGGATTAAAAAAATTGCAGCAATTAAAAAAATACCAATGACTCCTAAATCAAAAAATCTTTCTGTTAAAGCAGCTGAAAGTCCTTCTGAAATTTCTATATCATTTATTTTATTTCCAGCCAGTGCGGTTACTGGTTCTCCCGCACTTTTAAGTGGAGAGAGATTCCCTGCAAATAGTCCTATGATTTTCACTATAAAATTACTTTTAAAATCCCGGTTCTTATTAATAATAAAACCCCAACGAATTGCTCTTAAACCAATCGCTATAATATGAGTGATCAATGCTAGTAAAATAAGCATCCAATTAGCGGTTTCTAATACAATTAATATCTCATAAGGACCTATCCATAGTATAAGAAAACAAATTAGTATTAAACTAAAAAAAAGCATTAAAAAACGCTTCAACTAACTATCCTCCTTACAAAATTCCTAAAAATGCGCTTGCTAACAAAAAATAAATAATTCAAGGCATGCTTGCTGGTTATATAAGATTTTTCTTCACCATAATTGCAGGGGATATTCACTTCTTTTAGTTCTATATTATTTTTATAGGATTTATAAAGCATTTCTGACTCAAAAATGTAATCATCATAACCTATATCTAAAAATATGTTCGCCACATTAGCGGATAATGCCCTAAATCCGCTTTGAGAGTCAGTTACATTGTAGCCAGTTAAATTGCTAATTATGAAGGTGGTGAATCGGTTGGATATTTTTCTTTGTAAGGGCATAAAAGCAGGAGATCCATGATTAAAACGGGAACCAATAACTAGATCTGCTTCATTTATTTTAGAAGCTAAAGAAGGTATAAGATGGGGGTCATGTTGTCCATCACCATCCATAAATACTATTCTTTCATATCCATGATCTAAAGCATATTTGATTCCAGTTTTTAATGCAGCTCCTTTACCTAAATTATAAGCATGACTTATTACCTGGGCACCAGCTTTTTTAGCTAATTTAAAGGTATTGTCCTGGGATCCATCATCAATTACTAGAACCGATGAATACTTCAAAGATTCTCTGACCACTTGATAAATTGTTTTTTCTTCATTATATGCTGGAATAATGGTTATTAAATTCATATAAAAACCCTGAAAACATTAATGATCTAAAATAATACGCTCTGACTCTTTATCGATTAAACTTTTTTTATCATAAATAATCCATTATTATTAATTTTTGAATATTTAAAAATTTAAGCATGTATGGTGTAATTTTACTTTTCCATATTCTGCCTTCAATAATCAAAATTAGAATATAGTAATTTCTGTAATCTAATACTTATATCATTTTGCTAAGATTAGCCTAAAAAAAATTAAATAACAATATTGAAGAAACTGTTTATATTTCCCTATCTTAAAATCTATTATTTAATTGAATAAACCCTTATAATTAAATAAAAAAATCCTATGATCTACATCTATTAACTACGAGTATAATGAGCAGTCCTATGATTAAATAATTAACCATATAACTTGTTTGATTTGCTTTTTTTATGATTAAATACCTTATTTAATCCTTTTTTTATTAATTTAACTAAAGCTCTAATAAATCTAAAAAATAGCATTAAATAAATGGGTTTCAATTTTTTCCATCTTAGAATCATTAAATAAACTTTAACTTTTTTTATTAAAGAAAATTGTTAAATTAATGTAATTAACTTTAATAAAAATTTAAAAAAATTAGATTTATAATCATTTAAATCTAGATATAGAATAGTAATATCATCAGGATTTGATAAAATGAAAAGATTATTTGGCACATTTGGTGTTAGAAGAATTGTAAATCAAGAATTAACCCCTGAATTTGCTTCTAAACTTGCTGTTGCTTATGGTAATGTAATTAAGGGTAAAATAGCAGTAGGGGGAGACCCTAGAACATCAACCCCCATGCTAAAACTGGCAGTTGAGGCAGGACTTTTATCTGCAGGATGCGATGTTATTGATTTAGGGATATTACCTACTCCTGCAGTCCAATATGCAGTTAGAAATTATTATGATGGGGGAGTTATAATAACTGCTTCCCATAATCCACCAGATTATAATGGAATAAAATTTGTGGATAAAGATGGTATTGGAATTTCTGATGAAATGGAGGAAGAAATTGAAGATATATTCTTCAATGATAATCCTAAAAGAGTTAATTGGCAGGATATTGGAGATGTTAATACCAATCATGATCTAGTGAAGGAATATCGACAACAGGTAATACAAAGAGTGGATCAAAAGGCGATTAAAGATGCTAAATTAAAAGTGATAGTGGATTGTGGATCAGGAGCAGCCTATAATACCACAGCTTATATTTTAAGAGAATTGGGTTGCGAAGTTTTAACTTTAAACTGCCAACCAGATGGTTTTTTCCCAGGAAGAGATCCAGAACCAATTAAAGCTAACTTAAAGGAATTAATAGAAGTAGTTAAAACTACTGATGCTGATTTAGGCCTGGCCCATGACGGCGATGCAGATCGAACAATCTGCATTGATGAAAAAGGAAACTTCATTTTGGGTGATAAAACATTTGCCCTGGTAGAAAAACATCTTCTACAGGAAAATAAAGGAGGATTGATTGTTACAACTGTAGCAACTTCATCTGCTATTTATGATGTTGCCCAGGAAAATAATGGTGAAGTACTAGCTACCGCGGTGGGAGATCTTTTAGTGGCCAGAAAACTAAAAGAAACTGGGGGTTTGTTTGGCGGTGAAGAAAATGGTGGATTAATTTTTCCAGATTTTGTCTATGGGAGAGATGCAGCACTTTCAGCCGCCAAAATCATTGAAATCATGTCTTTAGAACAGAAACCATTATCTAAACTAGTAGCAGACTTACCAGCATATCATTCAGAAAAATTGAAGATAGAATGTCCAGATGATAAAAAAAATGAAGTGATGCAATTAATTGCTAATGAGATTAATGAAGACCCTCGCAATTTTGAGTTAGACACCACTGATGGTGTAAAAATATTTACACCTGACGGATGGCTAATAATTCGGCCTTCAGGTACGGAACCAATTTTTAGATGCTTTGCAGAATCTAAAAACAAAAATAAGGCTATGGAGATGGCTGAATGGGGTATATCGTTGGTAGGGAAATATTTAAAATAAATATTATTTTCCATTAATTTTTTTCTAGAACCCTAGCAAAGTTTCCTAATTTTCACTGAATTAGGAAAAATACTTTTCCAGATCTAGTGGATACTATTTTATCCCACATTACTTTTTCAATAACCAATTCTTCTTTAATATCAATTCATTTTTTCATATTTAAATTTTAAATCGGAATTTTTTATTTATGGATTTGATTTTCTCTAATTTTAATGGCTCGGCAATAACTGCACCAATTAACAAGCCTAAAGAAATGGCCAAAATACTTAAGATTACTTGAATTATATTGGCCAAACCAAGCGCATCTCTAGGAGCTAATAGATTGGCTAAAGTCAGAAAACCTAGAGATCCGGGAACCAATAGCCAGAAAGCAGGGAGAGTGGAAACAAAACTAGGAGTTCTCTTAGGTGAACGTCCAATAATAGTCCCTAAAAGGGTCATAAGTAATGAACCTAAGAATGAACCGAAAAATCCTCCGATTAAAGTATTCCCTAAAAGCTGTCCTAAAAAGGCCACATACAATACCAGTAATACCCAGGGAAAGTCTTTATTGCGCATGGACATGAAAAGGAACATGCCTATGGCAAATACTAAAATACCAATGTATGGAATCCACCAATCTAGAACATGGGGCATATTAGCTGCTATTAATTCTTCTTGAGGTAATCCGATTATTGCTAAACCATTTAAAACTCCAAACAGTAATAGAAATAAGATGACAATTCCATACATTAACCGGCTTGATCCGGAAATTAAATCTCCAGAGGCTAGCTCGAACATTCCCGTTGTTAAACTTGCTCCTGGCAAAAAATAGGCTATAGCCGGTATTATCAATACAATGGAACCAGTAATAAATTCATTTTTTACACCCCAAAAAAATAAAGTTGATACTATAAAAGCAGCGATAATAGGATTTAGAAGATTTAAACGGGGTTTATTTTCGGTAAAAATAAGAAAAAGCACTACTACAAATCCTAAGAGTAATGATACAATTAACTGTTGTATAGTGGGCTCAAAAAGCATTCCTAAACCTAAAGCAAAGAGCACATAACCACTGATTTTCCCGAGATTACCAAAGCGATGGTCATGAGAATTAATAATTTTAAGACATTTTAAGCCTTCTTTAGGACTTATTTCTGCTTTTTCAACTTTATAGACTAATTCATACAGTTCTGAAATGGTATTTAATTGTGTCATTCCATATATTCGGTTAACAGTTGTTAAAGGTGCAGATTCTTCATCACCTATTCTAACAAATATAAAAGTAGTAAAGATGAGGACTTCGGCTTTAAGTCCATAAGCTCGGGCAATATTTTTGAGTATGGATTGGATGCTAGTTACAGATACTCCAGTAGAGCTTAGTGCTTTACCTAATTCCACTAAAAATTTCAGCATATTGGCTAAAAAATCTTCATCATCTAGATAAGGAATAAAGGAAGCTCTTTTGCTTGGAGGGTGCTGATCCATATTAAAACCAAAAATTTATCTTTGTTAATAGATTCGATACCATCTTAAAAAAAATTTTGGATAATTTAAAATTAGTTAATTTCAATTATATTTAATTTCATTTAATTGCGACCAAATTTAGCAAATTCTTTTATATAATTTATGTATTTTTCAATTTTTATCTTCTAAATTATATTCTAATTATTGGGGGGGATATAATATGTGTTTTTATAAGAAAAATAAAATTCGCTAATTCTCAGGTTTTCAAGAATCTATATAAAGTTTTATATTATAAATTTTCCAAACATTCATCCCTTAATACTTTAGCATCATCATTATTGGGATTTAAGAGTAAAACCTTCTTGAAACATTCTAATGCTTCTTCAAAACGGTTTAATTCCATTAACACCACTCCTTTGTTATTCCAAAAAATATAATTATTTTTGTCCAATGCTAAAGCTTCATCATAACAATTAAGTGCTTCTTCAAATCTTCCTAATTCTAAAAGTGCATTTCCTTTCCTATTAAATCCTATAGAATCTTTTTCATCTTCTAAACATAATTCTAAAGCTTTATCATATGCTTCTAATGCCTGTTCTGTTTTTCCCATTTCATTTAACAGATCTCCACGAGCACTCCATACTTCTGGATTATTAGGTTCTATCTGCAGGACCTTTTCATATGCATCCAAAGCCTTTTCATATTGATTTAACATTTCCAAGATAAATCCATGCCAATATAATAAAAATGCATTTTTTGGGCTGATATTTAGAGCTTTTTCACTATATTTTAAAGCCAGCTTAGGGTTACCGGAATTTAAAAGTGCCAAGGCTTTATTATTTAAGATGAACTCATTTTCGGGATCAATTTCCAATGCTTTTTCATAGCATTTAATGGCAGCATCAAACTTTCCTAAACGGCCTAAATTGTCTCCTTTCTTATTAAGAAGATATACATCTTGGGGATCGAATTCCAAAGCAGCATCATAGCATAGGGCAGATAAATTATATTTTCCAGAATCAAATAATATATCAGCTCTTTGAGTAATCATAGCTTTTTCATCGATTTTTTCTCCTTCCCATAACTCTATAGGTAACTTTTTAAACCGAATTATTTGAAATACGGTTTCTGGCTTGATTTCTTCAATGTACATTTTATGAAATTCTGCTTTTAATTCTTCAGGATCTTCAAAGCCCTCTTCATGCACTAAATCATCCCTCTCCAGCAATTCCTGGAATGTCAATAATTCAACTTCAGTCACTTCTGCTTCAAAAACCTTTTCACGTTCTTTAGAAACTAAATTCCAGTAACAATGAAGTCTATCTCCTTTTTTTAGGGGTTTTTTCCATAACTTCCTAATGGTCATATTTTTTTTACCAGTTACCAGATCAATATTTTGACTTCCAAAGGATAATATGGGCATTAAATCACTCTAATTAAATTTATGGATCAAATATTACTATTTCAGATAATTTTATTGAAAAGAAGATTTATATTATTTCTTCACCAAATTCAGCGGTCTTTATTTTAATTTTAGGTAATTTTGGTTTAATTTCCTGTGCCAAATTCACTAAAAATTCTCTGGAGGGACTGGGTACAGATTTTAAGTTAGGATCCAAGACCACTTTATTTCTAAATTGTTGCAAAGTATATAAATCACAATTTATTTCATTTGAAATTTGATGAATATCTTCGGCAGTTAGTAGAGTTGGTACATAGGTAGTCCTACATTCTAAAAAAGTATTGGAAGCATTAGAAACTATATCCATACATTTTTTCACATTTTCACCAGTTTCTATACCAATTAATCTTTGATATTTAGCAAAGGGAGCTTTTATATCCAAGCTTACATAATCTACTAGTTCTAATAATTGGTTTAATCTTTCTGGGAAGCATCCATTAGTATCTATTTTAGTATCCAGATTCAAAGATCGAGCATAAGCTAAAAGCTTTTTTATTTCCGGATATTGAATTAATGGTTCACCACCAGTAATTACTAATCCGTCTATAAATTCAGAAGACTTTTTGATTTTTTTAAATAACTCTTCTATACCTATTTCTTCTCCACCGTCTATTATTTCCGGATTATGGCAATAGGGACACCTTAAAGTACATCCTGAAGTAAAAATAACTAATGATATTTTCTCAGGTAAATCAAAAGAAGATATGTTGGTACCACCAATTTTCATCTTATTCACACTTTAATTTTTCAAACAGATTAATTCTTATATACCCCTGGAAATATTTATTATTCATTTCCCTCTATTATTCCTTTAAAAACTTTAATAAATTTTTTATCTTGTTCTATAGTTCCTACACTTATCCTTATCCAATATTCATCTAATCCTTTAAATGATATACAATCTCTAACTATAATTCCTTTTTTTAATAATTTTTCTGTCATTTCAGAGGAATTTAAATTTGTATTACGGATATCAACTAATAAATAATTTGCTTTCGATTCAAAAACCCTTATTTGATCTATTTTTGATAATTCTGTCCATAGAAATTCCCTACTTTCAATGGATATTTGGGCAGATTTTTCTAAATATTCTCTATCTTTTAAAGTGGCTAGGGCAGCAGTGTGTGATAGATTAGTTAAACTAAAAGGTGGCTTCACCCGATGCATATAATCAATTATTTTTGGATTGGACAGGCCATAACCAATTCTCAAACCAGCCAACCCCATTACCTTAGAAAAGGTACGTAGAATAAATAAATTTTCATAATCTGATAGTAAGTCCACGTTATTTATATTTGCAAATTCAAAGTAAGCCTCATCCACCACCACTAAAGCATCAGTAGAATTTAATACAGTTTCAATATCATTTTTATCGATTAATCCCCCGGTGGGATTATTAGGAGTGCAAAGAAATATTAAACGAGTCTTTTCACTTATAGATTCCATTACTGATGCAACATCTAATTGATTAGCTTCTACATCCCAACGTGCATACACTGGTCGGGCTCCATGATTTCGTAGATTGAATTCATAGTACATGTAAGAAGGTATAGGAACTATGAATTCACAATCAGGATCTAAAAAAGTTTTACCCAACAGATCTATTATTTCATCAGCACCATCCCCTCCAATGATTACTTCATCGCTAGAAACATCAGAATATTCGGCTATTTCTTCTTGTAGATCTTTTAATCCTGTTTCTGGGTATTGGCTGATTAGGTTTACTTCATTTTTTATGGCCTCTACAGCCAAAGGAGAAGGGCCTAATGGATTTTCATTGGACCCTAATTTAATAATATCTTCTTTTTTTAAGGAGTATTCTGCTGCAATTTCTTTTATGGATTTACCTGGAATGTAAGGATCTAATCTATGGATAACTTCTCGTATTTTAACCATATAATCACTTAGACAAATTTTTAATAAACATAAAATAATTCCCATCAACAGTTTTTTCTGGGATAATATACTCTATCAGTATAATTTTTCTTATAGAATAAATATGATTAAAATATTATTTAAAAGTAATTTCTATTTTATACAGTCATTTCCTCATAAAAGCAGGGTTATTCTATTTCAATTCTATTTTATACAGTTAATTGCTGATAGAAGCAGGTTATTCTAATCCAATTTTTTTTTAAGACTTTTTTTAGAGAGTGCACTATATTTTACTGCATTTTCTTTAATAGACTCAATTTCTTCCTTATTTAAAGTTTTAATTACTTTGGAAGGCAAACCCAATATTAAACTTTGATCAGGGAATTCTTTTCCTTCAGTAACCACGGCTCCCGCCCCCACCATAGAATCTTTCCCTATATGAGCACCATTTAAAATGGTGGCATTCATTCCTACTAGAACATTATCTTCTATAGTGCATCCATGTAACACTGCGGAATGTCCTACTGAGACATAATCTCCTACCTGTACCGGATAATCCGTGGAAGAGTGAACTACACAATTATCTTGTATATTGGAATATTTACCAATTTTTATAGGTTCAATATCCCCCCTTAAAACTGCATTGTACCATATTGATGAATTTTTCCCAATTTTAACCTTTCCTATAGTGTAAGATCCTGGAAATAATTTTACACTGGGATGAATATTAGTCATTAAATCACTACTAGTATAATTTTTTAACACTTAAATTTAATATATCAGCTTTATTTTATTAATATAAGCCATGGAATTATTAAAACAACTTTAATTTAATTTTTATCAAGTGTAAGATGTCCTTGACGTACCAGTATTAATTTATTAGAATCAATATCTTCATGTATGATTGCACCAGGCCCAATTGATGAATTATGTCCTACTTTCACGCCTGGATTGAAAGTAGAGTTTATACCGGTTTTTACTCCATCACCAAATACTACTCCAAATTTTCTCCTAGAAGTATCGGTTTTTTCACCCTTAATTTTTAATTGAATATTTTTATCATCAAAACGCAGGTTAGCGATGTTAGTGCCAGCAGCTATATTACAATCACACCCTATAATTGAATCTCCAAGGTAAGTGAGATGATTAACATTAGTATGGTCCATTACAACCGAATTTTTTATTTCCACCGCATTTCCTACTTTCACATTATTTCCTATGAATGTAGATTTTCTTAAATAACAATTTGGACCTATATCGCAGTTTTCCCCAATATAAACTGGTCCTTGAATATAAGTTCCGGAGCGAATTATGCTCCCTTTACCTATAACCACCGGGCCTTCCATACTTACTCCTTTTTCCACACGACCCTCTATTTTACTAATCATGTTCTCTAAAAATTCCTCATTAATTTTTAAAAATTCCCAAGGTCTTCCAATATCAATCCATTTTTTATGGGAAGTTAAACCTGCTACTTTTTTACCTTCCTTGATTTGAATTTTCAGAGATTCTGTTATTTCATATTCTCCACGAGAGGATTTGACAGTCTTATCGATGCAGGAGAAAATATCTGGATCAAATACATATAGGCCGGTATTGATTAAATTACTGGGTGCTTCTCCTTTTTTGGGCTTTTCTATGATTTCAGTTATATTATCGCCTTCTATTTTTACCACACCAAAAGAACTGGGATCCTCCACTTCAGTAAGCACCAACATGGATTTAGCTCCACATTCAGAATAGTTTTTAATTAAATCATTTAAAAGCCCAGGGTCGATGATAACATCTCCATTCAAGACTATGAATTGTTCTCCAATGAATTCACGAGCATGTCCTATGGCGTGAGCTGTTCCTAAACGTTCTTTTTGGGTAACATAATTTATTTTAACACCTATATTGTTTCCCTCTTTAAAATAATTTTTAACCATTTCTTGCTTATAACCCACGATCATTATAATTTCATCAATTCCGGCATCTCGAAGTGCTTCGATGTTATATTGAATTATTGGTTTACCTCCGACTGGAAGCATGGTTTTAGGTCGGGTAAGAGTCAAGGGGCGCATCCTGGTACCTTCCCCTGCGGTTAAAATGATGGCTTTCAAAATTTTACCTCCTATATTACAATGAATAATTTTCACTTGATAATCAGTTTTTCTAAGACTTTTAATAATTAATAATAATTACCGTTTTTTACTTTAAAATTTACTTTAAATTATATTATTTAGATAAATATTTTTGAACAAAATCCGTGGAAATTTTACTAATTTCTTCAGCTCTTTCCTGATTTCTAGCTTCCAGGGTTATACGAATATAGGATTCTGTCCCGGAAGGTCTAATCAAAACCCAACTTCCATCTTCAAAGGATATTCTCATTCCATCTATATCATTAAGGTGCACCACATCCTTAAAATGATCTTTTAAGGAAGATTTAACTTTATCCATTATTATTTCTTTATCCACTTTAGAGCAGCCTATTTTTTTTCTGATAGTGGGATAGTTAGGGATTGAATCTAATTGTTTAGAAAGATCTCCTTTATTAGAAACAAGCTCTATTACGCGTAGTGCAGATAAAATACCGTCGGGGCAAAGGCAAAAATCGGGATGAATCCAAGTCCCTGAAGGTTCCCCTCCAAATGAAGCATCATACTGTAAAATTGATTGGGCTACATGCACATCTCCTACTTTTGTTCTAATAACTTCCCCTCCCACTGCAGATAAGCATTCATCCATAATTAAGGAAGCATCTACCGTGGTAATTATTTTTCCACCAATGACCTGTGATATCAAAGCCAATAATTTATCAAAATCTGCAAAATTACCTTTTTCATCAACGGCTACCATTCTATCTGCATCACCATCATGGGCAATTCCTAGATGAGATCTAGTCTTTTTAACAGTTTTCATTAATACTTCTAGATTTTCTTGGTTAGGTTCAGCTTCACGGCCTGGGAAAAATCCATCAGGCTGACAATTTAATGTAGTCACCCTACAGCCCGCTTTCCTTAAAATTAATGGAGATAAATAAGAAGCCGCACCAGAACCACAATCCACCACTATTTTTAGACCTGGTTTTATATTCACCATTTCCAATATTTCATCAATATATTGATTTATAATTTCATCTCTCGTTTCACAAGATCCAATTTGATCCCAAGCTGCCATCTTAAATTTTTTGGTATGAATTAGGGCTTCTATTTTTCTTTCTTGATCTGAACTGAATGCTATGCCATTAGGATTCCACAATTTTATCCCATTATCTTTAGCTGGGTTATGAGATGCGGTTATCATTACTCCAGCATCTGCTTTTAAACGGGAAGCAGAAAATCCGACCAATGGGGTAGGCACCATACCTAATTCTACTACATTACATCCACATTCTAATAAACCAGAACAAAGTGCTTTATTTAACATTTGATTAGAAGTTCGGGTATCATAACCAACCACTACCAATCCTTCACCGCCAAGATATGTGGCCAGTGCTTTTCCAACTTCTAAAGCTAGTTCGCTTGTTATTTCATTTCCAATTTCGCCCCTTATTCCAGAAGTACCAAATAGGCGTGGAATTTTTTTATAATTTTTTTCCAATGTTCTAGACATTTTAAGCCCCAAATTTTTCTGATCTATTCATTAAATCCATTAAAATGTTCATAATATCTGATCCTCTGATGCGGCACAATCCTCCTTTACTGGCTGCATTTTCATTAAATTTGGAAACTTCATCCACCCTTATTTCAGGACCACTCATTACTATAGGCACTGGATCTCCAGTATGATCCATAACCGATATAGGGGTAGTATGATCGGCAGTCAATATGAAATAAGTGTTGGATATTTTCATTATTTCTCCCACCATCTGATCTACCTTCTCTAAGAAATTTAGTTTTCCCTGCAGGTCTCCATCATGCCCAGCTTCATCCGCACCATCAATATTTATGAGTATAAAATCATAATCCATTTGCGCATGTTGAATGATACTATTAGTAATATTTTCTAGATTAGTATCTAATCCACCAGTGGCTCCATCTACTTCAATCACATCTATTCCTGCTAATTTTGCTATCCCTTTTATTAGTCCTGTTTCAGCAATACAAGCAGATTTGATTCCATATTTATCATCAAATGATTTTACATCTGGTACAGCTCCGGCACCTCTGGGCAGTATGATATTGGCCGGGTTTTTACCATTTTCTATACGTTCCAAATTAACTGGATGATTTTTTAACATCTCATAAGAGATTTTTACAATTTTGTTTAATATATGGGCAGTTTTTATGGCTTCTGGTGAACCATCTAATGCTATAACTTTTTTGGGAACTTTTCCATTATATTTTGGATCAGAATCAGAGACTTGATCTGATAAACCTTCTCCTCTCAATATCAATACTGCACGGTGACCTGTGGATTCTTTAAAAATAATTTCCAC
Source organism: Methanobacteriaceae archaeon (assembly GCA_003558085.1). Classification (GTDB taxonomy): domain Archaea; phylum Methanobacteriota; class Methanobacteria; order Methanobacteriales; family Methanobacteriaceae; genus Methanobacterium_F. The sequence goes on from PWMT01000039.1 coordinate 18,009, forward strand.
ATCTTCAAAGCCCTCTAATTTTATGGTATTTAAAGTGGAAACAATTTCATCAGTTTTTTCCCTTATTCTACCTGCTCGCCTATCAATTATAATACCTTCTTCATTAGAGGTGGAAAAATTACATCTAAAAGCAATATCTCCGGATATAACATTTAAACCTACTCCTGCCGCTTCGAAAGGACCTCGTCCAGTGTAAACTTGATAAGGATCATATCCTAGAATTGAAATATGTGATGTATCGCTACCAGCCCTTATACCTGGTTTTATAGGATCCATAATTCCACTTATACCTAACTTAGACATTCTATCCATATTGGGAGTATTAGCAGATTCTAATGGAGTTCTATAACCAATTTCTTTTAAAGGACGGTCTGCCATCCCATCAATTATCATTATTATCCCTTTCATCTTTTCACCTTTAATAATAATAAATCAGTAAGATTCCTAATACAGCTCCGCTAAGTGTGGCTAACAGATTCACATGTTCATTATTTATATACTTCCGTCTTTCCAAAACTGCTCCTAGAATGCTGTCGGTGAAACAACCTACTGTACCAGCTATTATAGATATTTTCAAAGAAACAAAAGGATCAGGATAAATTTCTAATATATAAGCAAAAAAACCGATAGATCCAGCCCCCATGATTCCGGCAGCGGTTCCTAAGAGTGATATTCCTCCATCAGTTCCAGGATCAACTTTTTTTAAAGTAGTTATCAGACGGGGTGTTTGAACCACCCCTACTTCACTAGCGAGGGTATCGGCAGTGGCGGTAGCTACAGATCCTATAAATCCACCTACCAAAATCTCATAGTTACCAAAGACGGCCATTACAAAGGGTACAATCCCATTTGATATTACGTTTTTCACTCCTCTTTTACCTTCATAAACACCAATTTCTTTTTTGTATTCACTACGATACTTAGTAAATACAAAACCTAAGACAATAAAAATTAAAATTAAAAGAAGCCAGTTAAAACCAGCAGTGAATATAATTATGAGACCCATGACCACCATAAAAATAGATCCTCGTAGATCAAGGGCTCCTCGCAGATAAGTTAAAAGCCCTATAATCAGACAAAGGATCACATATATTATTTTAATCATGAAAGTCCCAGTTTTCGTTTTTTTATTGAAAACTATGTAAAAAGATTTATGTTGATTCTTCTAATACTTTGGTCTTTATTATTTCAACTCTTTTGAGAGGATAAATCTTTTTAACATTATGATATAGTTCAGAAGCAATTTTACCAGTTACAACAGCCTCTATAACTTCAACGAAGTTTTTATCAGAAACCATATTGTTTAGAAGTTCATTTATAGTTTCACGCATGAACTTTTGTTGAGAAGATTTGGCCCTACGAGTGGTGATGCATAGGACATGTAATTTTATTTTATATCCATCTTTACTTTTAACAATAATAGGGGCATCTATTCGACTAGTACCTCTTCTGATCATGCTTCTGACATAATCGGTTGTTACTTCATGTCCTATGAACTTAGTATGGGCGGTGTCTCCAGTTACTCTATCAACTTGAAATTTTAATTTAACATATTGTTTGGAAAAATCACCTGCAAGTTCCCTCATAGTTGCTTCTACTTTCCTGTTCACTAAAAAATCAGGGTCTCTAGATGGACTTATTCCAATTTCTTCTTCTCCAAATCCTTCAGGACTCATTATCTTGTACCATTGTTTCTCTTTCCAAGTATCTCTCACTCTTCTTCGTCTAGCTTTAGCCATAATTAATCACCTTTAGTTGTAAAATTATATTAAAAAGAATCTTCAATTCTTGTATAATACTCAAAATCATATAACTATATTTCAGGTTATAGTTGAAAATAGTTTATAACAAATCTATTTTTATAGTTTATAAATATACCATGGTTTGCTTATTTTTCGAGCTAAGTTTCAGGGATTATAATAATATACCTAAACCCCTTTTTAATATTATTATCTATTTTTAGAGTTATTTCCTTAATAAATTGAAAACTAATTAAAAAACCGCCCTAAAGGTAAGTTAAAGTTTTTTTGGTTCTAGTATTTATAAAGTGTGGTAAACTTATAAAGGCTTATTAATTTAGGCCCCATAAATAATTTTATTATTCCTAAATTGTTCTACTTTCTTATTTTTTTCACTCAGGAGATTATAAATCTTCATTAAAGAAAAAAAAAGAGCATAAGTCATGTTAGAAAATCTTCAAATACTTTATTTAAATAAAGGTTTATTCATGAATTCTAAATGTTTTTGATATCTCTCCAAAACTTCCTTTTGGTTTCCTTTATCAATTATAACTTTGATTCCAGCATTTTCCACACCATATTTAGCATTCATACCTACCTGACTACAAAGCACTACATCACAATCTTTTATGATATTGAGAACTATGTTCCACTGGTGCTGTAAAGAGGGATCAATATTAGTTTTTCTTTTCTCTAAAAAACTTACTTTAAAATCTTCTTCTTTTAAATCATAGATAAAAAATATTTCTGCTTGTCCAAAATGAGAAACCTGATCTCCATTAGCTGTAGCAATAGCTATCTTCATTTTAATCACATAGATAAGAATTTCAATTTTAAACTATCTTCTAAGTTTACTATTTCCTTTTTTATTTTTGATGATAATCTTTTCTTTAAGCATCATCTATTAAATTCAGCACAATCTAATTAATGAGCTTTTTTTATACCTTGTTTAAGAGGTTAATAATTAATTATAAAATTAAAAGTTAAAAATAAATGGTATTACCGGTTCATCTCTGCCCCATAATAAAGATTTATCTAATCTTTTAATATTTTAATCAAGGAAGCTACATTATTTCCAAACCGTCGTATGGTATCTATACCTTCTTCATCTTCAAGAACTTCTCCTGGAGCCCCTCCAAAAACCATATTCCAGTAAGTGGATCCCGGTACAATCATATCATTGATAAAAAAGAACATGAGCATTTCTTGAATAGTGGCGGTGTGACCCCCTCTTCTGGCAACAGCCACAGGACCTCCTATTTTCCAGGATAAAAAATTATTGGTAGATCTAGAAACCATTCCTATTCGTTGTAGGGCAGCCATTATTGCTCCTCTAGCAGTACCAAAATACACTGGAGTTCCAACAATAAATCCTTCTGATTCTCTAACCTTATCTATAATTTCGTTCAATCCATCTTCTAAAATACATTTTTTTAGTTTGGCGCAACTAAGACAGGCATGGCAGGAATCAATGTTCATTTTTCTTAAAGATATGATCTCTGTTTCCAGATTATTTTTCTCAATTTCACTAGCACATTCTTCTAAAACTTTCATAGTATTACTTTCTTTACGGGGACTGCCGCAGATTAAAAGCACTTTTCTCACTTATAACCCCCTCCCAGACTTGATAATCTTATAGGATATACAACTATTTATTATTTTTAGGTGCGGATGAATTAAATAAATTTCTAAATTTACTCCTTATCACTTTTTAAGCCGAAAAATAACTTTTTTAAGATCACTGCTTTCTAGAAAATTTTTCATGCAAACCTTAAAAAAGAAATTTGATCATTAATAAATAGATTATTTATTTTTCTTTTACCTTTTTTAGAGATTAAACATAATAAATATTAATCTAATTTAAAACTAAAATTAGAGGTCATCAATGGGTATTTCTACTTTAGCTCCGTTAAGAGCTGTCTTACAGTCACAATCATAACCTTCAGGCATTTTAGCAATAGTGTCAGATATTAATTTAATTAAAACCTTTGCTTTTTTCTCTAAAATTTCAAAAACCTCATCGATAGTTAATTTATCTGGAGAAATAGAAGCAGCATAATTAGATACAGTACAGATACTGGCATAACAAATTTCTAACTCCCGTGCAAATATAACCTCAGGAATACCAGTCATACCTACCACAGTTCCTCCCAGATTTTTAAACATTTCCACTTCAGAAGCTGTTTCAAAACGGGGTCCTTCCGTACATACATATACTCCCTTCTCAACGACTTTACCAGAATCTATTAATAAATCTCTTAATTCTGGACAGTAAGGATGGGTGACATCTATATGCACTGCAAGATCATCATAAAGAGTTTTTTTCCTATTTTTAGTAAAATCCAGAAAATCATGCGGTATTAAAATCTCTCCAGGACCTATATTTTCATACAAGGAACCTACTGCATTAGTAGCTAAGATCCGTTCTACTCCCATTTTTTTAAAGGCACAAATATTAGTATGATAATCTATCATATGAGGTGGGGTGGTATGGTTTTTAGCATGGCGGGGCATGAAAACCACTTCTTTACCATGTAATTCAAAAATCGAAATTTCCGGAGAATTACCATAAGGCGTTTTTATTACTTCGCTCTTTATAACAGTTCCTTTCTCCACGATTTCATACATCCCTGTACCACCAATTATTCCTATCATCATGTCACCTGTTATTAGCATTTAATTTTGATTAAAACACTTTACAATAAATTAAAAATTTTAAATATCATTTCTAATTCAGATTAAAAAAAATAGAATAAGATAAAAAAAATTTAATAATAACTCATTTCTATCCTTTAGCCACACCTAAAGGAACCATTTGAGCAACTAATTTAGATATACCGGACTTTTCAACGGTTTGAATGACTTCGTCCACGTTTTTATAAGCCCCTGGAGCTTCTTCAGCTACTACTGGCATGGAAGTTGCTTTTATGATTATTCCTTTTTTTTGCAGATATTTTTGAATTTCTTCACCCCTATATTTACGCTTGGCACCGGCACGACTCATTTTTCGTCCTGCTCCATGAGCAGTTGATCCAAAGGTTTCATCCATAGCGGTTTGGGTTCCATGTAGTAGATAGGAAGATGTGCCCATAGTACCCGGAATCAATACTGGCTGGCCAATTTTTCGATATGGAGATGGTATTTCTTTTCTGCCAGGTCCAAATGATCTGGTTGCTCCTTTACGATGTACATATAGCTCTTTTGATCGGCCTTTTATTTCATGCACTTCTTTTTTAGCCATATTATGAGCCACATCGTAGACTACACTCATACCCATATCTTCAGCACTTTTTTGAAAAATTTGTTCAAATGATTCTCTCACCCAGTGTAAAATCATTTGTCGGTTAGCCCAGGCATAGTTAGCTGCAGCAGACATAGCTTGAAAATAATCTTGTGCTTCATCTGAATCTACAGGGGCGCATGCTAATTGACGATCAGGTATATTTATTTTGTGTCTTTTATAGGCTTTATCCATTATTCTTAAATAATCAGAGCAGACTTGATGTCCACAACCCCGGGAACCGGTGTGAATAAGTATGGCTATTTTGCCTTTTTCCACTGCAAATTTTTCAGCCACCTCCGGTTCAAAGATTTTTTCTATTTTTTGTACCTCTAAAAAATGATTTCCTGAACCTAAAGTACCTAACTGGGGAACACCTCTTTTTTTGGCCTTTTCACTGACTTTATCCGAGTTAGCCTCCTTCATTTTTCCATTCTCTTCTAGATACTCAAGGTCTTCCTCCCAGCCATAATCGTTTTCCACAGCCCATTCAGCTCCGTTAGTTAGAACCTCATCTATCTGGCCTTTTTTAAGTCTTATTTTACCTTTACTTCCTACTCCTGAGGGAACATTTCTAAAAAGAGTGTCAATGATTTCTTTAATTTTAGGTCGTACTTCTTCCTCGGAAAGATTGGTTCTAACCATTCTTACTCCACAATTTATGTCAAAACCAACTCCTCCTGGACTTATAATTCCGTTCCGTGCACTGAATGCTCCTACTCCTCCTATACTAAAACCGTATCCAAAATGAATATCTGGCAATCCAATAGAAAATTTTTGTATACCTGGTAAGGATGCTACATTGGCCACTTGATCCACAGCACCTTTTTCTAAATCTTTCAATGCTTCATCATCTAGAAAAATACGTCCAGGAACCCTCATACTTTTTTTATAATTACTAGGGAGTTCCCAAACACAGTCTCTAACTTTATTTAGAACTTCTTCCATGCTCATTATAAACCCTCTCTTAAGCTATTATGATTCTTCACTCATTATTTTGTTAGTTATATTGAATATATTTGGATACTATTTTTTATTATAATTCCTTAATTATCTTAAAACTAATTGATTAATAATTATCTGTTAATTTTTTTAATTTAGACAAAAAGAAGGCGATATCATATATCTAATATTACCCGCACTTTATATCCATCTTCTTTTCTAATCTCCATCTTATGAAATGTCACTGCTTTTACTTCACCCCGAATTTCATGAACTTCTGGATTAATTTTCTCCCCTTCAGCAACTCCATTTAACTTATATTTTTCTTTCAATTTCTGGATCTCTACTTCAAAATCTGAAAAAACTAGGTATTCAACCTCATGGATAAATAGAAGCTCTTCGAGAAAATCGTACAACAAAGATATTTTGTCTTCAGAAATAACTTCTATTTCTCTTTTTTCTAACTTTCTAATCTGGGAAGTATTGGTCATTACCTCAAACATAGCTAGAGCAGCATTTTCAAATGATTCTTCTAAGCTGGATCCAAAGCTCCAATAACCAGTATCAGCGGTTACATCAAAAAATTCAAACCTCAAAACATATCACCCTTAACCTTAATTAATAAGAAAATATCCTTTGCACATTAATTTTATAATTAGAATCAAACGTTTATCCAAAATTCAGTTTAATTTTTGCTTATCCTCTTTAATAATATGGAGTTATTATTAAATTAAATTTTAGTTTCAATTAACTAGATTAGCTATTTTAAATTGCGCTAGTTAACTATCAATTACTTTTCAAACGCTCTCTATCTCTTCTTTTAAATAGTTTTTAAAACAACTATGCTAACATGGAAGTGATTTAAATGTTTAAAGTAACTAAATCTAATTCAATTGCAAATTTGAGAAAAAAAAGACCATTAATTAATCTTAAAACTATTAATATTCAATTTTGCATGGTATTGCTCTTTATCACTGCTGCAATGATCTTTAGCGTACTGATGGTTGTCGCTACCCCTAATTCCAATTTTCCGGCAGGAATATAAATAAAAGCCTCTTAAAATTTTTAGCAGTAAAACCCCCAGGGATTTAGAGTAGAGCCATGCATTTATTGATTTCTTTCTGGCTGAATCTTAAGATTATCAGCCGGGAATTTCCCCTAATACCTTTTCCAGTAAATTTAGTATCTATCAATCTTAAAAATTCTAATTTTTCCAGAATCCGATTAAATGAAGAATAACTGCTTTTATTCTTTTTCTTAAAAACCTCGTATAATTCTCCAGCCCTTAAAAATTCTTCATCAGCATTACTAATCATTTCCAAAAGTTCATATTCTGGTTTTGATAAAGATTTTAGGATATTAATAAGATTTAAGGGACCACTACTTTTCAATGCTTCACCCAAATGTTTCACTTTCACATTCCGTGAAGCTTCAGCCTCTGCCCGGTTGCCACTTATTCTCAATAGATCTATACCGATTCTTAAATCTCCATTCTCTGAAGCATAGTCTGTTATCTGTTCTAAGATTTCATCTGAAATCACATTTGGATAAAAACCTATTTTTACTCTTTCTTTTAAAATATCAAACATTTGATTTCGTGTATAAGGAGAAAAAACGATTTCTTGTGGAATAAAAACAGAATTAACATTTTTATCCAAGGTGTGTCGGAATTCTATGTCAGATAAAACCGCAAAAATTCCAGTTCTAACACCAGGAAATTCTTCGTATGCTCTTAAAACATCATAAAAAATTTTATTAGCATTTTTACTGTGAAAAAGATAATTAACATCATCTAAAGCAATTATAAGTGCTTTTTTCTCAGATTGGAGATATTGCATAATTTTTTGATAAATCCTTGAAAAGGGAACCCCAGTTTCAGGAGGGTAATGACCAAAAATCTTATTATATATTTGAGAAAATATACCAAATCGGGTAATATGTAATTGGCAATTAATATAGCAACAAATAACCTGTTCTGAACTATTTTCCACCATTTCAAAAATTTTTTTAATGGCGGTGGTTTTACCAGTAGCACAGGAACCCAATATGACGGCATTAACAGGCCTACCTTCCTTTAAAGCAGGTCTTATACAGATAGCTAATGACTCCATTTGAGAATCCCTATATTTATAATTTTCAGGAACATAATCCGGATTAAAAGCATTAATATCTTTAAAAATTGTTTCATCATGTAGAAGAATGTCTTTTATATCCATAACATCACATCTTACAAACCTAGAAATTACAAAATTCTTCTAACTTAAGATCTTAATAATAATAAACAAATTTTGAACTAATATCTTATACTCTTATTTATTATTTCAAATATTAAATAACTTAAAATTAATTTTAATTAAATTTTTATTATTCATCTTAATAACTTTCTAAAAACTTTTTCCTGATTTTTTAAAAAGGTTAAATTATAAATATCCACGGATTCGTTCTTCTCTATCCATTGAATCAATTTTTCAGCGTATTCCAATTTCAAGATTTTAATGGTATCCGCCATTCCCACTTCTTCCTTCAAATCAGGTCTAGAATATTTACTAATTACTTTACCAAAGTCCATGCCTGCTAATATTATTTTTTTAGCTCCTAACTCCACTGCTAGGAAAACAGCTCGATCACCATCAGTGAAACCACCAAAATTATACACATATTCGAAAGGAGTACTTTGAGTTGTTCCCATAACTTTTTCTAATTTAGGAGCATATACTAAGATTTTATCAAGGTTATTTCCATGGGCATGCAACACTATATAGGCATCTTTAAGACTAGCATTTATAATATCATCTACATTACCATCTAAATCAGTTACGATAATATGGGGAATTATATTTTCTTCTATAAGAGCAGTTGTAGCCCCATCTGCCGCTATAATTATGAAATCATCGCTATAAATTTTTTTAATTAATTTAATATGCTTTTTTAAAGAGGGGCCTGCTCCTAATATAATGAAATTTTTTCCTGAAGGCAAATCGGTAATTGAAATTAATTTTTTCTTTCTCAAGATTTTATTTAAATATTCTGCTGATTTTTCATCCTTTTTTCTATCAAAACCAAAATCTTTTAAAATTTTCCCATACCAATTCATCCACACTTTAAGTTCCATAATTAAGTTTTAAGCAAATACTAATAAATAGGTTCACCTTTCTTATAGCGGTTTAAGCTTTTAGAGTAAAAGATGATGGATTTAAAACTTATGCTTTATATTAATTATCTTTTTTTTTTGATTTAATTTCTTGAGGGGTTCTTGAAATTTTTTATAGATATTCTTTAAGTTCCTATTTACTATAAAAAAAAATAAATCTTTTTATAATCCTATTAATAAAAGGTAGATTAATATTTGCATCTTTTAACTAAAAATTAAAAAAACCCAAAAAATTTTAGTAAATGAAATTGAGGTTTGTTAGAATGAATGAAACATTATTAATGATCCCGGGTCCCACCCGGGTGGCTCCTAGAGTATTGAAGGCCATGTCGGAAAATATAGTAAATCATAGAAGTGCTATCTTTGGCAAACTTCTAACTGATATTACACAAATAATGTCTGAAGTGTTTAAAACTAATAATAAATCTTATTTAATTACCGGATCAGGCACGGCAGCTATGGAAGCAGCGATGGTAAATATAATTCAACCTGGAGATAAAATATTAAATGTAGTGAGCGGAAAATTTGGCGAAAGATTCATGCAAATAGTGGATTCTTTTGGAGCCGAATCTAAAGTTCTTGATGTGGAATGGGGTGAGGCTGTTAATCCAGATGATATAAAACAGATTTTGGATGAAGATGAAAATATTAAAGCGGTCACCGTAGTGCATAATGAGACTTCAACTGGAGTGTCAAATCCTATAAAAGAAATAGGGAAATTGATGCAAAATTACGATGCCCTTTATGTGGTGGATACAGTTTCCTCTTTAGGTGGTGATGAAGTAGATGTGGATGGTTTTGGCATCGATATTTGTGTTACTGGATCCCAAAAATGTTTAGCTGCCCCACCAGGTATGGCTGCCATTACTTTGAGTGACGATGCCTGGAAGATAGTTGATCAAAATGATTCCCTGAGTTACTATTTAGACTTGAAAAAATATCGAAAAGGGGGCAAAGCTGAACCTCCTGAAACCCCTTACACTCCGGCAATTCCTTTAATATATGCCATGCATGAAGCTCTTAATGTTATAATCGAAGAAGGATTAAACCAACGAATAAAAAGACATCAATTAGCTGCTAAAGCTACTCGTAATGCTATAAAGGCATTAAATCTGGAATTGTTCCCTAGGGAGGAAGTATCCTCTACTACAGTTACAGCCATAAATATACCTGAGGGAGTTACAGATGCTGAATTACGAGGCACCATGCGTAATAAATATCATGTAGAGTTGGCTGGAGGCCAGGACCATTTAAAAGGAAATGTATTTAGAATTGGTCACATGGGCAACATAACTCACCGGGAGTTAATAACTACCATATCTGGTTTGGAAATGACTTTAAGGGAATTAGGTTTTGAAATCGAGATGGGTGAGGGTGTTGCTTCCGTTGCTGATGTTTATCTTCCCCAAAATCTCTAATTTTTTTTTGAAGTTAAACATTATTTTCTTAATTTTTTTTAACCACATCTACCATTCCCCAGGACTATTTTTTAAAAATAAAAAATGCTTTTAAACTATACATACTAAGTAAATCAATCTGAATATAATTTAATTGGGAATCTATCCAACCTAACCTCAGGATCTATTATTAGCTGAAACTTCCGGTTCTTTTACCTAGTTCTCCTGAGATTAACATCATCAGGATTATACTGAGTGAATAAACTACTATTATCATGGCCATTACATCGTATTCAGCGCTGAAGTTGGCTAGAGCTACTACAAATGCAGCTGATGAGTTTCTAATAGCAGTACACATACCCAGCACGGTCTTCGTATTTTCAGAAGGACCCCCTAACAAATATCCCATTAGAAAAGAGGTTGAAATGAAAATTACAGCAGCTAATAATGCTCCCGTACCAAATACTGCCAAAAAGTCCTGATAATTAAGAAACAAATAAAGAATCACTACTACAAATAGGAATATATTGGATATTTGATTAAAGGCAGGTTTAATTGTTTTAGCTAGGTTAGTATATCTCCATTTTACAGCTGTTCCCCCCATTAAGGGTATAACTATTAAGATCAATAAGGAAACTGCTATAGATAAAGAGTTTACTGAAACATCAGGTAATAGAAAAGAAAGGACTAAGGGCATGTAGATTAAAGTCACAAGGGATAATATTAGCATTAGTCCTACTGCAAATGCCGTATCAGCTTTCAAAAACTGGACTAATTTAAGCATAAAAGGTGAACCTGCTCCGGCAGCCATCAAAACCAGACCAATAGCTAGTCCGGGTTGGAGAGGGATTAATTGCAATATGATATGGTTAATATTGGCACCAAGATGAAATTAGCAGCTAAAGATTTTAATAAGAGTTTTTTATCTTTCAAGGGTTCTATAAATTGTTTTGGAAAAAAACTAAGCCCCATAGACAACATGGTGGAAACAATATAAATTAAAATGCTCAAATTAGCAAAATGTGGGAGATCCATTAAATATCTACCCCTGATTTTACCTTTTATTTTAATAAGCAAATGCAATCGATTATACTTAAAATTAAGTATAATCTATATTATATTTAATGAATCATCAGATCAAAAAAATACTAACTAAAAATTTTACATATATTAATTATTAATTGAAAAAATATATCTAAAAATAATTAAACTTCTTAAGAATATATTATATTTTTTTATAAAAATCCGAATAAATACTGAATTTAAAATCTAAATGGGGATTTAACCTAAAAATAGGGGATAACTTTATTTATTCATTAATATTTTAATATCCTTAAAAAAAAATCTTCATTTTTTACAAATTAGAATCTAAAGCTTATTATTCTATAAATTTTTAAAAAAAGCTCGTTTTCTAGGAATAATCAAAAGTGGGGTCGGTTGTAAGTATCTTATAAAAACAATTATTTTAGATTAAATTTTGTGGAAGGGGAATTTTTTCTTGAGGATCAACCATTATCTCCATTAAAAATGGTTTATTAGATTTAATAGCCTTTTGAACTGTTTTATAAATATTATCTGCTAATTCAATTCGTTTAGATTCTATTCCATAAGCTTTTGCTATTGCAACAAAATCTGGATTTTCTAATTCTACTTCAAATTGTTCACTATATTGTATATCTTGCCATTGTTTTATCAAGCCCAGACAACAGTTATTTATGATACATATTAAGATGGGGATATTTTCCTGAGCAATAACTGCCAATTCCTGCATAGTCATCTGAAATCCCCCATCACCAGTTATTAAAACAATTTTTCTATCTGGAGCAGCTAGTGCAGCACCAATAGCTGCAGGCAATCCATAACCCATAGGTCCAAATCCTCCAGAAAATATTAATGAGGAAGGTTCTATAACTTTTTTAAGTAAGGTAATCCATATGGTAAGTGTTCCTGCATCAGTAACAGTAATGGAATTCTCTGATGCATCCAATATATCCTTAATAGCTCTTTGAGGTTTAATAGGCAATTCTTCGTAACTTGTTTTAATATCATAGCTTCTTCTATATTTTCCAATTTCAGAAAGCCATTTAACTGTGTTTTTAATTTTAATAGAGTTTAGTTGTTGTAAAAAAGTTAAAGCATCTCCCTGAATCTTCAAATCTCCGTATAAAATATTTTCATCCGGATTCACATGTATAATGGAGCCTTTTCCCACTCCGATTTTTGTATTTTCAGAAAATTTACAGCCTAAGGCCAGTATTAAGTCACTATTTTTCCCAGCAAAGTTTGCTGCATCGGTACCTCTAATTCCGATCATACCTAAACATAAGGGATGATCTTCGGATAAAACTCCCCGGGCAGGATAGGTAGTGGCCACTGGAATAGAATTTCTTTCTGCAAAGTCTCTAAGTTCAGAGACAGCATGTGCCCATATGATACCAGCTCCCGCAAGAATAAGAGGCCTATTGCATTTTTCAATTAATTTTTTAGCATCTCCCATTTCATCTAATAGGGATTTAAATGGATATTCAATACTTTTGTTAATGACTTCTATATCTACCTGCTCCTCCAGAACATCTTTAGGAAAATTTAGATGAACTGGCCCGGTTTTATTCTTTTGGATTAATTCTAAGGCATATTTTAATTTTTGAACTCCTTGTTCAGCATTTTCAATATAAAAGGTCTTCAAAGTTATAGGTTCAAAAACTGCATTTAAATCCATATTTTGAAGAACATTTTTGCCTTTAAGATGTCTGGGCACGTCTCCGGTAATAACAATCATAGGTACAGAATCTTTGAAAGCTGCTGCAACCCCCATTACTAAGTTCATAGCACCTGGACCGGCAGTGCTCACACAAACCCCAAAATTAGATGAAACTCTGGAATAAGCATCTGCAGCGTGAACGGCACCTTGTTCATGTCGCATTAGTATGTGTTTCAGGTTTGATTTTCTCAATGCCTCGTAAAAGGGTAAAATTTGTTCTCCTGGATGTCCAAAGATATGTTTAACCTTATTTGATTCTAGAATTTTAAGCAGTGCATCAGCACATCCAAGTTTATCAGTATAATCATTATTTTGGGTTTGCATATCTTACCACTTCATATTTTATAACTAATTATATGTAATCCGTAAATTTAAAAAGTGTTAAAAATAAATTACCTGTTAGATTTATAATTATATATAATTATAATTATAATTAGTGTAGTATTTTTTAACTTGAGGAGATAATATGTCAAAAGATCTGGATGTATTACTTAAAGAAGAAAGGGTTTTTAAACCTTCAAAAGAATTTTTAGAAGAAAGTAATATTGCCAAATGGATGAAAAAGCATGAAATTGAAGATTATGAGTCATTACTAGAGAGAACTCGCAAAGATCCTGAATGGTTTTGGGATGAAATGGCTCATGATCTGGAATGGTTTGAGGATTATGATAAAATTTTAGATTGGAAACCTCCTCATGCCCGCTGGTTTTTAGATGGTAAGTTTAACATTGTTTATAATGCTTTGGATCGCCATATTAAAAACGGAAGAAAAAATAAACTGGCTTATATATGGGAAGGGGAAAATGGAGAAGTGCGTAAATTCACTTATTTTGAATTATATAGGGAAGTTAATCGTCTTTCCAACGCTCTTAAAAAAATGGGTATAGAAAAAGGCGACCGGGTAAGTATTTATTTACCTATGATTCCAGAATTACCCATAGCCATGTTAGCCTGTGCTAGGATTGGAGCAGTTCATAGTGTAGTTTTTTCTGGTTTCTCAGCCAAAGCATTTCAGGATAGGTCATATGACGCACAATCTAAAGTTGCTATTACAGTAGATGGATTTCATAGAAGAGGTAAAGAAACAAAATTAAAAGAAAATTTAGATACAGTTCTGGAAAGTATTCCTTCCATTGAAAAAGTCCTGGTAGTTAAAAATACAGGCTCTGATTTAGATCTGCAGGAAGGTAGAGACTTTTATTGGGATGATGTATTAAAAGATGAAAGTCCTGAATGTACCTGTGAAGAGATGGATTCAGAAGATCCTCTATTCATTCTTTATACATCAGGAACTACAGGTAAACCTAAAGGAGTTCTGCACACCCATGGTGGTTATGCGGTAGGTTCATCAACCACTCTTAAATTTGTCTTTGATATTAAAGAAGAGGATATATGGTGGTGTGCAGCTGATATTGGGTGGATTACTGGACATAGCTATATTGTTTATGCCCCCTTACTTTTAGGAACTACTTCGATGATGTTTGAAGTAACCCCGGATTATCCTGATCCAGGAATTTTTTGGAAAATAATTGAAAAATATGGTATAAGTATTTTTTATACTGCCCCCACCACCATTAGGATGTTCATGAAATTTGGAGAGTTATGGCCTCAAAAATACGACTTAAGCACCCTAAGAATTTTAGGCTCTGTAGGAGAACCAATCAATCCAGAAGCCTGGATGTGGTACTACCAGTTCATTGGCAACCAAGAATGTCCTGTTATGGATACCTGGTGGCAAACAGAAACCGGGATGCATATAATAACACCTCTTCCCATATCGAACTTAAAACCAGGATCTGCAGGTAAACCATTCCCTACTATCGAGGCTGAAATTAAAGACGATGCAGGAAATGTATTACTAGAAGAAGGAGGACATTTAACCATTAAAACACCATGGCCTGCCATGTTTAGAACACTATATAAAGAGCCTGAACGCTTTGTGGATGCATACTGGAGCAAGTATCCAGGAATCTATTTAAGTGGTGATGTAGCCCATGTAGATAAAGAAGGATACTATTGGATTCAGGGAAGAGAAGATGATGTTTTAAATGTAGCTGGTCATAGAATTGGTACAGCTGAAGTAGAATCTGCCCTGGTAAGTCATAATGCAGTAGTGGAATCTGCAGTAGTAGGAAAACCAGATCCACTTAAAGGTGAAGAAATATCAGCATTTGTGATCTTAAAACAAAGCTTCACTGCAGACGATGAATTAAAGAATAAGCTCAGAAGTCACGTAAGAAGTGAAATAGGGCCCATAGCCAGTCCTTCATATATTAATTTCGTGGATGACCTCCCTAAAACTCGCTCTGGAAAAATTATGAGAAGAGTTATAAAAGCTAAAGTTAAAGGCGAGGATGTAGGCGATACCAGTACACTAGCAAATCCAGAATCGGTGGATGGCTTAGATAAAGCCATTTAAACCCTTATTTTTTTTTTTATTTTTATTATTCTAATTCCTGATAACTGCCCTTATATTCTCCAGATCCTTTAACTTTAAATACCACTCCTTGGGCTACAGCTTCTCCTTGCTTTAGAGTATATGTAAATTCACCATAATTATAAAGCAAGAACTTTAATGTTCCATAGAATCCAGGATCTCCCACGGCAGTATGTATTGCTATGAATGATCTTAGAAGTGTTGAACGGGGAAGATAAAGCATGGAATAACCTTTAGGAATTTTAATTTTCCTATCAATGGTTACCAAATAGGCAGTTTTAGGTTGCAGCAGATAAAGAGGAGGTTCTAATTTTTCCAGTTCAGGTAACTTCTTTTTGTTTTCAAGGAGTGCACCAGGTCCACTTTGAATATATATTTCATCTACAGGAAGATCAATTCCTGAAGGCTGCACTTGTTCCTTAAAATTTGGAAATAATTTTATAAGTTCTCTCTCACCAATCATGATTTTCCTCTACTAATAGCTATGATAACCATTTATTAACATAAAATAAATAAGCTTTAAGAAATAAACCTGAAAGAATATAATTAATCAAAATTTTAATCTGTGATCAAATATTTGGCTTGTAAGCTGAGTTATCCCGTAAATTCTATTTAGTTCTTATTGAAGTTTTTTTAAGGAAGCTGCGATAAATTCAGGTATGTCTCCTGGATAACGGCTGGAAACTAGGTTATCATCTTCAACCAGACTTTGATCTAAATACTCTGCTCCAGCATTTACAATATCCTGTTTTATAGATTTCCAACCTGTAATTTTACGATTCTGAAGGACTTTTGCAGTTATTAGAAGTTGTGGCGCATGACAAATAGCAAATACTGGTTTTCCACTATTAACAAATTTTCTAGTAAACTCGACAACTTTTTCATTCACTCTGAGCAAATCCGGTGAGAAACCTCCCGGTATAAACAATGCATCGAATTCTTCCACCGATACCTGATCTATGCCATGATCGATTAAAACTTCCACATCATTTTTTTTACCTTGAACCATGTTTCCTTCTTCCAAACCGATATGAACCAGTTTATGGCCCTCATTTTCAAAAGCAGCAGCAGGCTTACTATATTCCACATCTTCAAATAAATCATGGATTAAAACTGCAATCACACTCATTTGATCACCAATTATAATATTTGTAAATTAAGTTTAAAGTAAATTTTTAATTACTAAAAGTCATAGTATACTTAACTGTAAAAATTTAATTAAAAGAGTGATAAAATGCCTGTAATCCATATAGATAGTAATGAATTATCTCGAGCACAAAAAAGAGAACTTGTAAAGTCCATCACCAAAATTACAAGTAAAGTAACCGGCCTTCCAGAAAATACCATAACTATAATTATTCGAGAAGTGCCTACAGAAGATGTGGGAGTGGCTGGAATGTTACTCTGTGATAGAGAATAAGTTTATTAAAAAAAAGCAATAATTAAATCTATAATATTAATTTAAACCTTAAGTTCTTTTTTTTTTAGGGTAAATATCATATTCTAAATTTAATAAACTATTTTTTTCCCCGAAAAATCTACTGCAAATACTTGAGTTTATTCTGATTTCGAATCTATTTAGGGGGTTTTTAACTGGAGATAGATAAAAATTCAATGGAAAAGGTAAAAAATCATTTTGAAAATGAAGCTGAGGAATATGATAAGCTTATACTTACTTTAATTCCTTATTATCAAGAAATGACTGATGCTTTAATGTTATCCTTACCCTTTAAATCCCAAGAAAATATAAGGGTTCTTGATTTAGGTTGTGGTACAGGTAATATTTCCGCAAAAATAAAGAAAAGATTCCCCAATGCTCGAATAACTTGCGTGGACATGGCAGATAAGATGATTAAAAGAGCGCAGCATAAACTAAAAAACTATACAGACATCTCCTTTAAATTATCAAATTTTCAAAAATTAGAGATAGATGAGCAATATGATGCCATTATTTCTTCACTAGCTTTGCATCATCTGGAAAATAATGAAGCTAAATTCAAATTCTATGAATTCATTTACCAATCTTTAAAAATAGGTGGTGTATTTTATAATGCTGATATAGTTTTAGGCTCGAGTCTTTATTTACAGGATATTTATCTAGATAAATGGGGGGACTTTCTAAGAAAAAAGTATTCCAGTCAAGAAGTAGAAAACAAATGGTTGCCAATATATCGCCAGGAAGATAGACCAATTAAAATGATGACCCATCTCCAATGGTTAAGAAAAATTGGTTTTAGACAAGTGGATATACTGTGGAAGTACTATAATTTTGCAGTATATGGTGGAGTAAAGTAATAATTCTAGAGTTGAATATTTCGCGTTGTTTTTAGCCAATCAGTAAGCTTACATAATAAAAATAATTATACTAATTGTTCAACCATCCATTCTGGTCTAAATTCCATTAAGTCCTCATACGACTGTCCGGTTCCTAAAAATAAAATTGGTTTATCAATAACATATCCAATAGAGAGTGCCGCACCACCTTTAGCATCAGCATCTGCTTTGGTAAGTATTATGCCATCTAAACCTACTGATTCATTGAATTTAATTGCTTGTTCAACAGCATCGTTACCAGTAAGTGAATCTCCCACATAAATAATTAAATCTGGTTTAGCTACTCTTTTAATTTTAGCCATTTCATCCATGAGGTTTATATTGGTTTGCATTCTTCCGGCTGTATCAATCAGTACTAATTCTTTTCCCTGAGCTTTCGCATGGGAAATTGCATCAAAAGCTACTGCCGCAGGATCAGCACCTTTCTTGTGTTTAATAATTTTAACCCCAATTTTTTCAGCATGATGACTAATTTGTTCTATAGCTCCCGCACTGAATGTATCTGAGGCTGCAATCACTGGTTTGTATCCTTTATTTAAGAAGAAATTAGAAAACTTGGCAATAGTGGTTGTTTTGCCTGTACCATTAATACCTACAAACATTATGATTAAAGGCTCACCTTTAGAATTCTTCTCTTGAATTAAATCATCGATATCTTCACTTTCCACATCTAAAATAGTTGAAATAGCATTTTTAAGAGCTTTACGAGTGTATTTTTCAACATCACTACTTCTTTTTATTTTTTTAACCACTAAATCATCTTTTACGGAATTAATTATTTTTTCAGCAACTTCTAAAGCAACATCACTTTCTAATAAAGACATTTCTAATTCCCATAAAATATCATCCACATCTTTTTCAGATAAGGTCTTTTCTCGAATAAAGGAGAAAACACCAGCTTCAGTATCTTCAGATTTTTCTTCTTTTTCAATTTTTTCTGGCTTAGAAGTTACCTTTTCTTCTAAAGTTTCATCTTCAGCTTCTTTTCGTCTGAACCTTGAAAAAACAGATTCTTTTTTTTCTTCTTTTTCACTGCTTTCCTCTACTTTTTTAAGGTCTTCAGTTAAATTTTCCTCAGGAGGATATTTTGAAGATTCCACTTCCCCTTCAGCAATAATATTTTCCTTTTCTGCATCTTGGGAAACTTTTTCAGTAATTTTTCCCACGGCAGTGTTAATCTTTTTTTTAAGAGCATTGAACAATTATTGTTCACTTCCCTTTACCTTTTGCATGAGTTCTTCAGCTTGTGGACTTAATTCCTCGATGACATTAGAAATTTTCTGCAGATTTTCCATAAGTTGATTCATAGCCTTATTCAAATCATCTTTTTGGGCGGCTATGCTTTCGCTGGCAGTTTCATGATCCTTTTTTATGGCCACACCAGCCCCAACACTCATGATTACTTCATCAGTATTTTTTAATTCCGCATTTATAAAAGAACCAGCACCTAATGGAACTAAAGCTTCTAAATCTTCTCCGTTTTTAATACTTTGAAGAGTAGTTTCTAAAATTTCTAATTCATTGATAGATGCTTTAACTGAATCAATTTGTTGTTGAATTAAATCAGCTTGACTCTTATATACATTCAATTCATTCAAAATCTCCTCTAAACGCTGCTGGTCTTCCATGGTATCACCTTTTAGATATAGCTTTAATCATAAAATCTTGAACTTGGTCTAGAGAAATTTCTTCGATTTCTTCGATCTTGATTTGATCTCGACTAATGTGGTGTTTGCTTCCAAATTCTGAATAAATTTTTTCGTAAATATCCTTTTTTGTAGTGGCTTTAAGTTCCTTGATAAATGGTTTCATTTCTTCACCCATTAGAAACTTGCCTTGTATTTTAAATATCTTGGTTTTCATAAATATCCCTCAAGAAAGCCAAATGCTTCTTCAATTCTTGCCATTTCAGGACCGGTAGTTTTTTCACTTACTAAAACTCCCTTAGAGTTAGCAATTGAACAAGCACCCACCAATCCTACCCCCTGGTTAACAGTTCCCACATCAGCAGGAACTTTAAGTATTTTTTCAATTAATTTTAATTCTTCAGTATTAGTATGGGGATGTGCTAATACTCCTTTATTTGTTGCTGTAGCTATAGAACCTACAATATGAAATCCAGCTACAGTTGCTTTTTGAACATCAACCTCTAGAAATGAATTAATCGTATCTAATGTATCCTCGGATAGAAGAGGACTTACTAGTGCTCCATGATCATTAATTAGCATAATATTACCTAGAGCAGTGTACTTTTCTGGGATTTTTTTTACTTTGATTCCTGCCTTTTCCAATACTTTGATTTCCCTCTCCAAAGTATAAGGAGAAACTAAAAAACCTTGAGAATTTCCTGTAGTTAGTGCACCTGCCAGGCTGCTTCCAGCAATTGAAGTGGGTTGGACTTCTATTTCTAACGATTCTTTAATAGTTTTTCGAACCGAATCCTCAATATTTACAGGTACCAATGCTACTTCATCTGTGACAGATAGATAAACCCCTAAATTCGGATTTCTATTGAGATTGATTCTTTTGATCATCACTTCACCTAGTCTTAACTATTCTGCTAAGGTTACTGCTACGATACCGTCTTCTTCAGTAGCTTTGACTTTAATTTTAGAAGGAGGTTTTTTTATTCCCCTTTCCCATAATTTTTCATTTACAGAAGAATCTATATTTATTTCTTCGGCTTTCATATGTTTTTTAATAAATTCTTTAACTAAACGAACTGCTTTTGGGCTCCTAATTGTTCTAGGAACATTTTTAACTTTCCTGAGTGGTATAACATAAATTCTTTCCATAGGAACCATCTCCTATACCTTTAAACTATTTCTTCTCCAGTGCCTCATTTTAGGATGAGTTCGCACTTTTCGGTTAGTTTTAAGCATAGCCCATAATGGGACTCTTCTATTTTGTTTTTTTGCTTTAGATAGTCTTAATTTTTTACCTAATGGTTTATTTCTACTCATTTTACTTCCACCGATTAAATTAATCAATAATATGATATTCTACTCCTGATAAAAAAGTGACCCACTCTATTTCCATCCTATCACTCTGGTCTGGTAGTGCTGGGGAAATATAGTATTTGAAGTTCCTTTTTCATGAATCTCGTCCATAAGATACCTTACTTCTACTTCATAATCAGAATTATTCTCCAGACTGGTTCTTTCCCTTCTAAACTTAAATAAATGGGAACCTAAACGGTTTATACTCCGATATCCAAAACCCTGGAGATTAATGTATTCTACATTATTTCTATCTTCAAAACTCCTTATTTCATTTAGATGAATTTTTGGTACTTTATCGTCTCTACGAATACCATCGGCCACTATAACATAACTTTCAGCTACTAGTTCCAGCACGGATCTATGGATGTGGGTTATGCCATTGTGGGGAAAACCATCCGCTAGAATAATTTCTATGGCTTCTTTTATTATTTCCAGGTCTGCGTGGAGAATTTTATGTTCAAATCCGAGTAGAGAAGCAGATTCGAAAGCAGGCTTCCAGGATTCATAAACTCCAAAATTTACAGTTACTAGTTCAACTTCTACACCCATTCGATCAAGAATTACGGCTATTAAGGAACTATCTTTACCTCCACTATATAATACTCCTGCTTTCATGGTCTTGGATATGGTTTGATTATCTTCTACTAATACTAATTTTTCTTTTAGGACCAGAAACCTTCTTTAACAACTCTTTTAATTGTTCGTCGTCAATTTTAGATTTAATTCTACCCATCTGGGCTAATTGAATCAATTGTAATTCCACTTGATTTACAAATTCAGGTTTAGTTAACCTGAGATTAGCTAATCTGCTACGAGCTTCTGGTGTTAATATTTGCATCAAAATCTGCTTTTTCTGCATTTCAATTTCTTGATATCCTTGTTCCTGATTTTCAGTATTAGAAGCTTGCTCTTGTAATTCTTGCATTCTTTTACGACGTAATTCTTCTAAGTCGCTCAATATTAGGCCTCCGAAATTTTATGTAAATATTATTAATATTTGGCTAATTCAGGAATTTCTTTTTTTACTATAAATGATGTTTTATCTAGAAAAGATCGTCCTTTAGGGGTGACTAATCTACCATCTTCTGTTTTTTCAATCAGTCCTGCCTTTTCTAATTGGTGTAAAGCTCCCCGAATAATAGCTCCACTACCTCTTCTAAATTTCTCTGGCCTGGAACCGGAATCTTTTTTACCACCGTATAGTGTTCTTAGACTATTTACGCCCACAGGACCGTCTATGTAGACCCTTCTTAAAATAGCAGCACATCTTGTGTACCACCATTCAGTATCTTCCGGACGTCTTTCTTTGTGCACACCGGTCTTTACAAACTTAGCCCATTCTGGAGCATTTAATTTCTTTTCTTTCTTTAATTCTTTTGCAACTTGATTTATAAGTAAATCTGCAGGGACATCATAAATTGTACTCATATTTAAACTCCTTAATTACCTTTTTTCTTGTAAATTATTGCTACATTTCCTCTTAAATCTACTAGATTAGCATTTGTGTTTTCCAATATTTGGGATATATAGGTTTCTTTTTGTGATGAAATATTTCTGGCAAATTTCAGCTTTAAAATTTCTTTAGCTTTCAACTGTCTTTTAATTTCTTCTATAACATTATCGTTTATTCCTGCCTTTCCAATATTAATGGTCATGGCAGAAAGGGATTTATTCATTAGATTTTTTTTGGACAAGGTAAGACTCAATCTTAGTACTCCTTTTCTCTTTTTTTTCCTTTAAATAAGGTATTCTCATAACATGTCCACATTCAAGACATTTTAAATGAACTTTACCTTTGGAAAGTCTCACATAACAATTTGCACTGACTTTTAAAAATTTATGACAATTTTTACAAAATCTACGCTTCCATTTCAATGGCATTTTTATATTATATTTAGTTGATATATTACGAGCCAGCTTTACATAACGATGAGATCTTTCTGGATGCTCATTGAATTCTTTCTCTGCTAAATTAAAGAGGATATCTATTCTTTCTTTAGCAATTTTAATCATCCATTTTGCTTTTCTTCCTCTACTCAAGCTGAAACCTCTTGTATTAGACATTATAATTTATAAATCAGAAAATAATACCTGCTCTTTAATGGACCAGAATTTAACCTGATTAAATAGATATCCTTAAGTAAATCTCGGACTAAGTACAAGAAGAATATTATAACTGGTATGTATTTAGCTATTTAAAAATGTTTTCCATAACTACTAATATAAAACCAGTATACTATTATCTGATTTATAATTATTATCCTTTATATGATTTTTTAATCAACCAGTTTAGATAATCTACATTTCCTGGTGGAAATTTTTCCAAACCTTTAATAACTTTGATAATCTTATCTGAAATTTCTCTGATAGTTAAATCAGTGGTGTCTATTTCATGAACTTTTTCTCTGTGCAATGCATAAGCTTCCTGTAAACATACATCTAAAGCTTCAGCTTCCAAGTTTTCCTGAATTTTTAAAGCTTCATATTTTCTCTTCTCTAATCTAAGTTTTAGAATTTCAGGATTTAATCTTAGAACTATTACTAAATCACATTCTGAACAAAGATGGGATAAATGACCTTCTAATATTATTATTCCACTTAGATCTGAAGTTTCTGCTTTAAATTCCTCACAAAAGGTAGCAATATCTAAAATTTTATATGCTCTGCGAGGATCTTTTTCCTGAAACAAGTTTTTTGTTTCAGCTAGATCATTAACATTTAGTAAATGACCAGATATTTCTTTTTGCACAAAACAAGAGGCGGAACTTTTTCCAACTCCCGGGGTGCCAGTAATAAAAACTATTTTTTGCTTAGACTTATTCATCATTTTTTTTAATTCAGCATAATTTAAGCTAAATATAATAAATACTGTTTTTTTACTGCAATTATGGTTAATTATTTATTTAGTTCTTCCATAAGCAAATTCGCAATTTTTTCTCCTGAAAGTAGCATTCCCCCAAAGATCGGCCCCATTCTAGGAGCACCATAAACTGCATTGGCTGCCATTCCAGCTACATATAAACCGGGATATACTTCTTTGGTATTTTCTAATATAGAGCTTTCACCAACCTCAGCCCACATAGATTTTTCACCAATTATCTTACCATTTTCTGTATTTAATTTAGCCCCCATTTTATCTTGTATTACTTTTACTATTTCACAGGGGTGCCCAGTAGCATCTATAACTGCTTTAGAGCGAATGGTTAAAGGATCCACATGCAGTCCACTCTTTTCAACTGAACTCCAATTCAATACCAAACCTTCTACTTTTTCCCCAGGTATCATTACATCTTCGATACTCATTAAATTAAAAATTTTGAGTCCAGCCTGGCTAGCCTTTGAACATAAAGTGGAAACCGTTTCCACTGAATCAGAAACGTAATAATTTTCATCGTAACTAGAACTTTTTATACCAAATTCATCCAGTATTCTTTTTCCTTCTTCCTGGACTACGATTTTGTTGAACATCATTCCCCCTCCCCACATTCCTCCGCCTATGGAAAGTTTACGTTCAAATAAAGCTACTTTAAAACCTGCCTTAGCTAAATAATATCCTGCAGTAAGTCCAGAGGGACCTCCTCCACCTATAGCCACATCTATATCCATATAATCGATAAAATCCTTCATAAATTCCTCTACTATAGCTTTAGATATAATTATATCGTCTAATTTCATTTTTACACCATTTATTTTTTTTTAAAATTATAGTTTAGAAGTTTAGAGATCCTAAATATCAACCGTTAAATAATTTCTAGAAACCACCATTAATCATTTTTTCATAATTATACGTAGAACGTCTTCATCCTCTAGTTTATGATCTGATCCCACTTTCTGTCCTTCAAATTTTACTGAGTTACCCCATATTTTAGCGTGGCGGAATTTCTTAACAAAATCACGATGTAATTTTCCACAAACATCTTTAACCGAGGAGTTAGCTTTAATAATTAAAGGTTCTTCATAATCAGCTTTCTGGCCTTGTGGTTTCATATAAATTCTAATAAGATTTAATTGTTTAAATATTTCCTCTTTGAAATTTTCTAAATTTATTTTTTTATCAGCAGAAATGAAAAGGGCATCAGGAAACTTTTCTTTTATTTGTTGAAGATAAATTTGATCTACCAAGTCTATTTTATTCAAAATTACCAATGCCGGAATATAAGTACGATTAGATTATATTACGTCAATGAACTGATCAATGGTAATATCATCTCGAAGTAGAACATCTGCATTATGCATACCATACTCATTAACAATAGAGCGTATGGTTTTTTCATTTAGATGGTTTAGTGAGGTGGTGGATGATACTTTAACCCCTCCCAATTTTTTCCTTTTAATAGTCACATCCGGCTTTTTTTCATTTGGTCTGATTCCGACATCTCTTAATTCTCTTAAAATTATATCAAGGTGTTCAGGATTAAAAACATCCATAACTATAACAATCAAATCCGCATTTCGTGATACAGATAGGATTTCCCTTCCCCGGCCCTTACCTTTGGCAGCACCAGTTATTATTCCAGGTATATCAAAGATCTGAATCTGCGCACCTTTATATTCCATGATCCCTGGTACTATATCCATAGTAGTAAACTTATAATTTCCTACTTTTGATTCTGCATTAGTAATTTCATTTAATAAGGTAGATTTGCCCACGGAAGGGAACCCAACTAAAACCACAGTTGAATCTCCAGTTTTTTTCACGTGGAATCCTTTACCTTTACTAGCGGAGCTTTTTCTTTGCAGAGATTTTTCTTTTAATTTGGAAAGTTTAGCCTTTAATTTACCTATATGATGGGAGGTAGCCTTATTATAAGGGGTTTTTTGAATCTCTTCTTCTATATTTTTAATTTTTTCATCAATATCCATAAAATTCACACTTAGACAGAATAAAATATAAAAAATAGATATATTATTTGTATAACATAGAATTATCTGTTTATTAAACTACATTATTAAAATTTTGCCTTATTTTATATTGTAATATTTTAATAGTAAAGACCATCATAATTTATTTGAGGGATACCATGATTGTAAGAGATGTTATGATTACAGATATGGACACCATAGATGAAAATGAAAGTTTGGAAGAGGTTCTAAAAAATGCTGTAGAGCAGGGCAAGGGTAGCTTCGTGGTAACCAAGGATGGTGTGAAGGCGGGAATTGTTACTACTTGGGATGTACTAGAGGCCATAGCTCAAGGGGATGAGTTAAGTGAAGTTAAAGCTTGGGAAGCTATGGAAAGAGATCTGGTGACTATATCGCCTTCATCTACATTAAAGGAAGCTGCCCACCAAATGGTAAATCATGTGGTTTGGAGACTCCTGGTAGAGGAAGATGATGATATTATTGGGGTGATTAGCGCCACAGACATATTTAGAGAAAAAATGTATAAAAGATATTAAATTTTATTAATAAGATTTTGGATATTAATTCTGGCCTATTTTATATTTTTCCCAGATAATAAATTGGATCTAAAGCTAAACTGATCTTAATTGAGCATCCATTTTTTTATTCTTAGAATAAAACTTCATCTAAGAGAAATAAGGGTATAAAATTATGGATAATTTTTTAGTTGAAATTATATTACTTTCCATAAAATAACGCCTGGTTCTTCATGTATCAATTCAAATGAGTTTTGTTCAAGACCATCCAATAAGAATAATTTAGTAAAGATTGCATCTTCTAATGCTTTATCCATTATAAATGTATTATAAGATCCTTCCTCTTCAATTACTAGCAGACTCAGGGCACTCTCTCTATCCACCACTTCATTTCTAATCATTTGACCATCCTGAATAATCATCAATTTATGTGGATTTATTGATTGAAATATTTCATTTTCTCCAACGATGATATTCGCCTCGATTTCATCATCAATAATTTCTAGGTTGGTTCCAATTATCATATCCCCAGTTATGGCATTAATCGTCTGGATAACTGTGGTTTCATTAATTTTTTGAGGCTCTGAACTAGCTAATGAAGGATAATACATTGATCTAGTTCCTTGATTTGCCTCAAAATCCCAGCTACCAAAATAGGTCCACCAGCCTGCTTTTCCTATCATATCCTCACTGGTTACAATTATACTTGGTGTGGGATCCTCAGGATGTGAGTGTTTTAACACTTCCTGGGACTGTTCAGGAGTTAGTTTATATTCATTGGTCATTAGGTTTAATGCGGTTTCTCTATCCATAGGGAGAGTTTCCATTAAAATTTCAGCGCTTTTACCAGAATCATTAGTATAACTATCTAAAGTAAGGTAAGCTTCATCCCCACTAGTAGCTAACATTTTAAATATAGCTGATGAGAGATCTTCATCACTACTTAACAATGCTTGACCTACCCAATAAGCTCGAGGCGTATTTTGTGAGCCCCCATCAAATGTCACAGGACGTTCCGCTACCGCTGCAAAAAGATGACCAAAATCCCACCAAGAAGTAATGATCGTATCAGATGAAGTGTTTTCATTTATCCATTCTAAGGAATTCCACATACCATCATTGGTTCCAGGAATTACTGAAGAAGATAAAGCATATGCTCCGGCAAGTGGAGCAGAAATAACAGCCAAAATTACTAAAACCATAACTATAGTCGATTTTAAATTGGAATCTTTAATGAGAAATATAATGCCGGCTAAAATAAATCCAATTAGTAAGGTAATGAAGGCTGAAAAACCTAAAGGCAAAGTTATAAAAATAACGGTAATGAATCCTAACAGAGCTAGATTATTAGTACTTTTAATATTTTCCCTAATGTATTCTACTGCAAACCCTAAAAAAATTCCAGCACTAAGACCTATAGGTAGTGAAAACTCGGCAACGAATCTGAAACCTCTAGTTGAAGCATAAGCAGTCATTAATATCCAAAGTGAAAATAGAATAATATAAAAGAGGGTTTCACGCTTTTTTTCCCTGCCATGTTGGATAAAATTTGTAATGGGGGATTCAATGTCCTTTTTTTCATCCTTACTAGAATTTAACATTAATTTCATTTTCCATAATAAAATCCCCAATCCTAATATACCGGAAATGAATACTAAAAGACCGCCTACACCCCCCACCATTGATAATTGGTTCGGTAAAAATAATCCAACTATACCATTAGCCAAGGAGACGAAACTTGGTACCTGTAACTCAGATACAGATACATAAACATTAGGATAAGCAGTGGCCTGCACCGCAGTTTGAATTTGAGTGGCACCAAACAATTCAAAAAAGGAATTTAGTAAAGCGTTAAATCCGTTGAATATCCCCACCATCAAACCTCCTAAAACTATAACTATAGTTAAGGAAAATATTTCTTTTTGATCTAAAAACCATTTCAACCGGGAGGTATAGTCCTTAATTGATCTTCCAGGATCATCTTTTAACAAATATCTGGAAACTAATAGATAAACTAGCACCACCATTACTAAAAGTACTAAATAAAAAATATAACCTACCCATGCTAGAGAAAATATTAGGAGACTGAAAGCAGATAAAACACCAAAGATCACTCTTTTTTGGAGGTTAGGTGCTTTTATACTCTCTACAAAAAACCAAATGAATAGTAGGGGAAGTAGCATGGTGAACATATCATTATCAAAGAATCCGGCGAAAGTATTAGAAAAGTAGGGAAGACTGTTCGCCACCAAAATACCAGCAGCTACAGCTCCATAATCATTAGTAAATTTACGCGCAAATAAATAGGCAGGTATGACACTTAGTGAACCTACAAAAGCACCAGTCCAGAATGCTACTACATTAAGGGGTATGGTAGCAAAAAGATTCATCAAATAATAAAAGGCTGCGGTAACATAGACGATCATGGGAGGATAAACCATTTCTCTACCTGGAGGAAAATAGGAGTGAAGATCCCATGGTATTCCATTAATTACCGTATCCTCAATCCTTCCATCTTCAATAAAATTTTCAGTTAAACGGTAATTATAATAAGAATCCATTTCACTATAGTAAGGAAGGCCGCTTTCATCACTATAAAATTCTTTTAAATCTTCCGGAACTCCTCCAATATCATATGCTTCAGCGCGTAGTAAGAAAGAAACTGAAAATAGTAATATAATGATAATGACTGGTTTAAATTCGGATAAATCACCTTCAAAGTTCATAATATTCCTCAATTATTTAGAAAAAATATATTACTGGTTAGGTTAACAATTCATCATTACATCAATTTAACTATTGCGGTATTTTAATAATAATTAAACTATAATAGCTAAATTTTGATTTATAATAATAACTCCTTTTTTAGATCAAATTCTTTTTTTTTTTAACTTGAAATATAATCTTGTTTCCAATATCAATAATATAATGTAAAATAGGGGATTGAACTAGAAACTGTTTTTTAATTTATCAAACATCAATAAAATCTCTAAGTTAAGGAATGATAATGATTTAAGAATATGCTGCAGGAGTAAGGTTTCCCCTATACTTTGTTTGATAAAAAATATAATTCATTTTAGTTTTTTTCTTCAAGTTTTTCTTCAATTGATTGGGTAAAGCGACATTTAGGAAAATTACTACATCCAATAAATTCACCATATCTTCCAGAGCGTTTAAGTAAATCTTTTCCACAATTAGGACATTTTCCCATTATTTCCGGTTCATCATTTTTTTTATCTTTACCACATTTAGGATCTAAACATGCTCGCTGGCGTGGTTTTCCAAAAGAAATTAATGGAAGTCCACATTTTTCACATTTAGTTTTCAATACACTAGCACCTCGGGGTAAAGGGTAAGTAGCCCTACATTCTGGATAGTTAGAGCATCCCACAAAAGTGCTTTTATTTCGAAAAGAATACTTCAATACTAAATTACCTTCGCATTTACATTTCCCTACAATGCGACTATCTTGATATGCTTGGTAAATTTGCTTACCGATTTTAATCTTATTTTTTTCGATATCTTCTAAAATAGAAATAACTTCTTTTTTAGCATCATCTATTACTTCTTTCTTGTTAATTTTAGCAGCCATAATGTCCTTCAATTCATTTTCAAATTGCCTAGTTAATTTTTCACTGGTTATCTGGTCTGAATATTTGCGCAGAGTGTCAATTATGTTTTCTCCTAATTGATTTACAGCAATTTGTTTCCCGTAAATATATTTCCTATTATATAATATGGATATTATGTCCGCACGGGTGGCCTTTGTTCCCAAACCTCTTTTTTCTAATTCTCTTATTAATGAAGCTTCATTATAACGTGCAGGAGGTTTTGTTTCTTTTTCTTCTTTGATTATTTTTTCAACTTTAAGCATGTCACCCTGGGAAATATCTGGAAAATCATCATTTTCTACTTTACGGTAAGGATAATGTTCTAACCATCCCATATATTTTACCCGTTTTCTTCGAAAGATAAATTCTTCATCAGCAATTTTAAGTAAAGTTTTCATTGTTTCCAGTGTAGCTTCTTTCCCAAAAACACTTATAAAACGATAAACGATCAATTCATATATTTTTCTTTCATCTGTACTCAATTTTTTAGGTAAAAAACCGGTGGGGTGGATTGCAGGATGAGCCTCATCTTTCTTTTTACCCTGATTAGGCTTTAAAGGAGAGTGTAATTTTTTGATTTCTTTTTTAAAAGCATAATCTTTAGAAAGTTTTTTAAATATGGAATCATAGCCGATACTTTTAGGTAATTTTTGTGATGAAGTACGGGGATAAGAAGTGTATCCTTCTGTATAAAGATTCTGAGCTATTAACTGAGTTTTTTTGGGGCTGAAACCAAAAACAGCATAAGCTTCTGATTGTAAGCTTCCTAAATTAAATGGAAAGGGAGGATTTTTAATGGTTTGAGCAATGTCTATTTTATCTACAAAGGCATCTTTTTCTTTGCAATTAACCATGATATTTTCAGCTTCTTTTTTATCCCAGATTTTACCTTTTTTACTATCGGCAACTATATTTTTTTCTAAAAAGGCTTTTATCATCCAGTAAGGTACTGGTTTAAACTCACGAATTTCTTTTTCACGATCTACTAGTATGGATAATGTGGGAGTTTGCACCCTACCTGCAGATAGCTTGATAAAACGAGAAGTAGATTCTTGTACAGTTTTCATAAGTGCCTTGGATATATTGACTCCGAAAATAAAGTCCAACACGTGTCGAGCAATTCCACTGTCCACTTGATTAAAATCTAATTCTATAGGCTTTTTATAAGCATTCACTACGTCTTTTTTAGTAAGTGTAGAGAATTTCATTCTATGGGTCTTATCAATACATTCATCTCCACAAAGATATTGTAATGCATTATAACCAATTAGAGTACCTTCTATATCGTAATCACAAGCATGAATAAATTTATCTGCGCCTTTAGAGAATTTTTTTATAGCTTCAGCATAATGTTTAACATAAGCTTTTTTCTTATCTAAATCATAAAGAGGAACCCATTGTAAATCAAAATAATGTTCTTTCTTGGGATTTAGTGGGGCTAGGGAATAGAGATGTCCAACAGCAGATAAAATCGTGGTTTTTTTGCCTTCTTCTTCAAATTCCCAATAAGATACTTTTTTATACTTTTTTCTCTCTGCATGGTTAGATAAAGCTTGAGCTATTTTTTCTGAGGATTTAGGCTTCTCACAGATAATTACCTCGTGCATGATATCACACATAATTTTTCCTAATTTTATATAACTCATATAACTAATGGTATTTAAAATGAATTATTGTCAGGTCAGTTCTTAAAATTTATAATAATATATCCTTTAAAAATAGGTTAAAAAAATAATTTATTTATAAAATCCATAGAATTGACTGCAGTAGTCACACATAGGATATTTTCCATAGTGATAATGACTGCAATCATCGGCGTTAATATCGAATTTTACAAGACAAGTAAAACAAGTTACTATTTTTTCGGATTTATCTTCAGATTTAAAGTTTTTAGAGCTAGAATTTTTTGGGGACATTAACAAACCTTCTCAACTAAAAATTGTTTATCTGTAGTTTATTGTTTTCTAGGGGAAAATTCAGCCTCTATAAATTAGAAAACTTGGTGTTTTTGAAGGAGCAATAATTCATCTGTAGAGAGTTTTTTACCTTCCTTAAATCTGCGATAAATTTCCTCAGCACGTTCTTTTTCTTCCTGGTTTTTCTTCCTGGAAGTTCTAGATTCCATATCTCTTCTTCTAGATTTGAGCCCGCCTAATTTTTTATTAATTTTATGAATGTCTCCTAGAACAGATTTGAATTGTTCATGTTTTTGGGAAGCTGAATTTTTGCATTCCACAAATTTTTTATGAGCTTCATCAGCTTGGCTACGGATTTCATCGGTTTTACGGAAATATTCTAACATTTTTTCATGAGATTCTTGAGCTTTTTCTGAAAGTTCCACTACTTGGGCATGATAATCTTCAGAAGTCTTCTTTAGCTCTTGTGCCTTCTCATGAACCTTTTCATCTTCTTTAATATCTATTAATTTTTTTCTAAGTTCATTAGCATCTTTAACCAGTTGGTTTTCTTTCTTTATATCCAAAACCCGCGTCTCAATAATTTTATCTATTTTTTTTATTTCATTCTCTATTTTAAATCTCTCTTTTCTTCCAGAGGACCATTCCATCTTTTTTAGTTTTTCGTTAGCTTTATCTCGAAGTTTTTTATATTTTTCTACTTCTTGATTAGTTTTGTTTCTTTCATCTCTAAATTTAATGGCAGTGTTGAGATTTTCTTTGAGACTATTATTCAATTCATCTCGAAGTTTTCTATATTTTTTAGCCTTTTGATTGAGTTCATCCCTTTCTTTAGAAATCTCAGAAAGAAATTTTTCATACTCGTCTTTTTTTTCCAGAGCATTATCCATAGTTCCTTCCATGATTGAGGTAATTGCTTTTTCTTTTTCTTCAGCATTTATTTTATCAATGACAGGAATTATTTCAGTCAAATCTTGATTTTCAATGGAAACATCTGCAATTTCTATTAAAGCAGGTTTAGCATTGAAGGCTATGCCTAATTTAACTGCTTTAAGCATAGAGATATCATTTGCTCCGTCACCTACTGCAGCACACTCTTCTAAACTTATTCCTTCCTCTTCTATTATACGACATAAAACATCGTATTTTGAGTCTTTTACTAGGGGACCAGTAACTTTTCCGGTAATAATGCCCTCTTTTTCATCCAATTTATTGGAGTATGCATAATCTAAATCGAGCTTTTCTTTAATAGGATTGGCAAAATTTTCAAAACTTCCAGATATCACAGCTAGTTTATATCCTTTATTTTTAAGTTCTGCAATTGCTTTCTCTGCTCCATTCATCAACGGCATTTTTTCAGCTACTGCTGAAATTTCATCTATGGAAGCACCCTTTAGAAGCTTAACTCTTTCTTTTATAGCAGTTTCAAAGTCCAGGTCACCTTCCATAGCTTTCTTAGTAATTTCCATTATTTGGTCTTGAATACCCATTATTTTTCCAATTTCGTCTATGGCTTCACCATCGATAATAACATTGTCAAGGTCAAATACTACAAGCTTAATCAAAAATATCACCAGTTAAATCAAATCCAACTCCTCGAGTCGGTCTTTAGTTTTTGCTACACCAAGTTTAGCATCTTCAAAGCTTTTTGCTCCAGTACAAACTACTTTACCCGATCCAAAGAGTAATAATACAACTTTTGGTTCACCTAAACGATAAACTAAGCCTGGAAATTGTTCTGGTTCGTATTCAGTATTTTCCAGTCCTAAAGCCACTGCTTCTAGATTCAGAGTTTTCATTAAATTAGCAGAGGCAACAATATTCTGTATCTTAATTTCAAATTCCTCAGGAATATCTGGATCCATAGTCCGCATTTGATCTACAGTTATTTTTATGGCCAGTTTAGAATCCTCTATAGATTTTGCTCCGGTACAAACTAATTTACCTGAACCAAAAATTAATGCTGCTGTTTTAGGTTCTTTAAGTTTATAAACCAATCCAGGGAATTGTTCTCGGTTAAAATCAACACCTTCTAGTGCTTTAGCAACGGTGGGAAGATCAATAGATTTCCCCAAAGTTGCAGATGCAACAATGTTTTCCACTTTGATTTCCACATCAGTCAATTAATATACCTCCCAGTAGTTAGAAGAATTCATACATACAAAACTTTTTCATACAAAATGTATAAAACTGTTATTTATATATGATTGATAATTACTTAAAAAGCAGTGCTATTTTACTATTATTTTTTTTAGGTAAACTATAAATTATTATTAATAGTCTCTTAACTTTTATTATTCTAATTTTCATTGGAAATATTTTTAAAATTTAATTTGAAACTATTATTATAAAAAATTATAAGGTTACTTATATAAAGGTTGCTCTTTGGAGGGCAACCTCATGAAAATGTACTGCAGATTAATTAGAATTATGTATACTTTAAATTTTAATTTTATTTAAATATATCACAACTAGTATGCAATTTAATTTTAATTTTTAATCCTATTTTAATATTTATAAGGTTCATGACACTTAATTTTCTCTTATTCTAATATTTATAAAGGCTAAAGACATTTAAAGTTTAATTTTACTTTTTTTATCTAACTATTAATGATATAATAGACAAATTATGAAACCAGGAAACAATATATTAATTCTAGATTTATCTCTAAAACATTGTTGAAAGGGAGGTGTATAATTGATTGAAGTAGAAGTTAAAGCGCACGTAGGTGACTTTGAGGAGATAAGAAAAAAATTAAATTTGTTAGGAGCCAAAAGAATGGAAATTCAAGGGCAGGAAGACACTTACTTCCATGCGCCGCATCGTGATTTTGCAAAGACAGATGAAGCATTGAGATTACGGCAAACAACTACTAAAAAAAAGTCAAAAATTTACATGACATACAAAGGTTCTAAACTGGATGATTTAAGCAAAACAAGAGTTGAAATTGAAGTTGGGGTGGATGATTACCTTAAAATGTACAGTATATTAGAAAATTTAAATTTTAAGGCATTGCCTCAGGTAATTAAAGAACGAGAAATTTATCAGCTAAATGAGTATATTATAAGTTTGGATACTGTGCATAATTTAGGTAAATTCCTGGAAATTGAAAAAAATATTGGGGAGCAAGAATCTTATAAAGAAGTTAGAGATGAAATATTTCATTTATATGAAAAAATAGGGATAGTTGATGGCTTTGAGCGACTTTCTTATCTAGAACTTCTAGGTTTATAATCATAATAGTTATCAATTGATTATATGCCTCAAAAGGTTATCAAAGAATTATTATGTATCAAATAATAAATTAATCATTGTTACCTATTAGAAATTTAACTCTTAAATATTTTTAAAGGATTTATAATGGAATTTAATTTAAATTTGTTTTAGGCTATAAGTGAAAATCTTTATATAAACATGGAAGTAATTTTTAATCTAATCAACTAATGGATTTAATTAGTAAACAATTCCAAGGATAAATGAATGAATCCACTTTTCAATTCTTGGTTAGAAAATGATAAAAATAAGGTGGGGTACACTTGAACTATTTCGTTAGCCCTTTTAACAAGGAAATTAAGCTTAATTTTCCAAAAAATATTACAATATATGATACCACCCTTAGAGATGGAGAACAAACCCCTGGTGTTTGTTTAGGAACGCCTGAAAAGCTAGAAATTGCTAAAAAATTAGATGAACTGAAAATACATCAAATTGAAGTCGGATTTCCAATTGTATCTAAACAAGAAGAAAATTCAGTGCGTACTATTGCCAATGAAGGCCTAGATGCAGATATTCTTGTTCTATCCCGTACTAAGAAAGAGGACATCGATGTAGCTATAGATTGTGGGGTTGACGGAATAATCACTTTCATGGGAACTTCTGATTTGCACCTGGAACATAAGTTGAAATTGAGCAGAGAACAAGCACTAAACGTGTGCATGCAATCTATTGAACATGCCAAAGATCATGGAATTTTTGTTGCCTTCTCAGCCGAAGATGCTACCCGTACTGATTTTGATTTTCTCAAAAGGATTTATAAAAAAGCAGAAGATTATGGGGTGGATAGGGTACATATTGCAGATACCGTCGGAGCTATTAATCCTCAGGGGATGGAATTTTTAGTAACAGAATTAAGATCTCACTTAAAAACAGAAATTGGGTTACATTGTCATAATGATTTTGGTTTTGCTCTATCAAACTGTATATCTGGGTTATTAGCTGGTGCTAATGCCATTTCTACTACTATGAATGGTATTGGTGAAAGAGCAGGTAACACTCCCTTAGAAGAAATTGTTATGGCTCTTAAAATAATGTATGGAATAGATTTAGGATTCAAAATTAAAGTATTTCATGATCTTTCCCGGCTGGTAGAAAAGCATACGCAAATGTTGGTTCCAAAAAATAAACCCATAGTAGGTAAAAACGTTTTCAGACATGAATCTGGAATTCATGTAGATGCGGTAATAGAAGAGCCTTTGACTTATGAACCTTTTCTACCTGAATTAATAGGACATCATCGTCGTATTGTTCTAGGAAAACATTCAGGTTGCAGAGCAGTTAAAGCAAAGCTTGAAGCTTGTGGAATTGAAGTTTCAAAAGATGAATTATGTAGGATCGTGGAAGAAATAAAAAAAAGTCGAGAAGAAGGCCGCTATATAAATGATGAATTATTCAATCAAATTGTAAAGACGGTAAGAGGTCCAGTTGATATTTAGAATTGTTTTTCCTGATATAATTTAAGCATTGGTTATTAGTCATTCACCTAGAATAAACAGTTATTCACCATATAATCCATCTAAGAGGTGTAAAAATCAATATCACTGAAAAAATTTTAGCCCAGGCAGCTTCCAAGAGAGAAGTTGTCCCTGGAGAAATAATAGAAGCCGGGGTAGATTTGGCTATGAGTCACGATGGGACTTCTCCACCTACCATAAAAACTTTTAATAAAATTGCCAAAGAAGTTTGGGATCCTCAAAAAATAGTTATTGTGTATGATCATAATATACCTGCTAATAATATTGGTTCCGCGGAATTCCAGCGTATAACTAGACATTTTGCTCGTGAACAAGGCATTAAAAATATTTATACTCATGGCGAAGGTATCTGTCATCATGTATTGCCTGAAAAAGGGTTTGTAGAACCTGGAAAAGTTATTGTAGGTGCTGATTCTCATACTTGTACTTATGGTGCATTTGGTGCATTTGCCACAGGTATGGGTGCTACTGACATGGCAATGGTTTATGCCACTGGAAAAACGTGGTTCATGATTCCAGAATCATATAGGCTAGAAACAACTGGTTCCCTCCATGATTATACAACTCCCAAAGATTTAATATTACATATTATTGGCCACATTGGCGCAGATGGTGCAACATATAAGGCAGTAGAATTTACTGGCGAAACTATAGATAATATGGATGTAAATGGGAGGATGACTATTTGTAATATGGTTGTGGAAATGGGTGCCAAAAATGGTATAATGGAACCTAATAAACCTACCATTAAATTTTTACAAGATAGAATTCTTCATAAATTCCAGCTTAGTTATAGTGATAAAGATGCTGAATATGAAAAAGAATTTTATTTTGATGTGGAATCTTTAGAACCTCAAATTGCATGTCCGCATGATGTGGATAATGTAAAACCTTTAAATCAAGTTAAAGGAATCCCTATTGATCAAGCGTTCCTTGGATCATGCACCAATGGCAGTTATAATGATTTAAAAGAAGCTGCAGAAATTTTAGAGGGAAATAAGGTTCATGATGATGTAAGGATGATTGTGGTCCCTGCTTCTGCAGAAGCATATAATCAGGCAATCCAAAAAAATCTAGTCACTATTTTTATAGAATCAGGGGCTATGGTATGCAATCCTGGTTGTGGGCCCTGTTTAGGGGCGCATATGGGTGTTTTAGCTCCAGGAGAAGTAAGTATTTCTACTACTAATCGTAATTTTAAGGGGCGCATGGGCCATCCTGATTCAGAAGTATATTTAGCAAATCCAGCAGTTGTGGCATCTTCTGCCATTGAGGGAGAAATTACTCATCCTTCTGATTTATTTTAAATAATTTACAATATAATGCCTAGAATTTGTATTATTTAAAAAAGAGGTTGGTTCAATGGATTCTAATATCATGCAAGAGATAAATAGGCTGGAAAAATTTATTGGGGATTTATCCAATACTCAAAAGATTTTATTAGCTACTGATGGTTCTGTAACTACTATTCTGGATGTTTTAAAGGGAAGAGTTAATATAAACACCTTGGCCCAGGAATTCCGCCCTGCTAATACACAAATATCTCGAGAACTAGATATAGAAAAAGGAGAGCTAGTTAATTATAGAGTAGTAATTATAGGCACAGATGAACCATTAATACACGCTATATCATATATTCCTCTAAATAGAATCAATAATAATTTTAAAGAAGATATAATTAGAGCGGATATCCCTATTGGCCGTATATTAAAAAAACATCGAGTTGAATCACGTAGGGAAATTAAATCAGTGGATGTGGAAGAACCATCAGCAGATATTCAATCAATTTTCAATACAGATTCTCTCATGCTCACCCGAACCTATAACATTATTCGACAAGATAAAATTCTAATTCGCATAAAAGAAACATTTCCAGCAACCCTTTTCGAAAACGAAAGATAGGTGTTTATAATGGGAGTTAAATTTAAAGACATTGCTTCTCCAAAAAAAATTACCATTAAAGATTTAGATGGTAAAATTATAGCCATAGATGCTGCTAATACATTGTATCAGTTTTTATCAAGTATTAGGCAGAGAGATGGAACTCCATTAATGGATAAAAGTGGTAGAGTTACTTCTCATTTAAGTGGCATACTTTACCGGACCTCAGCTATGGTAGAGAAAGGTATAAAACCAGTGTTTGTTTTTGATGGTATTTCCCATGATTTAAAGGGAGAAACAATAACTAAAAGAAGCGAAATCCGACGTGAATCAGAAAAAAAATGGAAAAAAGCTTTAAAAAAAGGTGATATTGAAGAAGCACGCAAATATGCAGTTAGATCTTCTAGAATGTCTCCTGAAATTGTTAAAACTTCTAAAAAACTTTTAAATTTAATGGGAATACCATTCATTCAAGCTATTAATGAAGGTGAGGCACAAGCATCCTATATGGTTCAAAAAGGAGATGCTTGGGCAGTTGCTTCACAAGATTATGATTGTTTATTATTTGGAGCTACTCGGATAGTAAGAAATCTAACTATAAGTGGTAATTTAGCAGAATTAGAACTCTTAGAATTAGAGAATTTGCTTTCTAAATTGGATGTTTCTAGAGAACAATTAATAGATGTTGCAATTTTAGCTGGAACTGATTTTAATCCAGGTGTAAAAGGGATAGGAGCCAAAAAGGGAATTCAGATAATCAAGAATCATCAAAATCTTAGGAATGCCTTAGATAAATTGGAATTAGATTTAAAAATTGACCCCCAGGTTTTAAGAGATATTTTTTTAAAGCCAAAAGTTATTGATGATTATCAACTCAAATGGGAAGCTTATGATCAGGAAGGGTTGATTGATTTTTTATGTGGTGAACATGATTTTTCGCAAGAGCGTGTCCTCGGAGCCCTTAAAAAATTAAAACAATTAGAAAATACTCAAAAAAGTCTAGAGGATTGGTTTTAGTTTTTAGAAATTAAATTTTTTAGTAAGAGATTAAGCACTGCTTTATTAATTTTCATGTTTCTATTTAAAAACTAAAACGGAGGATATTCCCCAAAGAATTCACGAGCATATTTACGAGCCCTTTCTACTTGCAAAGGATATTTTTCACTCATTTTATTTTCTAGATCTT
The DNA here is from genome assembly GCA_003558085.1 of Methanobacteriaceae archaeon. Taxonomy (GTDB): domain Archaea; phylum Methanobacteriota; class Methanobacteria; order Methanobacteriales; family Methanobacteriaceae; genus Methanobacterium_F. The sequence goes on from PWMT01000039.1 coordinate 57,776, forward strand.
TTCTATCCTGTGCAAGCGCAATTTTTTTTAGAATATCAACATATAAATCGAAGGCTAATTTGGGTTTCAAGTTTAATTCTTGATCAAAACTAAGATCCTGATTATTTATGCAAGGCATTTCCAGAGTTAAACAAACATCTTCTCTTTTAAATAAACTAGTGCGAATAAAAGGTGATACTGAACCAATAAGCACCCCTTTTTCCAGTTCTATAAGAGGAGGAACCCCAATTTTTTCCTTACGCTGAAGGTCAGTTAAGGATATATAGCTTTCTTCATGATAACAGTGGGGCTCCACATAAACCTCTGGTTTATAATATCGGATTAAGCGTACTATTTCTTTACCAATAGGGGTTTGATAGTATTTTTTATCAAGAGTAGAAATATATTTGCTAGTATCACAATTGTAAATTATGAGTTTGCCCTCTTGTACATCTCTACTTTGAATTTTTTTTAAAGCATGAATAGTACTTAATCCTTCTTTGCCATGTACTCCACCTACAAAAAGTCTGGTGGGGCCTTTTCCTTTATCAATAAGTCGAAAAAAACTCATATTATCTCTGGATACATTATTTAAGATGAAATCATGTGCCTTCTTCCCAGTTATTTAAGTATTCGACTTGTCGTTGACTTAATTCATCAATTTCCAATCCCATGGCCTTAAGTTTTAGCTGGGCAACATTGACATCGATCTCATCTGGAGCCCGATATACTCCAGGATTCAATTTTTTTTCTAATAAATAGTTTGCTGAAAGTGCTTGCATAGAGAAACTAAGATCCATTATTTCTGCAGGATGTCCCTGTGCTTTTTCAGTAGCTAAATTTACTAAACGTCCTTCTGCTAAAAGATAAAATCTTCTTCCATCTTTCATAACAAATTCTTCAATATCTTCTTTAACTTTAGCATAACTGTGGCAAGTTTCTAGCAGATAATTCCTATTGATTTCCACATTGAAGTGTCCGGAGTTAGCCATAATACAACCATCTTTCATGAACTGGAAATCATCCCCAGAGACTACATCAATATTCCCGGTGGCAGTGATCAGTATATCAGCATGTTTAACCGCATCTTTAATTTTCATTACTCTAAATCCGTCCATTTTAGCTTCTAATGCCCTAATAGGATCTACTTCAGTTACTATTACATTTGATCCTAGACCAGATGCCCTAGTAGCTATTCCTCGACCACACCATCCGTAACCACAAACTACAGCTGTTTTACCAGCAATAAGTATATTAGTGGCACCCATAATAGAATCAAAAGTAGATTGACCAGTTCCATACCTATTGTCAAATAAATATTTAGTATAAGCATCATTAACAGCCATAATTGGAAATTTAAGAGCTTTATCATCAGCCATTGCTTTCAATCGATGTATTCCCGTGGTGGTTTCTTCACATGCTCCTTTTATTCTTTTTATCAGTTCGTTGCGCTCGCGATGGACTAGAAATATCATGTCGGCTCCATCGTCGATGAGAATATCTGGATCATGATCTAATACACGATGAATGTTTTGATAGTATTCTTGGTTATTTTCTCCTCGCCAACCATACATATTTAATCCTAAATCAGCACCAGCTGCAGTAGCATCATCCTGAGTGGATAAAGGATTACATCCAGTCATGGCTACTTCGGCCCCTCCTGCTTGAAGGGTAAGTCCCAAGTTTATAGTCTTTGGCTCTAAATGTAGACAGGAAGCTATTGTGATACCTTCAAAAGGTTTAGTTTCTTCAAATTCTTTTTTTATATGTTCAAGAACCGGCATATGTTTCTGTACCCATTTTATCTTTTTCTTTCCTTGGGGGGCCAAGTTAATGTCTTTCACTTCGTAGGGCATTTTATCACCATTTTCCAATGACTTATTTAGAATATTATTTTAATTATAATACTTTGGCTTTAAGCAATTTCTTAAAGATTTAAAATTATTTTATTACTTGAAAATATCATTTTTTAATAATAATCAAATATAAGAAAATTTGAGCTTATAGTTATTAATAATTTAAATAATTTCTACTAGATCTAATCATTTATCCTTAAGGGATTATGAAAGGAATTATGCTTTAACTTTATAATATATTTGTGAGGGAGCTGATCTTTTTTTCCATCTTATACTAAAAATATAGAAAATATCTCCCTAAAAAACACCAAAATCTTTTTTTAGATAGATCTCCTTTTATAATTATAATTATTTATAAGATTTTTACTTTTTTTAAATATTTAGGCTAATATCTTTCCTATTTTTGCTAGGAATCTTCATAAAATGAAATTTCAAAAAAAATACTATTTATTAATCCTTTTGATAGTTAAAATGAATAGGATAAATATTTTACCGATAATGTTTTTGGCAAAATATAATCTAAATTTAATAATATTATTTAATAAACAGGGTGTCTGATTTGTGGTGAAAATTTCCTGTTTGTCTAAGCTTGTTTTCACATTTTGTTATATAATCAGTTGTTCCCCGGTAAAAGTACAGTCGGATATTTTGTATATATTAGAATA
>PWMT01000084.1 GCA_003558085.1 Methanobacteriaceae archaeon
AGTGAAGATGATTCTCAGGTAGCTGAAGCTGAGGAAAGTTCTGAGGATAGTTCTGAGGATAGTTCTGAGGATAGTGGAGATGATTCTCAGGTAGCTGAAGCTGAGGATAGTGAAGATGATTCTCAGGAAGAAAAGGACACCTCCTCTTAAAAAAATATCAGAAATAATTAAAAAATTTATTAAGGTGGATTAATATGGTGATTTTAAGAAGTAGTGAATTAAGGGAAATGGATATTTCTGAAATCCAGGAGAAACTGGAAGAACTCAAGGCCGAATATTCCAAAAATATTTCTCAAAGTGCTGCAGCTGGAGTATATGAAAATCCAGGAAAAATAAAGGAACTAAAAAAAACTATTGCTCGCGTTCTTACTATCATTAATGAAAAAGAGAAGGAGACATAAATGAAAATATGTGATGTATGTGGTCTTCCAGAGGAACTATGTGTTTGTGAAGAAATAGCACGAGAAGTTCAGACCGTTAAAGTATACACAGTACGAAGAAGATTCGGAAAACTAATGACCATTGTCGAGGGCATCGATGAACATGATATTGATATGAAGGAACTTACCAAGGAATTGAAAGCTAAGTGCGCCTGTGGTGGCACTGCTAAGAAAGGTCAAATAGAACTTCAGGGGGATCATAAAAAAAGAGTTAAAGAAGTTCTCGCTGACCTGGGCTTTTCTTCCGATACTATCGAAATCAGGGAGATAAATCGAAGTAGAAAGCGTAGAAGATAATTAACGTATGATAACTCCACATAACATATTTCGACATGAACTGATAGGTTTAAATGTGGAAATAGTTGAAAGCTCTCACCAAGAGCTAGTAGGAATAAAAGGAAAAGTGATAGATGAAACTCGAAATACCTTATGCTTGGAAAAAGCAGATGGCAAAGAGATAGTAATTGCCAAGAATACCTCAGTTTTTCAGTTTCAAATCCCAGAAGGTTCAGTGGTGGAGATAGAGGGAAAGGTACTGGTAAGCCGCCCTGAAGATAGAATAAAAAAGAAATTTAAAAAAATTTAATGGTGATAATATGGTTGGCATTAATGTTACCGAACCAGAATCTGAATGTAATGATCCTAATTGTCCTTTCCATGGAACTTTACCGGTAAGAGGACAAATCCTGGAAGGTCTAGTAGTCAATGACAAAGCAGAAAGGACCATTACCATGCAGAGAAGTTTTTATAAATATATAAGGAAATACGAGAGATACGAAAAAAGAAAATCAAGAATTAATGCCCATTTACCTGATTGTTTACAGGTAAATATTGGGGATAAAGTAAAAATCGCAGAATGCAGGCCCTTAAGCAAAACTAAACATTTTGTGGTGGTTGAGGTAAAGGGAGCGAAGTAAAATGAAAGCCATTACATCAAAGGTATCTAAATCTTTACCTATAGGTGCTAGAATTCGATGTGTTGATAACACCGGAGCTAGAGAATTGGAGCTTGTTTCGGTCATAGGTTATAAAGGAGTTCGCAGAAGGCTGGATGTGGCTGGTATTGGTGACATGATCACCGTCACGGTGAAAAAAGGAACTGCTGATATGAGAAAAGAAATCATGACCGCAGTGGTGGTAAGGCAGAAAAAAGCTTATCGAAGGGCTGATGGACTCCGAGTAAAATTTGAAGATAATGCTGCCGTTATCATCAACCCCGAAGGCGTTTTAAAAGGTTCTGAGGTTAGAGGTCCAATTGCTAAAGAAGCAGCAGACCGATGGCCAAGTATAGGAAGCGCAGCTAGCATTATTGTATGATGGTGATATGATGTCAAAACAGCCTAGAAAGCAAAGAAAATTTATTTACAATGCACCCTTACACATACGTCACAAGCTCATGAGTGTAACTTTAAGTCAGGATCTTCGAGAAGAATACGATCGCCGATCCTTGCCAGTTAAAAAAGGAGATACGGTCCAAATAATGCGTGGAGATTTTAAAGATCATGAGGGAAAAGTGGAAAAAGTGGATCTTAGAAACTACCGAGTACTGGTAGATGGAGCCACAGTGGAGAAAGTTGATGGAACTAATATTTACTTTCCGATTCATCCTTCCAATTTGAGAATTGCGGAAATGGACCTAAGTGACGATAAAAGAAATGAAATTATAGAGCGGAAGGGATAAAATGGCAAAAATGGGATCAAGAAAACATTTAAAAAGATATAAATCCCCTAAACATTGGCTTGTTCATCCAAAAGAGGATACATGGACGGTTAAACCATCTGCAGGCCCTCATCCAATTAAAAACTCATTACCTCTTTTAATTGTGGTTAGAGATATTCTGGGATTGGCTGACAACTCCCGGGAAGCGAAGAGGATTTTAAATAATGGTGAATTATTGGTAGATGGTCAAATTAGAAAAGATTATCAATTTCCAGTTGGATTTATGGACGTAATTCAAATTCCTAAAACTGAAGGAAATTATCGTGTTTTACCGGATGAGAAGGGTAATCTGATTCTACATCCGATTCCTGAGGACAATACCCAATTTAAACTATGTAAAGTTGAAAACAAGACCTATATTAAAGATGGTAAAGTTCAATTAAACTTGCATGATGGTAGAAACCATTTAAGCGACCAAGACCTATCTCCAGGAGATGTAGTTAATTTACAAATACCTGATCAGAAAATTGATGAGGTTATAAAATTCCAAAAAGGGAACATCGGTTTAGTTACTGGTGGTAAACACATTGGAGAAATAGGTAAAATTAAGGATATCACTATTACTAAATCAGTTAGACCTAATACTATTGTCATAGAAACTGATGATAAAAAAACTTTTCTCACCTTAAAAGATTATGTTTTTGTGATTGGTAAAGAAGAAGCAGTAATATCACTTCCAGGAGGCAAATAATGAATCCTATGCAGGAAGTACTAATATCCAAAGCCACTATCAATATTGGTGTAGGGGAAGGCGGCGAGAATCTGACTAAAGCCGAGAAACTTTTAACTACCATAACCGATCAAAAACCAGTTAGAACCTTCTCTAAAGTTACAAATCCGGAGTTTGGTATTCGAAAAAAACAACCTATCGGATGTAAAGTAACTTTGAGGGGTGAAAAGGCATTTAAAGCCATTAAAATGGTTTTAGATGGGATTGATAATAAATTAGATTCAAAACAGTTTGATTCTCAAGGTAATGTTTCCTTTGGAATAGAGGAACATATTGATATTCCTGGAATGAGGTATGATCCGGATATTGGAATATATGGTATGAATGTTTCAGTTACTTTTGAAAAACCAGGTTATCGTATAAAAAAAAGAAAAATACAACGAAAAAAAATTCCCCCTAAACATCAGGTGGATAAAGAAGAAACTATTAAGTTTATGCAGGAAAAATTTCAGGTTAAAATAGATTAGGTGATAAAAATGCCAAGAAAGTATGGAAAGGCATCTAGAAAATGTTCCAGATGCGATGATCACTCGGCAATGGTTAGAAGATATGGGCTCATGTTATGCAGACAATGCTTCAGAGAACTCGCATCTAAAATAGGCTTTAAAAAATATAATTAAATAGGTAAGGTGTTACTAATGACTCTAATGGATCCTCTGGCAAATGCTCTGACTAATATGAGAAATAATGAATTGCAGGGAAATGATAAATGTCAAATATCTCCTGCCTCCAAATTGATCGGGCGGGTCTTAAGGACTATGCAACAAGAAACTTACATTGGTGATTTCGAATTCGTAGACGATGGTAAAGCTGGAAAATTCCTAGTTGAATTAGAAGGTAATATCAATCATTGTGGGGTAATAAAACCTCGTCATGCCGTTAAAAATGATGAATTTGAAAAATTCGAAACACGATATTTACCAGCTAAAAATTTCGGAATTTTAATAGTTACCACTCCCCAGGGTATAATGACCCATAAAGAAGCTAAGGAAAAAGGATTTGGTGGCAGATTGCTGGCATACATATACTAGGTGATATAATGGTTCTAACAGCTTTAATTCGGGAAGAAATAAATATTCCGGAAGATGTAGAAGTGACCATCAATAAAGAAGTACAAGTAAAGGGACCTCAGGGTTATCTTTCACGTAAATTCAACCATCCCCACATCAGCATCAATCAAGAAGATGCTAAAATAATAATTGAAGCTTCTTTCCCTAAAAAAAATGATAAAGCAATATTGGGCACTTTCAAATCCCATATTAACAATATGATTACCGGGGTAACTGATGGTTTTAAGTATAAAATGAAAATAGTTTACGCTCACTTCCCTATGACGGTTAAAGTCACCGGCGATAAAATTACCATTGATAATTTCCTGGGAGAAAAATATCCTCGAAAGGCCAAAATTGTAGGGGATACTCAGGTGAAAATCAAGGGCGAAGAAGTGGAAATTACAGGTATTAATAAAGAAGATGTGGGTCAAACTATGGCTAATTTAGAGAAGACCACTAAAGTTAAGGGTAGAGATCCACGGGTATTCCAGGATGGCATATACCTTACCAGTAAGGGATAAGAATCCTTAGCAGTAAGGAATAAGAATAATTAATAATCATACGGTGATTCAATGAGGAAAAAATTCAAAAGGCAGGAACATGCTACCTATAAAAAACTTGGTCAGAAATGGAGAAAACCAAAAGGTAAAACAAGTAAAATGAGAAGATATGAGAAAGGTAAACCTGCCATGCCTTCTATCGGATATGGTACTCCTAAAGAGGAAAGAGGCCTTCATCCTTCTGGATATCAGGATGTACTGGTATCTAATCTCAAAGAATTAGAGGATTTAAATCCAGAATACCAGGCAGGAAGAATAAGCTCCACGGTAGGTGGAAGAAAAAAGGAATTAATGCTCCAAAAAGCAAAAGAATTGGGTATTAAAATTTTTAATAAATAATCATTCTCTAAATTTTACTCAATTCAATTCTAAAATAAAAAAAATAGTAAAAGGATCGAGAAAGATAGATTCTTTCTCACATATTAGACCATACGTATATTGAAAGGCATTGAATGTGTAGGGATTGGCTATTTACTCTTAAATATGATTTCCCATTTAATTGTTAGATATTTGTCACATTCAAAAATCCATTGAAATACAGTTTAAATCATATGAAACTTGTATTTCATTAAAGGGAAAAATCTTGATTCATATTCTTGATTCGAGTGATTTATCAGCTAAATGCTGACAAAGGAGGTTTATTAAATGAATCTTACTACTCAGAAAAGATTAGCTGCGGATATTCTAAAAGTAGGTGTAAACCGGATATGGATTGATCCAGAACAACTGGAAGAAGTATCACGGGCTATCACCAGAGAAAGTGTGAAGCAGTTAATAAATGATAAGGCGATCAAGGCTAAACCAGAAAAAGGGATTAGTAGCTACCGATCAAAGAAAATCGCCGAACAAAAACGCAAAGGAAGACGAAAAGGAAGAGGTAGTATTAAAGGGGCTAAAGGAGCTCGAAGACCTAAAAAAGAAGCTTGGATGACTACCATCAGGGCTTTGCGGAAAGATCTTAAAGAAATGAGAAATAAAAGAGAAATTAACAATACTACTTATCGTAAACTGTATAAAATGGCCAAGGGTGGCGCCTTCAGAAGTAAATCATACATGAAAACCTACGCCCGGGACCATGATATGCTCAGGTAGGAGGGATTTGGTTATGGCACTGGGATCAAGATACAAGGTATCATTTAGAAGAAGAAGAGAAGGTAAAACAGATTACAAAGCCCGTTTAAATTTTATTGATATTGATAAATCACGATTAGTGGTGAGGATAAGCAATAAACACATCATGGCCCAAATTATCAATGTGGCTAAACTGGGGGATGAAACTTTAGTTTCAGCTCTCTCCAAAGAATTAGAAAAAAAGGGATGGTTAGGAGGGACTAAAAATACAGCAGCTGCATATTTAACCGGATACTTATGTGCTAAAAAAGCCTTGGGTATGGGTGTTGAAGAAGCTGTTTTAGATATTGGTCTAAGTCCATCCATTAAAGGTTCCAGAGTTTATGCAGCTTTAAAGGGAGCTTCAGATGCTGGTTTATTTATTCCCCATGGAGAAGATGTTCTACCAGATGAGAGCCGGATCAGGGGAGAACACATAGCAGAATATGCCCAGGGAATGGATGATGATGAATTAAAACAGAAATTCTCCCAATATACTGATAAAGGGCTTTCACCATCTGATTTACCAAAACACTTTGATGAAATAAAGAATAAGATAGATGAGACAGAGGTATAACTATGAATGCTTATAAAAAGGAGGAATGGGAGCCAAGAACCAATCTGGGCCGTATGGTGAAAGAAGGAACCATTACTGATATTGATGAAATATTTGAGAAAGGTCTCCCTATTATGGAACTGGAAATTGTGGATACTTTGCTTCCTGATTTAGAAGAAGAAGTAATGGATGTAAATCTGGTTCAAAGAATGCACAAATCTGGAAGAAAAGTGAATTTCCGTGTAATAGTAG
>PWMT01000121.1 GCA_003558085.1 Methanobacteriaceae archaeon
ACTACATAGATTTTGCACTCAATATATGAGGGACGCCTATGGGCCATGAAACTAAACCTGCTATTGAAAAAGAATTCAAAAATCTTAGAAGAAAACTTCTAGATTTAAGTATGCGCAACCAACTCTTGAAATTCCGCCCTCGTTCCCGGACTATCGAGGTCATACAAGCAGACCCCAATCATATCTATGATTATCTTGTTTTAAATGAAAAGAAGATGCAGTTCCTTCCCCGTAAAGACAAAGAAGTATTTGATGAACCTCAAGGGGATAGTGATTTATGGGAGTTACCACCAGTGGAAGTGGAGGTAACTGAAGAAACCAAATCCCGTTTTTTAGAAACGGATCTAACTCCCAATGAACTCCAGAGAAGACTTTTTTACATTAACCAAAGGGCCCGGACTATGTTCCAGGAACAGGGATACAATATCCTCTATCTGGCTTTGGGTTTTTTAGAATGGAAAGATCCATATGAACCAGATATTCGTAAAGCACCACTTATACTTATCCCAGTGATTCTAGAAAGACGTAAAGTAGGTAAATCTTTCTCTATTCAGTGGGATGGTAATGATATATTAACTAACATTTCCTTACAAGCCAAACTTAGAAAAATGGATTTGGATTTACCTGAATTTATTATGCCCAGCGTTGCTGATGTGAAAAAATACTTACAGGAAGTTGATAAATCAGTAAAGTCCATGAAGGACTGGAAGGTTACCGAAGAAATACAGCTTGGATTTTTCTCTTTCACTAAATTTGTTATGTACCGTGATTTAGATCCTTCATCCTACCAAGAAGGAGTGGATATTACAGATAAACCTTTAATCGAATCCTTATTCAATCCAAAACCACATAAACGTAAATCAAGTTTCCGGGAAAGTGAGGTAGACCGCAAACTCCACTATGAAAATGTTTACCATGTCATGGATGCTGATTCCTCTCAGATTGCAGTAATAGAGGATGTAAAATCAGGTAAAAATCTGGTGGTGGAAGGACCTCCTGGTACTGGAAAATCCCAGACAATAGTCAATCTAATTGCAGAGTTAATGGCTGCCGGTAAATCCATTCTTTTTGTAAGTGAAAAAATGGCTGCCTTAGAAGTAGTTAAAAATCGTTTAAATCATATCGGACTGGGTAAATTTTGCCTAGAACTTCACTCCCATAAGGCCCGAAAAAAAGACGTTTTATTGGAACTGGAAAATTCCCTTAAAGATGATTACGATCAAGAAATGGACATGGAAAGACAATTGAAACGTCTAGAAACACTTCGACGCCAGTTAAATGAATATAATCAGGCATTACATCAGCCCCTATACCAGATTGGACTATCACCCTTCCAATTATATGGAATGAAAGAGGAAGCTGAGAAACACTTTAAGCATCTCCCCCTGGTAAGGATTCCCTCACCCCAAACTATCACTCCCGAAGAATGGGAAGAATCAATAATCGAACTAGAAAACTTGACTAAACTGGCTCAACTCTTACCACCATTAGCTAAAAATCCCTGGTCTGGAACTGATCCTGGAATGATTTTACCTCCCGATGTACAGGGAATAGAAATGGTTATCCAGGAAATATTAGAAGATTTAGATAGTTTTCGTAAAAAAATCAGGAATCTAGAAAACAATTATAATCTAAAACACTCTCAAAACTTCCATGACTTTAAAAAGAGTATACAGGCGGTAGATGTTATCTCCCAATCTCGTCCCATGGACCTGGCTGTATTGAATTCTACCGTGTGGGATGAACATGAAAACGATGCTTTTCTGCTTCTAGATAAACTTAAAAAACTGCAGCAAACCCGTAAAATAGTGGATAAATTTCATAATTCAGTGCTGGAAAAAGATTTAGATCATCTGCTCCGGGAATATTTAGAACAATCCTCTAGTAAAATTAAATTTTTAAGTGGTAAATATCGTAAAATTAAAAATGAAATTGATTCCCTCTACCTGGAATCTCCACCTCAAAATGACTATGAAATAATACAAGATTTAGAGTATTTAAAGGATTATTTAAATCTCAAAAAGGAACTTTTAAATTATGAGCAAGTGGCTTCTAAATTCTTCGGATCCATGTGGGGTTTGGATGCATCAGTCGCTGATCTTAAAGCCACTGCTCAATGGATCGTGCTCTTTAGAAGACTGGTTCAGGAAAAAATAATAACTGATAAAACCATTCTAATGGTATCGGAAGGTATAGATAAAACAAATGCGATTAACCATAAAAAAGAAGTAGTTAATGAATCTGATCAATTCAAAAATCGATTAGATAAACTTAAAAATTTATTAAATACCCATAGCCATATTATTTTTAATAAGGAATCTGATTTTGTAACTTTTAATCAATGGAAACATAAATTAGAGGAATGGGAGCTAAATCTAAACTTATTGCCTCTCTGGTCCCAGTATCTAGAGAAAAAAAAGCTCTGTATGAAGACACGGGGATCTGCTTTTATACCCTCAGTAGAATCTGGTTTGATAAAATTAGAGGATGTGGAAAATGCTATGGAGGGTAATCTAGCTGATAGTTTATTGGCCATGGCTTTTAAAGAAATACCCATCTTATACACTTTCATTGGAGACTTACATCAAGGAAGGATCAAGGAGTTCCAGAAACTAGACTTTGACATAATTGAACTGAACCGGCAAAGATTACAGCAAAAATTGAACAATGACATGCCCCCTGTATTTGGAGGTGCGCCCCCTAATTCCCAGGCCAGCATCCTTAGCGGAGAATTTACCCGGAAAAGAGGCCATATGCCCCTTCGTAAATTACTTTCCCGGGCCGGAGGATTGATTAAAAAAATCAAACCTTGTTTTATGATGAGTCCTCTTTCCATTGCCCAATATTTGGATCCTACCAGTCCCAAACTACAATTTGATGTGGTCATCTTTGATGAAGCCTCCCAGGTGAAACCAGAAGATGCTCTTGGAGCATTTTTAAGGGGTAAAACCGCCGTGGTCATGGGAGATACTAACCAATTACCACCCACCTCCTTTTTTGATCAGATGATATCCTCAGAAGAGGAAAGCGAGGAAGTAGCCACTGCAGCTGACATGGAAAGCATTCTTCATCTTTGTAAGCGCAGTTTCCAGGTAAAGATGCTGCGCTGGCATTACCGCAGCCGGCATGAATCATTAATCGCAGTTTCCAATAGGGAATTTTATGACAACCATCTCCTGGTTTACCCATCACCCAGTCATGAAAGTGAAGAGCTAGGCCTCAAAACATATTATCATCCAGAGACAGTTTATGAGAGAGGTAAATCAAGATCTAATCCTTTAGAAGCTAAAAAAGTAGTGGAAATGATTTTTGAACACTTCCTTAAACATGGATCTAGTAAAAGTCTGGGGGTGGGAACTTTCTCGGTGGCTCAGATGAATGCTATCCTGGAAGAATTAGAACTTAAACGAAAAGAAAATCCGCAGATGGAAACTTATTTCCAAGAAGCTAATAACGAACCATTTTTTGTTAAAAACCTGGAGACCATTCAAGGAGATGAAAGAGATGTGATTTTCATTTCCATAGGATATGGTTTCGATGAGCAAGGAAAGATATCACTTAATTTCGGACCAGTCAATCAGGAAGGTGGAGAAAGACGTTTAAATGTTCTTATTACCCGTGCCCGGGAAAAATGCATAGTTTTTTCTAATTTCCTCGCCCAGGACCTCCAAGTTACTAATGGCACTCCCTTTGGAGTTAAAGCCCTTAAAAATTTCCTCAACTATGCTCAAAATGGAAACTTGGGCGATGAACTTCAAATAAAAGATGAACATCACAGCATCTTTGAAAATTCTCTCTACCAGTTTTTAGTTGATAATGGTTATCAGGTGAAACGTAGTGTAGGTTGTGCTGGCTTCCGGGTGGATCTAGCCATTATTGATGAAAATGATCCTGGCCAATATTTACTAGGTATTCTAAGTGATGGAATTATGTATCATAGCTCTCCAGTGGCCAGGGATAGGGACCGCTTACGAGAACAAATATTGGAGGGACTAGGATGGAAATTAATCCATGTATGGTCTACAGACTGGTACCGTAATCGGGAAGAAACTCAGCGAAAATTATTACAGGCCATAGAAAATATTAAAAACAATCAAATACAGGAAGAAGTTCCAGATATCTGGGAAGCTGTACTAGCAGAAGGTGAAAAAATATCAACTGGAACTATAGATGAACAAGCTGATCAAGAACTCTTAGCAGAAGAATTAAAAGATGCTAATAGTTTACAAGAGGAGGGTGACACAACTCCAATTTCAGAATCGATTTTAGAATCACCAGATAAAGAATCCGGGAATAATGAATTTGAGGAAGTATCTTCAAATTATAGTTTAAAATCAGATCAATCCTCACCACGACTGGAAGATAAACTGGTCCCCTATCAAAGTTACGATAATCTTCCCCTTAATAATGCTCAAGATTTATATAAATCATCTATTCCAGTAATTTCCACTATAGTCAGCGAAATCGTATCTATTGAAGGACCAATTCATTTTGAAGAAATTGTACGCCGAATAAGGGATAGCTGTGGATTAAGAAGGGCTGGTAATAAAGTAAGGAATATTATATCCAGTGCACTGGAAATGGCTGAAAATAATGGGAATATACGACGTAGTGATGATTTCCTCCTGCTTAACGATACTTCCAGGATAGATGTGCGCAAAAGACAGGATAAACCAAATATTGATTTTATAGCTGCTGAAGAAATTAGAGAAGCTATTAAATTGGTTTTAGAATTTGAGGATTTAAATAATGAAAAAGAGCTGGTTATTAGAACTTCCCGCTTGTTTGGTTTTAAAAATACAAGTAAAAAAACTTTTGATCACATAAACCAAGTTTTAATGGATATGCTTAATAGAGGGGAGTTAAAAAGACAAGGCGATCTTATTAAATTCTAATTTCTAATAAGATATTATTTTCTAAATCCAATTCATTTAAAGTTAAGCCGCTATTTTATATTATGACCTAAAATCTATCACTAAAAGATTATCTGCAGAAAGCTCTTATGCTTAAATTGATTGATCTAGATAAAAATTAATTGTTTAATATCTTGGAAATTTATTCCTGGAATAAGTAGGAATTGGAGTAAAAAAAACTAGTTTCAATTCCAATCCCGCATTTTTTTTCCAGATACGTTATCATCTCGCTCCACAAATATATCCATAATATTCTGTATCATGGATATGTTATAATAATTGTTATATAATCTATATATATTTTTTGATCAAAAAAATAATTAATTTAATTTTTAGGCTTAAAATATTCAAAATTTCTGTTATACATTAAAAAATAACTAATCTTAATGTTTTATATAATAAAATGAGAAAAAAATCATTCTTAATATTGAAGAGAAAAATTCGGTATATACCCACCATTGTTTAATTTTTATTTAAGTTTTCAGGATGGTTTTTGAGTTTTAGAATTTCAATTTGTAATATTTTATTAGGTGAAAATTTGAGGATTTTTTTTTAATCCTGGTTGCTTAGGATTTTTAGATATTCTTCTGCTAGAAAATAGATCATATCTTTTTCTGTCAGAGTTATATTTTCTCCTTTATTTTTTATGGCCTGATTTTTGACTTTTATAAAAGCAAAAGGATCTCTAAAACCACCGAAAGGTTTAAATTTAGAACCACATTCCGGGCATATCTGGGCTTCTATTCCAGGTTGGATATTAGGGCATTTCCTATTAGGACAACGCCAAATATTCAATGATGACATTTTTTCACACATCTCCCTTATAATTATTCATTAATTTAAGAGGCTAAGAGGAAAAAAATTAGTAATAAAAGACTTGAGGCAGTCTCTACCATTATACCCGTCCACTATTTTTGGAAGGGGAATGGATTATTTATTGTGAAATTTTTTCCCCCTTAGCCTAAATTTTTTTTTTGGAGGAGATTACAGGAGTTCGTGAAAAACTCCTATAAAAATTCAATTATTTTTTTTAGGTAAGGTAATGCTTAAAAAATGGATAATTTTTAAGCTAAAACGAGACCTAACCTAACCTAAAACTTAAACCTAATTTAGACTAAAATATCTGCCCAAAAAAATTAGAATCAAAAAAAAGAATTTGCTTGTGGAGCATTTTTTTTTATCTTTTAATAATTTTTTGTAGATATATTGAGATGACTCGTTAACTAATACTATATCCCGCCTAGTATATAAAGTGACCGATAATCCCCTGAATACAATAATACAGTAAAACAGGTTAAATTAAATATAAATCCTTTAAAATATAAGGTTTAAAAATAAATAGCTAAATTATATCTGAATTTATTATAAAGACCGAAATATACAACTAGCTTTTAAGTAATAACCAACCTATAACTTAAAATACCTTTAAAACCGAAATTATAATACGAATTACAAATAATAA
>PWMT01000005.1 GCA_003558085.1 Methanobacteriaceae archaeon
ATCCTTTTTACTATCTTCTGGCCGCATCATACGGCCTGTATTAACTTTAGCTCCGGCTATGTGGGCGTGTACTTCCACACCACCAGGCATGACGATTTGTCCAGATGCATCAATTACTTCTGCATCATCACTAACATTTTCAACGATTTTACCGTCCTTTATGGATATATCCATTTTTTCGCCGTTAATTTCGTTTAAAGGACTGTAAACAATACCGTTTTTGATTATACGTTCCATTTCTTTAATCCTCCTCAATAATTGTTGGATGTTATACTTTTCCATATACTTTCATTAGAGTAGGCATGTCCAAAACTTCTTCATCTGTAGGCATTATATCCACAGGTATATTTTTAAAACAGGGCATTGCTGTAGAATTAGTTGTGGGATCTACCACCCTATTAGCCCATGGTCCTAAAGGAATGTAAATAGTATCTTCTGGTAGGTTTTCTTTAGTAGCAACTGCCTTCACAACCACATCCCCTTCAGGTGCAATGATTTTTATATTTTGCCCTGATTTTATACCCAGTCTAGCCAACATATCATCATTTAGATGGGCGATGGCTGCAGCGTCGATATACATTTTAAGGTCTTTTCCAGATTCAATTGCCTGGCCTTGCCATACAGTTCGGCCTGTACTCAAGTTAACTATCATTATACTTCCTCCAACCTTATAGCTTCTACAGGACAGCTTTCAACACAGGTTCCGCATTTTCCGCATAGATCTACATTTTTGAGTTGTACTGCTCCGTCTTCTACTATCATTATCAGGTCCAGTAATTCGCTTGGCCCCTTTCCTCCAGCCACATCATCACTTCGGAGGGAGTTGACTGGGCAAGCTGTAACACAGTTTCCGCATCCGTGACATAAATCACGGTAAGCTTTTAATCCAATTGCCATTTAATTGCCTCCATTAATTCATGTAAATTACCAGGTAATTTTCTTCCTAATTGGTTCGATGTTTTACGAATATATTAATATATACGAACTTTGTTATTTAAATTTTTTTTAGTTTTTAAGAGATTCAAAAGCCTTAACCCATGCTTTAGATTTTGTGGGAGAATAATTAATTTTAGTCCTTTTAACATCTATGGCATCAACTGGGCAGGATTTTTCACAAGCTCCACAATAAATACAGAACCTTTCATCTTTGTGCAGTTTTTCCGGCTTTGAACCTGCCTTTTCTGATTTGGGAAAAGATAGTACATTGCAAGGACAAACCATAACACAAGTCTCACATGCCTGACAAGTATCTTGATCTATAGTTAATTCTCCTTCGAAGGGTTTAGTAACGTGAGCGGCATCCACCGGGCAAATTTCTTGACACCAGGTACAGTTTACACATAGTTCTGGATCTATATAGGAAGTTCCAGTTACTTCTGGTACTTCAATTTCATATTCACCATAAGGACAAATTCTACATACCTGTCTGATGGCATCTACAGGACATATTCTTTTACAGATACCACAATGAACACATGTATCTTCATTTACTTCTATGTCCGTAGCCACTACTGGGCTATCAGAACTAGGAATTTGATGAGCAATATCGATAGCATCTACTGGACACATTTCCTCACACATTCCACAGTATATACAAGTATCCTTATCTATTTCTATTTCACCAGTTATCAAATCTGCTCTTTTCGGTAATTCACGAGTAATTGTAATTGCATCCTGAGGACAAGCAGTTTCACATGCTTTACACTGGATACATTCCAATTCATCAATATCTGCAGATTTTATTATTTGAGGATACTCTACCATGGTTTTTATACTTTCACCATCTATCTGCAAATCTAAAGCCTGGAATGGGCAAATACCGCTGCACATACCACAAAGAACACATTTATTTTCATCAATTTCTATTTTACTTGTATCTTGTTCCGTTCGAATCATTGCTCCGGTAGGACAGACTTCAATAGCAGATACAGGGCATATTGTTTCACATAAACCACAAACTGCACATAAAGGATCCTTGAAGAGTAACTTTCTTTCTTCTTCTCCAGTTCTCTCCACGGTAATGTCCTTGCCTTCTTTAATTTCAGTTGTTTCCATCAATCTACTACCTCCTTAATTTCTATCGAGTTGGTTGGGCACATTTCCACACAGATTAAACATCCGCAGCACCATTTAAAATCAATCTGCGCCTTTAAATCATTCAACACGATGGCCTTTACTAGGCAGGTGTCCACACAAAGACCACACCCAATACAAGAATTTTTTATAACTCCATCATATCGTTTGTTCTGACAGGTCCGGATAATAGTCCTAGTCCGTTCTTTGTTTTTTAAAAGTGTATAAGTCAATAGTAAAGAATCTTTAGGACACATTTCAATAACTACTTCTGCAACCTCTATAGAATCACGAGAAATATTTCTACCATTTAAATAATGTGAAACTGTAGATCTATCCATACCCAATGCATTAGCTATCTCTTTTTGAGTTTGACCTTTCTTCCTGAGATTTACTGCTGCAAGGTATTTTAATCCAGAAACAATATGTTTGGGCATTGGTTCACCATGTGTGTTAATAACACTCTTTAACAGTAATTAATATATAAGTTTCTACTAGAAATATATGGAAAACTATATATAGAATTGTGTGGAGCCTACACATCATATTATATTAAGTTATAAAAGAGTAATTTCCAAATTTCATTAGAACAAATAAATATGAATAAATGGCTTTTTCATAAAATTTAAAATTTTAAGGATCTATTTTAATTAAATAAATAATTAAATTAATTCTTATTCTCTATTTCCTCTGGTTTTAAAACTCTGATCTTAACTGCGGAAATTTTTAGTTCAGGTGTGCCCGCCACTGGGTCCTGGAAATTATGAGTAAGACAGTTAGCTGGAGCCTCTTTAAAATGAAATGACATGGCAACATTTCCTGGTAAAAGCCTTGGATTTATTTTTGATCGGGCATGCACTTTTCCTCTTCTTGAAGTTATTTTCACCCATTCACCACCTTTTAAGTTTAATTTAGATGCATCTTGAGGATGTATATCTAAAAATTCTTCAGCATCGATTTCATTTAGTCCACTAACTTTTCTGGTCATAGTTCCTGTGTGGTAGTGATAAAGAGTTCTACCGGTGCTTAGTAGCAGAGGATATTTTTCATCAGGAGTTTCGGCAGGAGCAATGTAAGCTAAATTTTTAAATTTTCCTTTAGTTGAAGGAGTGTTAAACTGTTTTTGATGTAAGATAGGCGTACCAGGATGATCTTCTTCTGGACAAGGCCAATGCAAACCGCCTTTTTCTAATCTTTGATAAGATATTCCTTTATAAATTGGTGTCAATTCAGACATTTCTTGGAAAATCTCTTCAGATCTTGTGTAATCAAAACCAGAAGCGCGCATATGGCGAGCGATCATCGAAATAATCTGCCAATCAGGTTTAGAGTCTCCTGGTGCATTTATAGCTGAATTAATTAGTTGAACTTTTCTCTCAGTATTAGTGAATGTTCCATCCTTTTCAGCAAAAGTTGCGGCAGGAAGAACTACATCTGCTTGGGAAGCAGTTTCAGTGAGAAATATATCCTGAACCACTAAAAAATCTAATTCACGCAAAGCATTTCCCACTTCCTTAATATCCGGTTCACTTAGTAAAGGGTTTTCACCCATAATATAAAGAGCCTTTATTTCACCGTTTCTGGCTTTTTCAAAAATTTCAGGGAGCATCATACCCGGGATTGATTTTAAATCATATCCCCATGCTTTAGTGAATTTTTTAACAATTTCTTCATCATCAACTGATTGATAACCCGGATAAACATTGGGCAAGGCACCCATGTCACATGAACCCTGGACATTATTTTGTCCCCTCAATGGATTTACTCCACCTGATTCTACACCCAAATTTCCGGTTAATAGAGCTAAGTTACTAATAGCTAAAACATTATCTGTTCCATGGGAATGCTGAGTTATACCCATAGCGTATAAAATGGAAGATGGATTTCCTTTCGCATACATATAAGCTGCTTCTCTAATTTTTTCAGATGGAACGCCAGTAATATCTTCTACTATATCTAGGGAAAAATTTTGAAGTGATTTTTTAAATTTAGAAAAGTTTTCAGTTCTATGATGAATAAAGGATTCCTTAAAAAGTCTTTCCTCTACAATAATTTTAGCCATACCCATTAACAATGCAACATCACTACCTGGATGAGGCTGTAAAAATAGATCTGCATATTTAACCAACTCTATTTCCTGTGGATTGATTACCAGTAATTTTGAACCATTTTTAACCGCTTTTATAATCCTAAGAGCGAGAACCGGATGCGAAACTGTGGTATTTGTTCCAATAGCTAAAATACAATCAGCGTTAGATATTTCTTTTATAGAGTTGCTCATGGCCCCGCTACCAATACTTTGGGAAAGCCCCACTACCGAAGGAGCATGACACAAACGAGCGCAGTGATCAATATGAGGAGATTTCATAACTCCCCGAGTGAATTTTTGTAAAAGATAATTTTCTTCATTAGTGCATTTCGCAGATGCTATAGCAGCAAATTCATCTCCAGGATGTCTTAAAAACTTATCTGCTATCAGATTAAGGGCTTCTTCCCATTCTACTTCTTCAAACTTACCATGCTTTTTTATTAAAGGTTTAGTAAGTCTTTGAGGATGGTTTATAAATTCAAAACCATATCTTCCTTTAACACAAAGATTACCTTGATTAACTTGATTTTCAGGATCAGCTCGAACATTGATTATTTCACTACCTCTGATTCCCAGGTAAATACCGCAACCCACACCACAATAAGGGCAGACAGTTTTAACTTCTCTAGAAGGAGTTATGGAATTACGAGGTACCAGGGCCCCCACTGGACAGGCCTCTACACATTCACCACAAGATACACAGTTAGAATCTATAATATCCTTATCTCCAAAGGTAATAATTTTAGTATCATACCCTCTGAAACCGAAATCTATAGCATTGACCCCCATAATATCAGCGCAAACCCTTACACAAAGACCGCAGAGTATACACTTTTTAAGATCTCTGATAAAAAAAGGATTGGATTCATCTTGAGGAATATCCTTAATATGATGTCTGAAATTTTCTAAACTATCTTCCTCAATTCGCAGATAGGAAGCTGCTTCTTGAAGCTTGCAATTATCAGATTGAAAACAATTCAAGCAATTTTTCTCATGATTAGAAATTAAGAGCGATATAATCATTTTTTTAATTCGATTTAATTTCTCACTATGGGTTTTTATTTCCATTCCTTCTTCCACTATGGTTTCACAAGAGGTGGTCATTTTTCCTTCCTGATTTTCTACCAAACATAAACGGCAGGCACCATATGGTTTTAATTGGGAATTATAACAAAGATTGGGTATATAAATATCATTTTCTATAGCTGATTGTAGAATGGTAGTTCCTTCATCTACTTCCAATTCTAATCCATCCAGTAAAAAATTGATTTTGTTCTTCATGATATCCTTAATTCATTTTTCATACATGTTTAACATAGTTCTTTTTCAATTGGAGATTAGTTAATTATAATGATTTAAAACAAACATTAGTGCTTATTTAAAAATTACAAAAATTAATTCTACTTATAGTTAGTCTTTATAATATTTAAAAGTGGTCAAGATAGGTATTTAACTACTATTACCAATAATAATATAAATTTGATTAGAAATTTTAATTAGTAATTCTATATAAATAGATTTTTCCAGTTTTTATTTCGGATATAATAATCTATAATAAAATACAGCTGGTGTTTCAATGAAAATTGTGGCCATCGTAGGAACTAAAGACACTGGTAAGACAACTCTAGTGACTAAAATAATTGAAAAAATGTCCCAAAAAGGATACCGAGTTGCTAGCATTAAATTTAGTCATGTCAATTTTGATTTGGCTAATAAAGATACGGATAAACACCGCCAAGCTGGTGCAAAAATAGTAGTAGGTATGGGAAAAGAAACATTTATTCTTTTTGATAATCCTTTGAATTTAGAAAATATTATTTCTACTATTGAAATACATGAAGAAATAGATTATTTGATTATGGAAGGATTTAAAACCTCTAAATTTGCTAAAATATCTGTTTCTAAATTAAAAGATGATTATATAATTCATCATGTTGATATAGAAAGTCTGAATGATGAAAAAATGGATAATTTAGTTAAATTAATTGAAAAAAGAAGTTATGGGCTCCTACAAGACTTAAATTGTAAAAAATGTGGCTTTGAATCTTGTCAAGAATTTGCCATTGCCAAGGTAAAAGGCCTGGCCCCAGATATTGATTGTAAAAGCCAGTTTAAA
>PWMT01000070.1 GCA_003558085.1 Methanobacteriaceae archaeon
ATCTTCAATTTCTTCTCCCTGGATTATACCGTAGCGTTCTATTTTATGGGAGGGTACCTCTTCCACTGCCAGTACAGAAGCCTGGTACTTTTTATGCACTTCCATTAATTGTTGAGTGCAAGGTATCTGAGAGCGGGTGATAGTATCCCCTAAAAGTACAGCGAAAGATTCACCATCGATGTGTTTACGGGCGCAGTAGATAGCATCACCTAAACCTTTCTGTTTTTTCTGCCGCACATAATATATATCTGCCAGTTCACTGATATATTCCACTTCTTGTAAAACATCTTTTTTCCCATTTTCCCTGAGGAATGATTCCAATTCAAAGGCACGGTCAAAATGATCTTCAATGGAACGCTTACCTTTACCGGTGATGATCAAAATATCATCAATTCCAGAGGCCACTGCTTCTTCCACCACGTATTGGATGGTGGGTTTATCAAATACTGGTAACATTTCCTTAGGTTGTGCTTTGGTTACTGGTAAAAAACGGGTTCCTAAACCAGCTGCGGGTATTACTGCCTTCATAAATTCACCATGATAATCTAACTGAATAACTATTTAACTTAATTTCTATTATGATCTTATTTATAGGCTTTGATTTGTAACTAAACTGGAAATAAAAAGTAAGGATTTTAAACTAAACTAGCTTATAATTTCTATAATAGTAAAGCAGTCTACTACCTTAAAATTTTCTATGATAATTATATCATCCACTATAATACTAGCAATCTAGTTTATATGTTTACTACCCAAAGAGGCTCAACCCCAGGCCATACTAAAATCAGTTAAAGATTATTTATAATTTGGCTTAAATCATTTTTAGTCATACCATAAATCTTGATAGTTTTCTCCCGGCTTTTAATACCCGAAACTATTTTCACCTCATGCTGAGTGAGAGACGTGAATTCCTGAATAATCTCCTGATTAGCCTTACCCTTCTTTGGAGGAGACCTTACTGTTATTTTTATTCTCTTTCGCCATTGATTATAAGAGTTAATGGAAAAACTTGACGCTCCAGTTGAAACCAGTATATCCACCAATACACCATCCTCAACTTCCTCAATAGCCTGCATAAACATAAATCCATAAATAATCCTTTATAATATTTCCCCCAGACCCCCCTCAAAAAAAAAAATTAGTAAAAAATTGTTTACAGGATGTAGATTTATACCATTAGCAGTAATCACTGGGGAAAAAAATTAAGGGTAGAAAATATTATATAAAAATAAATAGATAGTCTATATGCCTAAAGGTGGTGAAATTATGGTGGCTAAAAAAGGTGAAGAATACGTATGCGAAGTCTGTGGATTAGCAGTTAACATAGTAGACGAATGTGGCTGTGAAGAATGTGCCATAGTCTGCTGTGAAGTACCAATGAAGAAAAAAGAATAATTTAACTATTTTTATTTATCTTTTTTCTTAGACTGCTTATAGGAGCAAAACTTAAATACTTGATACTAGTAAAGTCTGGAATACTCTAATTTTTTTTAAATAGTTTTTAGTGTTTGCAGGGGTGGTCGAGCGGTCAAAGGCGCTAGGTTGAGGGCCTAGTGGGTGAGTCCCTTCGCGGGTTCGATTCCCGTCCCCTGCACTTAAATCAAATTATATCATTAACTATTCTAATCAAATAGAATTTAAACTATAATACTAATGCCCTTTTATAAAGAATTTTATCAGCATTAATCCACCCTTATTTCCACTTTCAATTCTTTTTTAGCTTTTAAATCCTCTATTAAATCTGGATTTAAATCACAGGCGGCCTTATCTGCTTTTATCATTAAGGTGCGGCTACAGATAAACTCACTTTTACGGCAAACTATATCTGTGGGATGATCCAGGCTAAGTTTATGGTGGCCCTGTCCTTTGATTTCATCCCAATTATTATTGGTACTTAAAATAACTCTTATTAGCGCATCATCCCTAGATATGGCTGATTTTAATTCCTCTGGAAAATCTAGCATGGTTCTATCAGCTTTAACACCCACGATACAATCTGCTTGCTTTCCAATTTCTTTATCCCAAGTTATCTCTAAGGTGGTGCGGTGTTGGGAACTAACATGGGGATGGCCCCAGGCTTTTAAGATGTAATTAATCATTATAAAACCTCAAAATAAAAATATAATAGGATCTTATCCTTATAGTAGAGTATACTGTAGTTCCTATATGGCCCTTGTAAAAAAAAGCATTTTTTATAGAAAACGATTAGTTTTAACTGATAAAAGACCGGTATTAATTAAAAAATTACTGTCTCTCTGGTCTTAACGTATAATCTCTGAAAATTTAGGGTTTGTTAATGTAGAAAAATTGCCATGAATAATATCAATTAACCGTTTGCCTTTAAATCACCCCCATGGTAATGAAAGGCCATATAGAAACTCCACATGTAATATGAGTTTATTTTTTTATATAAATCTTACTAAAACTAAAATTTAGATAAAAGTAGCTTATGGGATAAAACTAATTTAAAAACTCAAATAATATCTCTAGGAAATAGTTTTGCTTATAAAGATATTTTTTTTATCAGAAACATCTTACTATTCCCCATAGATTCTAGATGAATTATATCATTATGAACCTCTTAGTGGAGGATATTGGATGATTTAAATGTTTATGATCATTGATGATCTAATTAAAGATATAATAATTTTATAAAAATAGAATGAAATTTGATTTCCAGGATCACTGCTATCCTGGAAACTTTAGACCGTTTTAATTTAGATGAAGATTTAATCATCTCTTATTTGCACTTAATAGAAGTTGGTTAGTTACAAGGCTATATGTCTCAAGCATCCTTTTAGTCCCAGTGAAATTGTATTAAATTCCCCCTACTTCAAAAGAGCCTCTTATCCTAGTTCATTATTTTTGAGGTTTAGCAGTTATTTTGTTTACTTTCCCCGGCTCGATCCACTTCATTAAAATATTTTAGTTAATGCACGGTTAAAACCGGACATTTAGCACCCCTTACTACTTTCTCCGCCACGCTACCTAAAATGAAACGTTCTAAGCGGTGTTTACCTGAGGCACCCATAACTATCATGTCGATATTTTCTTCTTCAGCTGTTTTAAGTATTTGTTGAGAGGCAGAACCTTCTTTAATCATATAACTTTTTTCAATTTCAGTGGTAAAGGAGGTATCTTTTTCTAGATCTTTGAAGATTTGGGATATGTTTTCTAAAGCGACATCACTTTCTTTTCTTAAAACTTCAGTGGTTAAACCAGAAGTAGGTCTGGTTTCCATGACACTTAAAACGTAGATCATGGAATTAAATTTCCTAGCTATAACCAAAGCATGTTTAGCTGCGTTTTCACTACCTTCAGATCCATCAGTGGTTAATAATATTTTTTCATACATACCAGTTCACCTGATTCTATTAAAATACCAATTTTAATTATTAATGTTTTTGTTAAAAGTTATTTATAACTTAAGGGTATTTTATTATTATTCATTTTAATAGGGCATAAATAGTCAGTTCCTCTTTAACAATTGCTTCGCTTGAACGTAAGTGTATGGAAGCTAAATTTGGTGCTTTTAATTAATATTGTGGTGTTACTAGTTAGGGCTTATTAGAAGACTGCATGCACAAATCTCATTTTTTAAAACCCTTAAAAATACTTTAATATTAATTCTATTTTTTTAATCATTTTTATTAGGCTTAACACCTGTTTTTTCCATCATTTTACAGATTTCTTTCATTCTTTCATTTTTAGGCATCATTTGCATCTTTTTGGAATTATTCATGGTTTCCATCATTTTCTGACACATCTGCCTCAAAACAGACTCATCCATATTCTCCATCATCATCATACACATATCCTTCATCATGGAATCCATTTTATCACCCTTTAATTTAGCATTTATTTTATCAAATTTGTTTTTTATCTCCCCATATCCTTTTTTAACGAATGGACACTCTTCTATACAGAAGGTACATCCTTCACTACAGCCTATAAATTTATCTGCTATTAGATCTATTTCTTTATCTCCACAGCAACCTTCTTTTTCTAGCAGCGCTTTTTCTGGACAATTTTTGATACATTTAGCACATCGCTGACAGTAATCAGGTATCCAGTTATGTTCATTAACCTTTTTTAGGGGTAGGTTTGCTATACTAACAAATATGGTGGAAATCTTTACTCTGGAACCTAATTCCGGAGTTATTAAAAGACCATTTTTACCCCTACATCCTAATCCTGCTTTCTCCGCTAAGGCTGAGAAGTTGACAATGCCACTAAGAGGTGGTAAAACTTCGGTGGCAAAGCCATTTTTTCTAAGATAGTCCGATAGTTTATAAGTTATTTTAGTTAATTTTTCATATGCTAAATCATTTAATCTCTGTGCTTCCTCACCAGGAGCGGTTTCAATGATTTCTTTACTCATTTCCATAGTTAGTACCATGGCATGGGGGTACTGGATAAATTTATCCACAATTAATAGTTCAGGAGTAAGATGTGCATATCCCATACTTTTAATACCAATTGATCGGGCGTAATTTTCAAATTCCTGGATAAAATCACTATTTGCCCTATATTTGGGCTGAGGCGGATTATCTAGCCGTGATTGATCAGGATATTTAACTGCTCCACAGCCACAGCCACACTCCGATTCTGCCTCTAAAATCAGATTATCTCCATTTTCTTCATCTTGGCCTGTCTCATTTTCATTAAATGATAAATTTTTATCTTTAATTACTTTTTTTGTGAATTCTACGTCTTCGCAGCAGTGAGTTTTATTATTTTCCATGTTTTTAACTCCCTAATAGATTTTTAGTTAGGATTTAATTAGCATATAACTTTATGAGATTATTAATCGATGATTTTTGCATTCTTCAATTATTTTCTATACTTTTAATCAGTGATTAAAGATTATTTTATCTGATGTAAAATTTAAGTGATATTAGATTTTTAGATGTCTTTAAACAATTTTTTTGATAAATTTTCTTTAATTTATTTTAATTATCAATGCGCAGGTGATGTTAACTGCAATAGATCATTTTTTAGGAGATCACTCTAATTACATATTAATATATTCAAATATATAAATTTAATGATGGGGGGGAGTTCAGATCAATGCATAAAAAAAAATCAATTAACTGCTAGGGACAAGTATGTACACCGGTGAATTTTTTTAATCATTTAAAATATCTAAAATAAATAGATTAAATATGATTAATGAATAGTTAAAACAGGACATTTAGCATCTCTAACCACTTTTTCAGCCACACTTCCCAGTACGAATCTCTCCAGACGGTGTTTACCAGACGCGCCCATAATAATAAGGTCTATTTCTTTTTCTTCAGCAGTTTTTAGAATCTCATCTGCTGGAGTGCCCTCCCTCATCAAGAAACATCTTTTTATACCTTCCCTAAAGCCTTCATTTTTTTCTAATTCTCTAAACATCTTAGATACATCATCTAAGGCCAGTTCCCCCTCTCTTTTCAAAATATCAATGGTCACCCCGGAGGTGGGTCTGGTTTCCATGACATTTAAAACATAAATCGTGGAACCAAATTTATGGGCCATTAACAGGGCAGGTTTTACAGCATTTTTACTACCCTCTGAACCATCAGTAGGTAATAATATTTTATCGTACATAATAATCGCTCCCTAAAATCTGATAATTTTTTCATTATCACTCATCAACTCTTCTAATCTACCTTCTTTAATAAGATCTAACTTAACTTTGCTCCATACGTTATACTTTTTATAAAATTTCCTTATACTTTCCTTGTCAGAGAAGATAATTGCCTCATTCTTACACAATGTTGCGCAAGTTGCACATCCCCACTACACAATTATATGGTTGGTTTACAATCGGGTCCATTATTAGTCCATTTATATACTTTTTTTTCCGCAGTTCATACACATCTAATCCCTAATTATTTAAGTCGAATATAAAGCCCTGTATGATTATCATCTATCCTCCATATCACAGGTTATTTCCTCTTCCTCTTCCTTACATATCCCCCCATCTTTTTTTTCTGCTTTTTCATCGCATGGAGGTAATCCCAACTTACATTCATCATATAATCCACAGTATCTTTTGGATACACGTACCAATATGAGCATCAAAGGCACTTCAATTAAAACCCCCACTACAGTGGCCAGTGCGGCACCAGAACCCACACCAAAAATGAGAGTGGTGGTGGCAATAGCCACCTCAAAATGATTAGAAGCTCCAATCAAGGAAGCAGGAGCAGCGTCTTCATAGGCAAGCTTAAGTTTTCTAGCCAAGAAAAAATAACTAAAAATATAAACCAATATTGCAGTAACAAAAATAGGTATAGCAATCCACAATATAGTTAGGGGATTAGCTACAATTATCTCTCCCTGATAGGTAAAGAGTAATATCAGGGTACCTAATAAAGCAATTATGCTAACTGGTTGAATTAATCGCAAAAATTTTCTCTCAAACCATTCCCACCCTTTATTTTTAACAATCCATATTCGAGAATAGTATCCTGTAACCAAGGGGAAAACTACGTATATTGCTACTGAAAATGCTATGGTCTGCCATGGTACTGGCACCTCCGCTATCCCCGTCAGTAAGGTGGCTAGAGGTGCATAAACTACTACCATGATTACAGAATTTATAGCAATCATGATCAAAGTCAGCCCATCATTACCTCGGGCCAGATAATTCCACATTAAAACCATAGCTGTGCAGGGGGCTATACCCAAGATTATTGTCCCGGCTAGATAACTACGCCAAAGTTCAATTTGCTGTCCAGTGGCAATTATCTCTGTTCCTGGTAAAAAACCTACAAATAAGAATCCTAAAAAAAATGAGGCGATAAGAAACATGGCAAATGGTTCAATTAACCAATTGAGGAATAAGGTTAATAATACAGGACGGGGTGCTTTAGCTGCCTCTAAAACCTGCCCAAAATCGATTCTAACCATAATAGGATAAACCATGAAAAATAAGGCAACGGCTATGGGTATAGATATATTGAAAACCGTGTACTGATCTAAAGTCACTGCTAAATCAGGGAAAGTTCTACCTAATAAAATCCCGGAGATAATGCAAATAAAAACAAATATTGTGAGATATTTTTCAAAAAAGGACAGATTCTTACTGGTTAAACGCCTGTTATCCATGGAAAACACCTTTAAACTTTTTTAAAGCTTAGGAGGATATTCACCTAATATAGTTCCACTCAAATTGAAAGGAGTTCATTTTTTGAGGAAATGGCCTATTATCTCTATAATTTGAGGATCAGATAGTTGATAATGCATCCATATACCCTCTTTTCGCCATTTAAGCAATCCTACATTTTTTAGAATACTAAGGTGATGTGATACTGTTGGTTGGGGTTTTTCTAATACTGCGATGATTTCACAAGCACATAACTCACCATGTCTTAGTAAATAAATAATTTTAAGTCTAGTGGGATCTGAGATGGCCTTGAATATCCCTGCCATTGTGTATAACTCTTCATCAGAGGGTACTTTTTCTCTAAGTTTGTATATTTGTTCATTATCTAGAGTCTCTCCAGTAGCGGTGGGGCAAGTATTCATAAATCTACTATCAATAAGCTTATATTTAAATATTTGGATATATTGATTTAAATTAGAAAAAGTTATATTTATACTAATATCTACCAGATAAGAACTTATACTAATATCCTGACCAGATAAGACTTCACTCTCTAAATAAGTATTTTACATATAAAAAAAAAATTAAAAATTAGGATTTAGAATGAAAGGAAGTTATTGTTTAATTATTCATAATAAGAGAGATTCTACCTTAACTATAGGTAAACAAGGAAAAATTGAATTTAAAACCGGCTTCTTTGTTTATATAGGATCTGCCCTTAATTCACTGGAAGGTAGAATAAAAAGACATATATCCTCCTCCAAGAAAATATTTTGGCATGTGGATTATCTTTTAGCTTCACCCCACACCCACCTAAAGGAAGTAATCTATGGGATAAGTCCCCACAAGAGAGAATGTGCTATCTCCCAATTTTTATCCTTAAAAGCTAATAGTATAGCTAACTTTGGATCATCTGATTGCCAGTGCCAGTCACATCTATTTTATTTTAAAGAACATGACCTGGCCCAACTAGCTTGCCAGGAATCCTTTAGTAAATTAAATTTACACCCAAAATCCTTCAAAATTAGTGAAAATGAGTTTAGTTTTGAAATTTCCTGAAAAACTGGTCAAATTCATCAACCTCCAGCGGTGAAGGTATGCTAAATTCAGAGTTTTCCCATATGTTCCGGGCAAGTTTACGATAATCTTCAGCTTGATCTGATTCTGGAAATTTCTCCAGGACGGTTTTAGCATCATATTCGCTTTTTAAAACCAATTCACTTCGGGGTATAACACCAATAACTTTACTACCAATTTTCTGGGCGAACTCTTCTACTATTTCTTCTTCTCTTTCCAACCCTCGACAATTACAGATTATGCCTCCTAGATTACTCTTTAATTTCTTAATACCTTTAGAAATATTATTAGCAG
The DNA here is from genome assembly GCA_003558085.1 of Methanobacteriaceae archaeon. Lineage (GTDB taxonomy): Archaea > Methanobacteriota > Methanobacteria > Methanobacteriales > Methanobacteriaceae > Methanobacterium_F. The sequence continues at coordinate 8,471 of PWMT01000070.1, forward strand.
CGTAAAGGGCCATGTATTCACCAGAAGTGACGATGTAAACTTCATCAGCATAATCCTCCCTTAAGGGTACGGCGAAACCTCCGCAAACCACATCGCCAAGTACATCGTATATAATTAGCTCTAAATCATCCCTAAATATATCAAGCCTTTCCAGAAGACTCATGGCCACGATTACTCCTCGACCAGCACATCCTACACCGGGTTCAGGACCACCACTTTCCACACACATTACCCGATTGTAACCTTTAAATACCACGTCCTGGGCCTGGGCTTGTTTATTTTCTTTTAAAATATTCAAAATAGTGGGTAAACGGCCCCCATGAAGGGTGCGAGTGGTATCAGCCTTAGGGTCGCAGCCAATGACTAGAACCTTATGATGTTCCGTGTAGGCTGCGGCGATATTGGCCACGATAGTGGATTTACCAATACCGCCCTTACCATAAATGGCTATACTCTTGGTTTTATTCATCAGATTTCACCATAGCACCGATGATATCTCCTCGAGTAATGATACCCAATAATTTATCCTCCTCATCAACTACCGGCAGCCGGTTAATGTTATGTTTCTCCATTAGTTCAGCTGCATCCGAAATAGACTTCTCTGGAGTGATAGTTTTCACCTGCTTGGTCATGATGGATTGCACCTTCTCTACCGCTGCTTTATTTATCCCTGCTGCGATTTCATCAAATTCATACTTCATACGCACTGGTAATTCAATTAAGTCAAAGGGTGCTGGTAGAATAAGGTTAAGATTAGGGGAGTGCACTTCCAGAAGCCTTATGATATCCCCTTCTGATAATATACCAATCACCTTATTCCCCTCATCCACCACCGGTGCTCCGCTAATTTTATGATCTCTTAAAATTTTAGAAGCTTCACTAATTTTATCTGCACCGTTAAAGGTTATTACCTCTTTTTGCATGGCATTTCGAATTTGTATCAACTAATCAACTCCTTTTTATAAGATTTTAATAATCAAAGAAAAATTTATCTGAAAATATTTATTCTTTTCTTACTTTAATAAGTATAAACATTTTAATAGTTCCCAGGCTTCCCTTTAAAATATTAAAGTTTAGAGGAGGCTAACTTAAAAGCAGGATTTTTTAAGAGGGAAACCTTCTTTTAACCTTTTTATAGACTAAATCATGGTTACGAACCCTATCCTCTACCTTTAAACCAATGTTTTCTCCTCGGCTGGCTTTAGAAATAGGGGAACCCTGGATTTGCATAGATTCTACTTTTTGGTTTATAGAACCAGTGGTGGGTCCTTGGATGATGATTTCATCATTAAGTTCTAATTGATCCCATAATCTAATCTCCGCGGCCTTCACCTGGGGAAAATAATTCACCACTTCACCCACATCCTTTTTAACATATCTAGATTGAGGATGGGTGCTGGTTAAATATGGTTTTTGAAAATAAAAACCCTGATCAAAACCCCGATTAAATACTTGGCTTAGATCATCTAACCATTCCTCTTTAAAAATCCAATCACCCTTAATATAAGTATCTATGGCTTCTCTATAAACCCGGGTTACCTCTCCCACATAATCTGCACCCCGAGCCCTGCCTTCAATTTTAAAGGCATCTACTTGGGCTTCCATCAACTGAGGGATATACTCTATCATGCACAGGTCCCGTGGACTTATAAAGTGACTTAAATCTTGCTGATCATTATTTAATATTAAAGATTTCCCTTCTTCACTCTCCAATTTCCAGGAATAACGGCAGGGTTGGATACATTCTCCACAATTAGCATTTTTCTGATAGAGATGATTGCTTAGAAAACAACGTCCAGATATAGCCATGCACTGAGCACCGTGAATGAAAATTTCTATTTCCAGGGGAGAGTCTTTACTTAAATCTTGGATTTCTCTTAAGGATAATTCTCGAGATAGAATAACCCGCTCCGCCCCTAATTTTTTAAGGGTGTGCATGGCCTTGCTATTGGAGATATTACCTTGTACTGAAAAATGAGCTTCCAATTGGTTTTCCCGGGCCAGTTCCAGTGCCCCTAAATCTGATACAATCAAAGCATCCACTCCCAGCTCAGCAATAACAGGTAATATCTTCTCCAGATATTGCAGGTCCGGGTTTTTCATTAGAGTATTGGTGCACAGGTAAACTCGAGAATGATGATCATGGGCAATTTGCACTGCTCTTTCTAGATCAGTTAAAGAAAAATTATTGGCATGAGCCCGGAGATTACAACCCTCTACACCTATATAAACCGCATCTGAACCATTTTTAAGAGCGGCGGTGAGGGCAATGAAATTACCAGCCGGGGATAAAAGTTCAACCATAAAAAAATCAACCTTTACAACTTATCACTAAAAAATTAATAAAACTAATTACAGTTCTCTATCCTAAATAGGGGTATTATGCTTGATAAACCAAATCTTTAGGGAGTGTGGTGGGATATTCCTCATTAAAACAGCCCGTGCAGAGCCTATCCTGGCCGATACCAATACACTTAACCAGAGAGTCCAGGGAAAGATAGCCTAGTGAATCCACCCCCAGGATCTTATGAATATCATTTAAGGTATTATTAGCCGCGATTAATTCTTTCTTAGTGGCCATGGCCACCCCATAATAACAGGGAGAAATAATAGGAGGACATCCAATTCTTAAATGTATTTCTTCCACTCCAGTTTCCTTTAAAACATCAATCAATGCTCTGGAAGTTGTTCCCCGAACAATACTATCATCTACCAACACGATCCGTTTACCCTCTAACTCCGATTTTATAGGATTCATTTTAAGTTTAACAGAGGCTTCCCTTTCTCCCTGGGTAGGCATAATAAAAGTGCGGCCAATGTAACGGTTTTTGATCAATCCCTCCCCATAAGGCAAACCTGAACTACGTGAATATCCAATAGCAGCAGTTATAGCTGAATCCGGTATAGGCATCACTACATCAGCCTCTGCCGGGAATTGTTTATAAAGTTCCTGGCCAATGTTCAAACGAACCTGATAGACGTTTCTACCATCAATATAACTGTCTGGACGGGCAAAATAAACATATTCAAACATACAATGTGCTCTTGGCATATTATGCACATTTTTCATTTTATAAGAATATGTTTTATTATTTAAAAGTATAATCTCTCCTGGTTCCACATCCCGGATGAGTTGGGCTCCTATCACATCGAAAGCCACTGTTTCTGATGCAACCATTTTAATATCTCCCTTCTCACCTAAAGCTAAAGGTTTTAAACCCACCGGATCTCTAACCACATATAGATCATTGTTCACCAGTACCACTAGAGAATAAGAACCTATAAGTTTCTGGGATACTTCTTGAATACATTGAATCATGTCCTGATTCTTGATATATTCCCGGCTCAACATATGACAGATAACCTCAGAATCAGTGCTTGAACGAATATGATGTCCTTGAGCCTTTAATTCCTCACGTAACTCATGAGAATTAATAATATCTCCATTATGGGCAATAGCAATACTTCCACCCTGAAATTCACTGTAAAATGGTTGTGAATTTTCTAAAAGTGACTTGCCTGTAGTGGAATACCTTACATGTCCAATACCCACATTACCTTTTAACTTATCCAAGTTTCCATTATTAAAAACATCACAAACCAAACCCATCCCCTGATAGGTTTTCATGCGCTGGCCATTATGCAGGGAAATCCCAGCTGATTCTTGGCCACGATGTTGTAAAGCATACAGGCCATAATAGAGTGAGTAAGAAATGTTTTCAGAAGTGTTATGAGAATATATTCCAACAATACCACATTTATCTTGCACTTTAGATTCTCCCATACTTCATAATAAATTATAAAAAAAGTTTATTCCCACATGTCCTGGAATTTATCCAGTAAATTATCTTCTTCATCTAAATCTTCTTTAATTTCTCCGGATTTAGTTGAATCCATGAAAATTAAAGCAGTTTTAATTACTTTGAGCCATTCCAGAGCATCATCCTTGGATTGGGCTGCGATCCATCCTTGCCCTACCATAATATTTGCTGGTTTGAATTGATTGGTGGCAAAGGTAAGCTGCTCATAATCAGCTAACTCTTCATCAAAAAGTTCTACCCAGAGTTTTTTAATAGAAAAAACTTCACATAAATTCTTATCCTGCAGTCTATTGTAGAGAGATTCTAAATGATTATATTCTGCTTGAATATTATCCAGTTCATCCTTTAATTTTTCAGTTTCTTGCTGTAATTGCTCGGATTGGAGAGAAAATTCTTCCATTTTATTTAAGAGGGACTGGTTTTCCTGTAACAGTTCTTGGTTTTCCTGGGATAAGGCTTCTAATTGATGATGAGATGTAATATATTGTTCTTCCAGTTCTTTATATTCTTTAATATTAGTAATGGATAACAGACCCGCTCTAATGATAGCATTTTTTATTTCTTCTGAAATTATGCCTGGTTCTATGTATTCCACATCATGTCCATAGGGTAAATTCATCCTTTCCAGGTGACCCACCACATCTTTTAGAGAATTTTGAAATTTTTCAGCTAATTCCCTACCAGGACTATCCACATCAGTGGCGATTAAAACCACATCCGCCCCTTGAACTGCTTTGCGTGCGATTTCAATGCTGGTGGTGGGTATTATGGAAGATATGGTAATATGGTACTCTGCACCTAGAGCCAGATCTTGTAGAGCTCTGGAAACATTTTCCACATCAGAAGCGCCTTCTACAATTATTCTAACATCGATAGGTCTTTTATTATCCATTTATTTCAACCTTTGACCGCTTATCTTCTTGTTCTGCCAGCTGTATCTTCTCACTCGTTTTGATTTACCAAAACCACATGAAGAACATACTTTGCGGCTAACATGATAAGAATTACGACCACATCTTCTACAGCGAATATGGGTCTTTTTATTTCTTTTACCAAATGAAGGTGTACCTTTCATGATTCAATCCTCCTAAAAAAAGATATGAATGTTCTAATCTCTAATTTATAGACTCAAATTTTACTTAAAATAAGTTATAATTTTAGCTTAAAAAAATAAACTTATCCTCTTAATTTTCCTATCATTTTTGATTTTATTTAAGGAGATATATATACTATGTTATCTCCACGGATGAGTACGGTGCCTAGTCTACGGGTGACTTCACCTTTTTCTAATTCTTCAGCATCATTTAATACTAAGTTCATATGTAAGTCAAAACTCTTTAAAATACCACGGAATTCTCTATCGCCTTTAAGCTTTATTAATACGGGAGAATTTAACGATTTACCTAATGCATCAAGTGGTCTTTGTACATTCACTTTCGGTGCATTCATAGTTATCACCTGTCCTATAATTTCAATGTTAGCTTGATTATATTTAAATGTAACGTTGTAGGATAAGCTATAAATTAAGTTTACTATATTTTTTATAAGTTATATCCCTGAATTAAGATTATAATCTTACTTTCTAGGTTAAACATTATATTTTCTACTAAAAAAATAATAATTAATGAACGTTAATTAAAAAGTGCTGAGATTAAAAATCTCCCTAGAAAAAAATTGGTAAGACTAGAGATCAGTCTTTACAAGCATTCTTAGCAATCAAAAACTCCATAATACTTACAAGACAATTAAACATAGTTGGCGTTCAAATAGAAAGTTTTACTTTTCATAATTTCTAATTAAATCCGGAAAAGCTCAATATACAATTATTAAGGTTATAAATAAGTTTAAAATTAATTATGATGCAGTTTTCGCACTTAATGGTATGTTTAAGCGAGGGGAGATTAAATGTTCACCTTATATGATAAAAACTAACTTTTAGGGGGACATTGATTTAATAAACCAGGAGCAATAAAAATATGGCCAGAACCAAATTTTGGGCCATAAAATAATAATAGCTAATACTCCCCCAATTAGGGGGAAGCGGATGATTAGATATCAGGTGTTATAGTTGAAGGTTAAGAAAAGATACTTTCTGCAGAAAAAGAAACTTAAAAAAATTGTGGAAGAATTAGGTGATTATTCGGTTTTAATACCTTCAGAGGCCAAAGTGGAGATGGTGGAAGCCGAACCCCACCCCCTGATAATGGTGGATGAGCAGCCCTTGGTTATGCTCATAGAGGATAAACCTTTTCCCACTTTAAAGGGTGCTCTGACTTTGGATTTAGATAAAAATTATGTGGTGGTGGACATGGGGGCGGTGAAGTATATGGCTAATGGAGCCGACGTAATGAGTCCTGGAGTGGTGGATGCTGACCCCCATATTAAAGAAGGAGACACCGTGGTGGTGGTAGATGAAACACACCATAAACCATTAGCCATCGGTATAGGCCTCATCTCTGGTGTGGAAATGGTGGAGAAAACAAAGGGGAAAGCAGTTAGAACTATTCACTATATCGGCGATAAAATTTGGGAAATAGAATAATTTGAAGAGGTGCTTTTAATGTTTAAACTACGTTATGAAGCAGGAGATATTATATCCTCTGCAGTACACCAAATCGGAATTCTGGCTCTAGGATCTCATCTGGAAAATCATGGCCCTGCCCTGCCCATCGATACTGATGCTAAAATTGCATCCTACGTTGCCTTAGAAGCCTCCCTGATTACTGGTGCTAAATTTTTAGGGATTTTATATGCAGCCACCGAGTATCCCTTCATACCCCATGGATTACATATGAATGTGGAGGAACTGGTGGAGCAGAGATTAAAGCCTACCTTGAACTCAGCTAAAAAATCTCTTAACTTAAAGCAGATAGTTTTAGTAAATGGTCACGGAGGAAATGTACAAATAATAGAATACCTGGATAAAATAGAACAGGATTTAGAACTGGAAATTGTCTTTAACAATCATTTAGTCAAAATTGAAGGTCCCCATGCTAGTTCAGGAGAACTCTCCATAGGCAGCATACTGGGTATAACTAATACTTCCAAATTAGAGGAAAGTTGTGATCTAGCAAAATATCCTGAAGTAGGCATGTGCGGATTTAAAGAAGCTAGAGAGAAAGATGAAGGGATTGAAAAAGGTGCTCAGTTAGTGGAAGAGAAAGGAACTTCTATGGATCCTAATTTAGGCCGAGCCCTTTTAGATGAGGCTGTTAAAGACGTAGTTAAAGATGTAAAAAAATTTCTAGACCTATAAACAGATTACTAAACATTAAACTATCCCTTATACCTAAATTTAAATTCATTTTCTATTATTTTTAACCTAGGTAGAGAAAAAAATGATTTTTTTTTATAAGAAAAGAAGTTTTTAAATATTATTTTTTTATAGCATCTGTAAAGATTATAGAAAGATAATATGGTAGGAGGTGATAAAATGGACACCTACACCTACTACCATATTAAAGGGTTTATAGAACCCTTGGTAATCATATTAGTTAGAGGGGTTAATAAATCTTTATTTACTACCCAATAAGTATAGAATATTACACTCCCCCTAACTATTTAGAGGCCGATATACTATTTCTAAAACTTAATAAAGAAAGATTTAGAGATTAATTCAAAATTTAACCTTCTATGGATTTAATCATTCTAGCACATTCTTTAGCCTTTTTAGGTTTACCGATAGCCTGTGCTATTCTTCTAACTGCATCCAGCATCCGCACCACAGCATCCAGCCAAGAGAAAATATCGCCAGGGTAGGCCTGGATTTGATAATTACTCATCAATCTCCGACTAATATCCACCGGATCTAGGCCATTTAATCTACTTTTTATGATTTGTGAAGATAGTTTCTTCTCCATACAATAACAGAAAGGACTCTCCTTACATTTACAGGAGAGGAAATCTATTTGGATATTTAATACTGGTTCCTGCAAGCCAGGGTCTAGTTTGGCCAGGTTTTCCCCTGAAGAAATGATGTCCAGGGTGGAATCAGCCTGCAGTCTGGTGGAAAACTTAGTCTTTAAAATCTGAGTTAACTGTCGATGCAGCCTCATGGATAAATAGGCACTGGTGAATGGTTCTAAAAAAGAAGCCATATCCAAAACCCCTATTTTGGGTTTCTTTTGCAGGTTCTCTTGAATATAATAAGCATCTTCTATCTTGAGGAAAGACTTAGATACTGCTCGTCCTAAATTAGTAGGTTTTAGGTGATGATCATCTACTTGGATCCAACCATAAGCTTCTATATTTCGCAATGCTTGATCTAAATCCAAGGGTAAGGGTAGGTCTTGATAAAAGTCAGATAGATGTTTAGAATCTTTAAGAGCATAAGCGCAGATATCAGCTAAAATTTGCTCCAATGCATCATCTTCAGAATAATAAACATTTACTGGATCAACATCACCCTCTAATAATTCCACCGCCTTTAAGTCTTCAGTTTCTTCTTCTAAGTTTAAACCAATTTCTGCTAGAAGATAAACCTTCCCCCGGTCATGATAAGTTGGCCTTCCAGAGCGACCAACCATCTGGGAGAATGCATTAGGGCTGAGCCATTTATTACCCATCAGCAGGGTTTCAAATAGCACCTGTGAGGCCGGAAAATCCACCCCCGCTGATAGTGCAGCGGTAGTGACCACGGTGGATAGTTCCTGTTTGCTGAAGGATTTCTCAATCCGCTCCTTTTGACTGTAAGATAGGCCCGCATGGTAGGCTGCTGCTTTGACTTTATGCCGGTTTAAATGTTGGGCAATAAGATGAGTCTTCCTCCGTGAATTAGTGAAGATTATGGTCTGCCCCTGGTATCCCTTGCTGGATTTTTTTTTAGATTCCTGACGAGATAATTTGCTAAGCAATAACTTTTTTTCCTCCTCACTGCGGGTGAAAATCAGATGACGTTCTAAGGGTACTGGCCGGTGTTCATATTCCACTAATTTCATTTGAAATTTACCTGCTATTTCTTGAGGATTTTTAATTGTAGCAGATAATCCAATAAGTTGTAGGTGAGGAAAAATAGTTTTAAGTCGTTTGATCAAACCATTTAGGCGTGGGCCGCGTTCTTCATACTCCAAGGAGTGTATCTCATCAATAACCACCACCCCTAAATCCTGCAGATGCTCTGATTTACCTGATCGGAGCAGATAATCTATTCCTTCGTAGGTACCCACTACCAGGTCTGTGGTTTTAACATGAACTTCCGGTATTTGGATTTCTTCCCGGGCCTTTATCCTGCTCCTTCCCACTTTAATCGCGGTTTTAAGGTTCAAGGATGAGTATTTTTTTTTAAAATCCCGGTATTTTTGGTTGGCCAAGGCTACCAGTGGGGTGAGGAAAATAAATTTCTGCCCTTTTAAGGCTGCTGGTATGCCTGCTAGTTCTCCGATTAAAGTTTTTCCACTGGCAGTGGCTGAAACCACCAGCAAATTTTCATCTTCTAGCAAACCTTTTTGGAGGGCCAAGTATTGTACTGGTAATAATTTATCATTTCCCTGCTTCTTCAAGCTCTGTTTAAATATTCTAGGAATTTTTAAAGAATTAATATCTATTTCCGGTATGGTTTTATCTTTTAAGGAGGATATGGTATCATATAGGGTGAGCTCTGCATTTTTTAGTGGATTGAATTTAGGATGCATCACCTCTAATACCTGATCCAGATTACCGGTTTTATGCAGTAAACGTTTAAAATTAATAAAAGTTTTTTTATCCAAACCCTGATATTCTAACTCTCTTTTTAACTCTTCTTCGGCACAAATACGGCATATTCTTTGCTTATGATGATAATATGAAGATTTAGAAGATATAATTGTAATGTATCCTTCCAGGGTGCAGTGTGGGCAGATCTGGGTGCGACGATACTTTATATTCAGGGCATCTAGAAATTGTTCTGTTTGTGCATCCTTACCCACCACGAATACGGCCTGCTTTCTTAGAAGTTTAACAGCCTCCTGTGGAGGCAATATATTTTCTTTTTGGTTTTTAACTATGAATCGATTGATCTTAGGTCCCTTAGGGGTTTCCTTGAACTTAATATAGCCATAAAATTCTGGTTTCCGGCGTGAATTAAGAGCACCCTGGGGACTGCCAATAGGATAAACTTCTCTGATTTTATTTTTCTTGGTAATAATTATCATAACATAAGGAATTTCACATACTTTTTTTAAAAAAAACTAAATAGACCTCCACTGGCTTAAATTCTTAATAAAGTTTTTCTTCCTTTTCTCCTTTTTGTTTTAATAATTCCAGTGCTAGTTCTCTCAGTTTAAATTTTTGTACCTTACCACTAGCTGTTAGAGGAAATTCATCCACCATGAATACATGTTTAGGGACCTTGTAGCGTGCAATTCGAGGAATGGCATAATCTCTCACATCTGCCTCTTCTAAGTCATAATCTTCTTCAGGGATGATGAAAGCTCCTACTAGTTCACCATATTTTTCATCAGGAATGCCTACCACCTGCACATCTTTAACCCCGTCCATGGTGTAGAGAAATTCTTCAATCTCCCGAGGATAAATATTTTCCCCACCCCTAATTATCATATCTTTGATACGACCCACAATAGAATAATATCCCTCCTCATCCATCACTGCTAAGTCTCCACTGTGCAACCATCCTTGAGAATCAATAGTTTCTTCGGTCATTTGTGGCATTTTATAGTAGCCTTTCATTACATTGTATCCCCGGCAACATATCTCACCAGGTTCATTTGCTCCTAAAGTTTCACCTGTTTCAGGATCCACGATTTTGACTTCTATATGGGGCATTTTAGTCCCCACCGTATTAACTTTTTTCTCCAGGGGATCGTCCACACTGGTCTGGGTGAATACAGGTGAGGCTTCAGTTAATCCATAGGCAATGGTAACTTCCTTCATGTGCATCTCTTCCATCACTCTTTTCATGGCCTCAATAGGGCAGGTGGAGCCAGCCATGATACCGGTGCGTAGAGAGGAAAGATTGAATAAATCGAACATGGGGTGGGTGAATTCAGCGATGAACATGGTGGGAACACCATATACTGCTGTGCAACGTTCTTTTTCAATAGCAGCTAAGACCATTAAAGGATCAAATAATTCTATCATTACCAGGGTACCTCCATGGGTTAAAATAGCCAAAACACCCAATACAATTCCAAAGCAGTGGAATAAGGGGACTGGTAAGCATAGTTTATCCTGGGAGGTGAAATGCTGCCTTTGGCCAATATAATATCCGTTGTTGAGTATGTTTCGATGGGTTAACATCACCCCTTTAGGAAAACCCGTGGTTCCCGAGGTGTACTGCATATTGATAACTTCTTGGTTAGATAGGGAATTTTTAATCTGGTCTAGAAGCTCTGAGGAAGTATGTTTTCCGAGTAACATTAACTCTCGAGTATTGTACATTCCCCGATGCTTTTCCGGTCCGATGTAAATCACGCTTTTTAGATGAGGAAATTCTTTACTCTTTAAATTACCTCTTGAATGAGTTTTAAGTTCACCCACCAATTGATATACTGTTTCAATATAATTTATATCCCTAAAACCATCTATTATGGCCAGCGCTTTCATATCAGATTGTTTCATAAGATAAGCTAATTCATGGCTCTTATAAGCGGTGTTAATTGTTACCAGCACAGCTCCTATCTTGGAAGTGGCGAACATGAAAGTGAGCCAGTCTGGAACATTCTTAGCCCATATTCCTACATGATCTCCTTTACCTATCCCGATAGCTAGAAGTCCTTTAGCCAGTAGATCCACTCGCTCATTAAACTCCTGATAGGTGAAACGTAAATTTCGATCAGGATAAATAATAAATTCTCGGTCTGGATGCTTTTCTACTTCTTTCTCCAAAAAGTCTCCCATGGTATCTTCACTAAAAACCATATATTCACCTGAAATCTGATTTAATTAATATTATTCTATGATCATATTTTTAATCTGGATCTCCACATCTATATTACTAGCTTAGATTTTTTAAAATCTATATACTTAATTGGGAATCTTCTAAAAAAGTAGGGAAAATATAACTAAAAATATGTGTTCTATATCCCCCTTAAGGAAGTAATATGAACTATAGGGGAGTATAAATCACCGCCAGTATCTGGGCTTTTTCATTATTTCGTGTGTGCAGATTATGAGGAACTATAGAATCATAGTAAATACTATCTCCCTCTTTAATCCGATATTTTTCCTCACCATAACAGAGTTCTACTTTCCCTTTTAATACGTAGATAAACTCTTCACCTTCATGGGAAGATAATTCGAATTCACTACCATTGTGCATCTCCACATCCACCAGGAATGGTTCCATGTGTCGGTCGGTTTTACCAGAGGCCAGGGAATAAAATTCCAAGGCACTTGCCTTGGTCTCTCCTTTTTCACCTGAAAAATAGATAACCTGATCACTTTTCCCCTTTTTAACCATCACCGGGCCTTTATGAGGAACATCGTCCATGAAAGTTCCTAAGCGCACTCCCAGTGCCCGGGCTATTTTAATTAAAGGGGCTAATGAAGGCACTATATCCCCTTTTTCAATACTTTCCAGTAAATCCGGAGTGTTACCACTGGCCCTAGCCAGTTCTTCTAAACTCATTTCTCTTTCTTCTCTTAAATTAGTAATTTTCGCTCCGATGATGTTTTTTTCCCTCAAGATATCACCTTAATCATTTTGTTAGTATAAACCCTAATCAACTATGAATAATCTTTACTTATATTATTGAAGTTTAATTATACTATCCAACCTATATATGAACTTTAATACTTAACATCAACTTTCTCTAACTAGAGTTTAATTACTTATTTATCTCATACCTGAAAGAATACTATGATTTCTACAAGTCATAACATGAATTTCAGACCAATTAGTTGCACTAAAAGATTAAAATAGTATGAAAACAAATATAACAAGTAATACAGATCTTTAGATAAGAATCAACATTCAGTATACATTAACCTACCATTTGGTACTGGTTACAAAATACCGCAGACAGGTTCATAAATCAGAATATAGAGAGAAATTTTCCAGTCATGGTAGTTCAATAAGTAACCTATTAGCAATAATAAACCCGAAAAATTGATAATTTTAGCTAAGTAATCTATTAGAGATAATCTAATCATTTAAATAAAAAAGTGAGAATCAAGCTCAACTAAATTAAATTTAAGTGTTCCGCTAAATAATCCTCTGAGTATATTAATTATCCGGTCTAATGTTTCTAGTCTGGGTATAATTCACTGTTTGGTTGGTAACATTTCTGCTTCCATTGGTCTGATTAGTAGTCTCATTGGTCACATTCCTGATTATTCTCTGATTTAGATGGATTGGTTCGAAGTCTGGATTGGAGATAGTACTAATTTGGCCATTATCAGCAGCCATTATAGTGGGAACCTCCAGGGACATACTATCAGAAGCCATTAAATTTACTGAAGAACCACATCCATAGGCAAAAAGAGCAAGCATGAGCACCGCTATCAACTTACCTGATTTTTTAGGATTCAACATAACACCCTCATCTCAATACATCTATTATTGTTTATTATTGTGGTAAATATAAGTATATTAATTTAACTAAGTTCTTTTGATCCTAAGCTAAATTATATAGCCATCCCTAATTTTTAGGTAATCAATTAATTATTTTAAAGACCTATTTAAGTTTTTCTAAGCATGATTTATATCCTGCTACTTATATTAATATTTAACAGCTTATCTAAACCAGGAAATAAATTTGAGTA
>PWMT01000120.1 GCA_003558085.1 Methanobacteriaceae archaeon
AAATATTATTACATGGGCGTTATGCTGGCTGCAGGTCAGGCTTTAAGCTGGTATCTGGATAATGTTTTGCCTGAAGATTGGGATTATGAAAAACTAAATGCCGAGACAACAAAGATCCCGGCTGGAAGTGAAAACCTGATCTTTCTTCCATATCTAAATGGTGAAAGAACTCCCCATGCAGATGCCAGTGCCAGGGCCGTATTCTTTGGGCTTTCCGCTCTTCATGACCGGGCCCATATGGCCAGGGCAGTAATGGAAGGTGTTACCTTCGGCCTGAGAGATTCATTAGAATTAATTAAGGAAAATGGAATTGATATTAAAACTGTTAGAGCCACTGGTGGCGGGGCAAAAAGTAGAGTCTGGCAGCAGATTATTGCCGATGTTTTTAATACACCGGTAGAAATCCTTGAAATAGAAGAAGGGCCAGCCTATGGTGCAGCTTTAATTGCAGGGGTCGGGGTGAATATTTACTCCAATCTTGAAGAGGCAAATCAAAAGTTAATAAAAGTTAAAAAGGTGATAGAGCCTGATCCTGAAAGAACGAAAAAATATAATGAACTATACCATATATATAAAGATTTATATCCAACATTGAAGGATAATTATAAGAGCTTAACTGTTTAATCTGGAGGAGCCAACAGGAGATAGGGCCTGTTACTCATAAATAATTTTCACAAAATTCTTAAAGGAGGTGTTAATCAACTATATTAAAATAGTCTAAATATTTTCGTCTTTAGTTTAATGTTCGATTTAGGAGGATAAAACAATAATTTAAGGAGGCAAAATTATGAAAAGGTTTTCTATTTTAACGCTAACTTTAATACTCTTCCTTACAATGTCATTTGTCGGTTTAAATTCAACTGAGGTGGCAGCACAAGAGGATCTAGAATTCACATTATTAGCACATTCATCTGCAATTGCATTTTGGCGTCCTGTACAACAGGGAATGGAAGATGCTGCTGAACAGCTAGGGGTAAGCGTTAATTTTACCGGTCCAGCACAAATGGATCATGGTCAGCAGGTTGCTATGATTGAAAATCAAATTTCAGCTGGTGTTGATGGAATTGGTACAACAATAACTGATCCCTCTGCTTACAATAATATTGTTCAGGAAGCTCTTGATGAAGGGATTCCTGTAGTGGCTTTTAATGCTGATGCTGAAGGCAATCCAAGAATGGCCTATATAGGACAGGCTCCAGACACTGCTGGGGCAGCAATGGGAGAGAGAATAGCAGAACTAGTTGGTGAAGGTGGAAGCATTGTATTCCTTAATGAAGATCCTGGCCACACTGACTTAGAAGCTCGTACAAGAGGTGCTCAGGAAGTTTTAGATGAGTATAATATAAGTTATGAGTCCATTGATACAACAACTGATCTTTCTACAGCTGTAAGTACTATAATGGATTATTATTCTGGGAATCCAGATATTGACGGTTGGTTTGGTGTAAGTGCAACTGCAACAGAAGCAGCTGGTCTGGCAGTTGAACAGTTAGATTTAGCTGGCGAGGTTTATGCTGGTGGTTTTGATTTAACTCCAACTACTCTGGAAGCAATTCAAGATGGATATGCCCAGTTCACAATGGATCAGCATCCTTATTTACAGGGATATTATACTGTTCATGCACTTTATCTGTATCACAAGTATGCAATTGATCCAGTAGACATTGATACTGGTGGCGGAATCGTTGATCAATCTAATGTTAATGATGTAATAGATTTATCAGCTGATGGTTACAGATAAAATTTTATTAAGTTATTTAAAGTAGTAAAAAAATAAAGGGGAGTTTTCTCCCCTTTATTTTTGATAAAAGGAGGTTTTTATTTCATGCCAGAAAATATTATTGAATTTAAAAATATAACAAAAAGATTTGGTGGTACAACAGCATTAGATCAGGTAAGTTTTACTGCAAAAAAAGGAGAGGTTACTGGTCTAATTGGAGAAAATGGAGCTGGAAAATCAACCCTTATCAAAATTTGTGGTGGGGTAATCGAACCTAATGAAGGCCAGGTTTTTTATGAAGGAGAAGAAATTAAAATTGAGTCTCCTCGGATGGCTGAAAAACTGGGAATTAGTATTGTTCATCAGGAATTACCTATTTGTGAAAATATGACAGTAGCTCAGAATATATTTTTAGGTCCTGATATACCAGGCGGAAAAATTTTTCCTGATAAAAAATTCATGCACAAAAGGACGAAGGAATTATTTTCTCGTTTAAATATTGAAATTCCGGTTAATAAATTAGTTTCTAAATGTAGTTTGGGGCAGAAACAGATGATTATTATTGCAAAATCTCTAGCAAGGGATGCTAATTTTGTTTTAATGGATGAACCAACAACAGCTCTATCACCTGACGAAATTGATGTATTATATGATGTATTACAGAGACTTACAGAAGAAGGGATAAGTGTTTTATTTGTCAGCCATAGGCTAAATGAGGTAATTAAAGTTTCAGATAGAATTTGTGCTTTAAAAGATGGAAAATATGTCGGAGATATTTCTAAAGATGAGGCAACCGAAGATAAATTGGCAAGTATGATGGTCGGTCGTGATGTTGAAACTATTAGTAAAAAAGCATCTGTTGCAAAAGAAGATAAAATATTAGAAGTTAAAAACCTTAACCAGGAAAAAATCGGTTTAAAAGATATTAGTTTTAATCTAAAAAAAGGTGAAGTATTAGGTTTTGCTGGGTTACAGGGAGCAGGGAGAAGTGAATTAGCAAGAACTTTGATAGGTAATTTCAAATTAGATAGTGGTGAAATTTATTTAAAAGGAGAAAAAGTTGATATAAATTCTCCTAAAAAAGCAATTGAATATGGAATAGGATATCTACCAGAAGATAGAGGTAATTTAGGGCTTTTTAAAAAATTAGATGTTAAAACTAATTTATGTATAGCTAATATTGATAATTTAAGTAATTATTATATGGTTAATAATAAAAAAATTAGAGAAACAACAAATAAGTTTAAAGATCAGCTTGATATAAAATTAAGATCGATTAGTCAAAATATTGATAGTTTAAGTGGTGGAAATCAACAAAAAGTATTATTGGCACGCTGGTTATCTCTCCAGCCGGAGATTTTGATTTTAGATGAACCTACTCGTGGAATTGATGTTGGTACAAAAAATGAAATCAGGAAATTAATAATTGATTTAGTAGAAAAAGGTTATTCAATTATTATGATTTCTTCAGAAATGACTGAACTTCTTTCTATAGCAGATAGGATTTTAGTAATGAGCCGGGGACATATTACAGGTGAATTTACTCGTGAAGAAGCAACTGAAGAAAAGATTATGAAGGCAGCAGTTCAAGAAACTCTATTATAATATAAAATCTAATATTTATTAATTATAAAATTAGTTTACTAAGGGGGATAAATAAATGTCTGATGTTCAAAGCAAAAATAATTTATTAAAAGATAAATCTTTACAGATAGTTAAACGGCGAGAATTTGGTGTATTTTTAGCCCTGGTTTTAATTTCTGCTTTTTTTAGTTTTATGTCCGGTAGTTTTTTAACATATCGAAATTTTATTAATATTTTAAGGCAGACTGCAGAACTTGGCATTATGACAGTTGGAATGACCATGTTAATTACAAGTCAGGAATTTGATTTATCAGTTGGTTCTATGTATGCATTAGGACCAGTAGTTGCTGGCACAATGGTTTTAGAATTAGGTTTAAATATTTGGATTGCTGCTTTTCTAACTATTTTAATTGGTGCTGTACTTGGAATGTTAAATGGTACCATTACTTTAAAGTTTGGAATCCCTTCTTTTATTACAACACTGGGTACTATGATGCTTTTTAGAGGGACAATTTTAATGATAAGTGATGGTTGGCCTGTTTCAGGTTTGCCTGATTCTAATTTCTATGGGATATTTGGTGGAAGATTTTCATTTGAAATTTTTGAAGGAAGATTTATAAACATTCCAATGCAGGCTGTCTGGTTTATAATTGTAGTTATTTTAGGTTATATAATTTTACAAAAAAGCAAATTTGGTTACAAAATTTATGCAACAGGAGGAAATAGAGAGGCGGCAGAACTATCAGGTATTAATACTGTAAAAGTAAAAATGATCTGTTTTATAATGACTTCAGTAACTGCTGTTTTTGCAGGTTTTACTTCTTTATCCTATCTCGGTTCAGTTTCTCCAACCCAGGGACAGGGTATGGAATTACAAGTAATCGCTGCATCTGTAATCGGTGGTACTGCCTTATTTGGTGGTTCAGGTTCTATAGTAGGAGCTTTTTTAGGTGCTGCAATTATGGGCGTTGTCCGTAATGGATTATCTTTAATGGGAACAGGTGCCTATGTACAACAGGCCTTAATTGGATTGATTATTGTTTCTGCTGTTATTGTTAATGTACAGTATTCTAAAAATGAATAACTAAAAATAATAAAAATTAGTTCTTCAATTTAAATGGAGGACTTTTCTACCGGTGATTCTAAAAAGCTTAAAATCATAGGGAGGAAAATAATGAAAAATATATTCGAGAATCAGGAGTTGTGGTTTATAACAGGAAGTCAGCATTTATATGGTGACAAGGTTTTAAAAGAAGTAGAAGAAAACAGTAAAAAAATAGCAGAAGGTCTTTCTGCAGTTGAAGAAATTCCGGTGAAAATTAAATTTAAAAATGTGGTTACAACGGCTGAAGAAATTAGAAAAGTAGTTTTAGAAGCTAATAGAGATGATAATTGCATTGGTATTATTACCTGGATGCATACTTTCTCACCTGCTAAAATGTGGATCGCAGGTCTAAAAGCAATGCAGAAACCTCTCTTACATTTGCATACCCAGTTTAATAAAAATATTCCCTGGGATGAAATTGATATGAATTTTATGAATACCAATCAAGCTGCTCATGGCGGCCGTGAATATGGTTTCATGGTTAGCCGGATGAGGAAAAATCGTAAAGTTATAGCAGGACACTGGCAGGATAAAGAAGTGCAGCTCCGGATAGGTATTTGGGCCAGAGCTGCAGCTGCCTGGGCTGATGCACAGGGAGGCAAATTTGTACGATTTGGTGATAATATGCGTAATGTTGCAGTTACTGAAGGTGACAAAGTAGAGGCACAAATGAAATTTGGCTATGAAGTGCATTACTATGGAATTGGAGATTTAGTTAAATATATTAATGATGTTGCTCAGGAAGAAGTTGAAGATCTAATAGAAATATATAAACAGGAATATAATGTACAAAAAAGTCTTTTAGAGGGAGAGGACAAACAAGCTCTCAAAGAATCTGCTAGAATTGAGATTGGATTACGCAACTTCTTAGAAGATGGAAATTTTAAAGGCTTTACCACAAATTTTGAAGATTTACATGGTATGAAACAGCTTCCAGGCCTTGCAGTGCAAAGGTTGATGGGAGAAGGTTATGGTTTTGGTGGTGAAGGCGATTGGAAAACAGCTGCTTTGGTGAGAGCTATGAAAGTTATGGGCTATGGTTTAGAAGGTGGGACTTCCTTTATGGAATTTTATACCTATCACCTTGATCCCAAAGATACTAAGGTTCTAGGTGCTCATATGCTTGAGATCTGTGAAAGTATTGCTCATGGTAAAGCTAATTTAGAAATCCATCCATTGGGTATTGGGGGCAAAGGAGACCCTGCCAGACTGGTATTCGATGTTGATTCTGGCCCGGCAGTTAATGCTACAGTTATAGATATGGGTAATAGGTTTAGAATGATAGTCAATAAAGTTCAAGTTGAAAAAGCAGAAAATGAAATGCCTAAATTGCCAGTTGCTAGAGTTTTCTGGAAACCAGAGCCTACTTTACAAAAAGCAGTAGAATCCTGGATTTATGCAGGTGGAGCCCACCATACTGGATTCTCTAAAGCAGTTACTATTGATCATTTACGTGATTTTGCAGAAATTGCAGACATTGAATTCCTTGCAATTGATGATAAAACTGAAGTAAATGAATTCAAAAAAGAACTTAAATGGAATGAAATTTATTATAAGATCAAATAACTCATTAATATAATTAGTTATTAAATAAGCTAAATTATTGATCATAATTTAAGAGAATGTTTGATATTTCCTGGAGGGAGAAAAATGTTAGAAAAACTAAAAAAAGAAGTTTTAGAGGCTAACCTGGAATTACCTGAATATGGATTAGTGACTTATACCTGGGGGAATGTCAGTGGTATTGATAGAGAAAAAGGATTATTTGTGATTAAACCAAGTGGAGTCGAATATGAT
>PWMT01000098.1 GCA_003558085.1 Methanobacteriaceae archaeon
CCCACAACCAAAGCACGTGAATACTATTCTGACTGGGATTTAAGGTGGCAGAACACCGAACTATGAGGTAAACAATGCCTGATGGAAAAATAATCAACTGGCGGTTTCCCCTGAAAGGGCTTAATACCGCAGCTCCATACCGAAATCAGCAGGAGGGTACATCCCCCGACCTCGCTAACGTGAGGGCTTTTGATATCGTCGAGGGGGAAGGGGATTACAGGGAACGCCGGGCACGTGGGGGGCAACGTGGTGGGTATGAGATTCTATCGGCTGTAACAGGTGACATACTTGACGTGGTGACTTTACGCAGTAGCGAGGTCACAGGGGGTGTGTATCTTTGCGTTGCAACGACAGACGGGATGTGGATAGGAAGTGATCCGACAAATCTGACGTTCTACGATGATGTGGAGGGGGTTGAACACATACGTCTAATTCCATACAAAGGTCGTCTGTATGTGGTGACACTCCCAGATATAGAAATTCCAGAAGACCCTTTGCAGTTGCCACACATAACCGATCCGCCAGAGGGAGCCATACCTATTTCAGATTGGAATGATTTATCATCTATCTGGGATGACCTTGATGGTGTTTACAAGCTGGAAAACGATATGGACTGGTCGACAGATGGTTATGACGATTATCATTCCGGCGAGACAGGCGCTCTTCCTATAGGCGACCTCGGGAACGAGAACAAGTTTGCCGGGAAGTTCTACGGACAAGGCCACACCATTGCGGGGCTGACAATTGATAGGCCCACATCTAGCTGTAACGGATTGTTTGGATATACGATTGGGGCTGAGATTTACGATCTTCAATTAAATGAGGTTGACATAAAGGGGTATTATAGTTCTGGAGCACTTGCGGGACTTGTCCAAGGAGGAACGGTAAAGAACTGCCACAGTTCTGGATCAATAAAAAGCGAGGGGTGGCATGCTGGTGGGTTAATGGGGCATTTTGGGGGGGGCGATACCGAAGCGTTCCCTGCCATTGCCCAGCAATGTTCCTCCTCGTGCTCGGTAGAAGCAGAACGAGTTGCGGGAGGACTCATTGGGTCTTTGGGGAGCAGTGAAAGCTCTTGGGGGAAAATCGAGGAGTGCTTTGCCACAGGCGATATTTATGCTTTGGAATTCATGGCTGGCGGGTTTATTGGCGGCTTTTTTTATGAAACGACAAATATGACAATAAATAATTGTTATGCTAATGGAGATGCCAAAGCTTTTAAGGGTCGCGCTTCAGGGTTCTGCGCCCGCATGGTTTATGGAACGATCAACAATTGCTATTCCACAGGACATGTTTCCGTTGTGGATGGCGATAGTGATCTGTACGGTTTCGGGGATGGGTATCAGGTTAATGCTTCCAACTGTTTTTGGGATATTGAAACCTCTGGTGTTACAGAAGACGCAATGGGAGCCGAATACGCCACCACAGCAGGGATGCAATCGTTGCCGAATTATACCGGGTGGGATATTGTGAACAAGGATAATTACGAGCCAGCTGATCCCCCGCCCTACAAGTGGTACCTTGAAGACGGAAACGATTACCCTCGTTTGTGGTGGGAAGACCCCGATATTGTTCCGGTAAGTCATGTTGTCATGGGGAAGGTATGGGACCCCGGTACGGATGTCTGGTCATTGTGGAGGCTTAGGGGTGGCTCTGCTGTGCGTCGTCCGAATGCTGTCACGGTATATCGGCAGAGAATTGTTTTGGGGGGGCATATCGGGAACCCGCGCCACTGGATAATGTCAAGGGTTGACAACCCGCTTGATTTCGATAGTGGAAAAACAGATGCGTCAGCCGCCGTAAGAGGCAGCAACATCGGCGAGACAATCACCGCGCTTGCACCGATCAAGGGCGACTATTTGGTGGTTGGGTGTAAGACTTCGATCTATATTATGATAGGCGACCCGATGGCCGGGGGAACGATTGAGACAGTATCGGATTCAGTGGGTATTTATAGCAGTACGGCATGGTGTGTCGATGATCGCAATAATCTTTACTTCACCGATGGGCATGATTTTTACACGTTCAATGCACAGGAGGGGTTGCAGAATCTTTCGACCAACGTTGTCCCCCGTATGTTTGAAGGTTTCCCGGGGGGGTTCGAGATTGACATGACGTGGGATCCGGTACATCACGGGGTTTACATTGTTCAGAGCTATGTTGATGGGGTTAATGATGAGAGTCGTGGCTGGTTTGTTGATATGCGCACGATGGGGCTTTTCCCCGATACTTACAGCGGGTTTTTCCCCTTGCGAACTACTTTTTTTGATACCGAAGAGAGCGATAGCCGCTCGAGGCTTGAGGTAGCAGACGGGAATGTGATACGGCAAAGAGATGGCATAACCACAGATTTGGGAAGTTCGATAGACTCCTACGCGGTCTACCCGCCCTTGGCAACTGCCGGTACAGACCTTGCAATTGGATTACTTTCAAGGCTGTGGATTGTGTTGGACGAGAATAGCGGCGAGGTCACGGTAAAAATAACGAGCGGTAGAACGTTTCAGGAAGTCATTGATGCGAATCCTGACAGGGAAGTAACTGT
This sequence comes from Methanobacteriaceae archaeon, assembly GCA_003558085.1. GTDB lineage: Archaea > Methanobacteriota > Methanobacteria > Methanobacteriales > Methanobacteriaceae > Methanobacterium_F. The sequence continues at coordinate 2,543 of PWMT01000098.1, forward strand.
CAGCAAGGTGTTTAGCCAGATAATAAGGCGTAAGTTGCGTGCGCCCGTAATAGGGATTAGAATAGATGGTGGTGATAATCCCTGGGCGATCGAACAACTATATGGGCAAACTGAGTTTGCCGGGTGGCAAAAATGACTCAAACAAGAACAGAAGGCGAACATCGTATTGTTACTAATGTGTTGCAGTTTCCTCTGCGTGGGGTTTCAAAAGCAACTGCATACCGGATGCAACCGGAAGGAACTGCGCCTGACATGGCAAATATCAGGGCTTTTGATATTGTTGAGAAAACCGGAGAAGGGTATGCACACCGAAGGGCAAGAGGCGGCCATCGAGGGGGGTTGCAAAACCTGTCTTCTGTAACAGGTGATATATTAGATTACACCGTTTTCTATTCGGATCATTTTGACAATAGCATGGCCTTGGCAATAGCGACAACGGAGGGTATTTGGGTAGGGGATGATCCAGGCAGCGGCTTGACAAAATACACCACAGATGACTTTGGCGAGGATATAACAAGCGATTTGGTAGGGGGTGTTAAGCTCGTAGGATATAAAGGAAGGTTGTATATTGTGATGGATGTATCATATACTGAGCCATCGTTAGATGATTTGCCGGATACCGAAAGTCCCAGTGTGGAATCAACCGCGATACAAACGTGGGATGAGTTGTTTGAAATAAGGTATGACCTTGATGGCGACTATCATTTAGGCAACGATCTTGACGAAGATACAGACGGTTTTGATATGCTTTTGGGCGAGAACGGTTGGCAACCAATAGGTGATGGGCATGAACCTTTTACCGGGAAGTTATATGGACAGGGATATAGCATAAACGGTTTGAAAGTTGACATGATGGGGACGTGGAATGATGGTCTTTTTGGTTACACAAATGGTGCTGAAATATACGATGTGAATATAGAATCCGGTTATGTGCTCGGTCAGCAACGTGTAGGACTTTTAATTGGACGTATGGACGGCGGAATTGTAAAGAATTGCCATGTAAAAGGTGAAGTCGTATCACATACAGAGAAAGAGAGGTCTGAGGTTGGTGGCCTTGTAGGCTATGTGTATGGCGAGAGTAACAACACCTCGACTATAAATAGTTGTTCATCAGAAGTAAGAGTTTTAGGCCACATTGGTTGTATAGGGGGGCTTTGCGGGATTATCGAGGGCAGTTCAACTGTTCAAAAGAGTAACGCCAAAGAAGATGTGCGCGCATCAGGTATACACCCGGTTCGTGGTTCCGTCGGCGGGTTGGCAGGCGAAGTTGTGGGCGGAGCAAAGTTGGAAGATTGTTATGCACATGGTAATGTTTTTGGTGATGTGTTTGTCCTCGGTGGTCTGGCCGGTTATGTGGCTGGTACGATTGAAAATTGTTATTCAAAAGGGCGCGTATTGAGCGGTGAAAATTCTGGTGTTGAGTATGTTGGGGGGCTTGTAGGTAGAAGCACTAACGCTACGGTAACAAATTCTTTTTGGGACATTGAACTCTCCGGCCTTAATGATTCTGCTGAAGGGGTTGGCCTTACTACGGAGAAGATGCAGAATGAGAGTCAATACACCGGGTGGAACATATCAGACAGGGGTGACTTCGATCCTGAAACCCCTACGGACTGGTGGATAGCCGATGGCCTTCAACACCCCCAAAATTACCATGAAGAGCGATTTGAAGCGCCAGAGGATGGAACTCTCATTGGTCGGAAATTAGATGCTCGAACAGGAAAGGTGGGTCATTGGATAGCTCGGGAAGGTAAAGCTCATAGTAAACCTGCATCTGTTTGTGTTCATCAAAATCGAATTGTATTTGGTGGCTTGGGCAATCAGCCGTCAAAATGGTATGCTTCCCGAATAGACGACCCAGAAGATTGGGATGCAAAAATGCCTGATCCTATGAGTGCTGCTATGAGCAGGATAGGAACGCAGGATAAGATAAAGGCGGTCGCTTCCATGAATGACGGGCGTTTGATGGTGGGTTGCGAAACGTCGCTCAGGGTGGTTCCGGAGAACATGAAAGAGGGTAGAGCACAACGTGTAGCCGACAATATCGGTGTATTCTCTGACAAATCGTTGACTTTAGATGGCATGGGGAGCGTTTTGTTTTCTGACGGCAATGACTTGTATCGGTTCGGCAGAGAAGGTTTGGAAAATTTAAGTCAGGGTTTTATCCCTCGTATGTTCAGGGAGATTGACCGCCCATTTGACATCGATCTTACATGGGATGTGTTGGAGGACGGAGTCTATATTGTTCAATCGAACACCACAGAAACAAAGGCATGGTTTCTTGACTTCAGAACTATGGGTTTATTTCCTGACACGTTCCACACAGACGTCAGACCGAAGCACACAGTCTTCTTGAACTCTAATGACGCCGACATACGTAGGCGGGTGGAAATATGCACTGACGGCCAACTCAGACAGTTTGACAGGGAAACAGGCAATGATTGTGGCAAAGATGTTGACGTTTACATTCTTTATCCGCCCATGCGTGCTGGTGGCAGTGAGCTAACTATGGGTATTTTACAGGCAATATGGATTGTGCTTGATGAAGATAGTGGCCCGGTAGATTGGATGGTTTATACCAAAGATGCATTTCAGAATATATCAGAGGGGAGTGCTGCGGCTTCAGGCACTTGTTCTGTTGGTGGTCGCCAGCAGATAATACGAAGGCGGGTGCGTGGCGGTGTCATTGCTTTGAAGCTGTCGTCTTCTGATGTTAGTGAGCCCTGGGCAGTAGAGAATATAGTGCTTGAGTCTCGCGTTAGCGGGAGGCAAAAGTAATGGTTCAGCGTATAAACCCTACTCCGAAGACACTCGAGGAAGTGCGCAGGAACTTTCAGGCGCTCTCGAAGATGCTATCAGATATGGATATTGACACTGACACCGGTGAGGTGACCAGACGTGCGGAATGGGGTAGCATTTCTGGCCAGATCGGCAATCAAATTGACCTGATGAATCGTTTTGGCGAGACGGACGATGCAATTGCGCTGGTGCAAGGTAATCTGGACGATCACGAAGCTGATATAACAAACCCGCATAGCGTGACAAAGACGCAGGTTGGATTAGGAAACGTTGATAATGAACAGCAGGCTACAAAGACCGAGTTCGATTCTCACGTGGGCACAGAGCCTGCACATGGCGGGGATTTGGCTGGCGCTTCAAGACCTTGGGAAGCGGATACGGTGAGCCAGGTTGAAGCCGAGGCGGGGACGGCAACCACACGCCGGGCATGGACAGCACAGCGGGTTGCACAGGCGATATCGAGCCTTGTGTCAGTAGCATGGACAGAGCTTACGGGGACTTTGACGCTTCTGCAACTTAACAACTCTGTCAGCGATGCAACGTTAGACGACAGCGGTGATCCACGTGATCCAAACGCGCACGACAACGCCGCCCACCAGACCGACCTCGTAGGCGAGGCGGGTGTGATAAACGCACTTGACGCCAAAGCGACGC
>PWMT01000044.1 GCA_003558085.1 Methanobacteriaceae archaeon
AATCTAGCATTCAAACTTGACGCTCCACGGGGCAAGCCCACGTGGATTCTCTCCTAAAGAGGAGATTCCTCATTCATTGAGACGTGCCACATTTGCTTGGGTCTAGAAAACAGCTGTGAAAAGCTATATCCAGGTGGTCTTATAGTCTCTCCAAAGGCTTTTATAGTCCCGGACGCCCCTCGGGACTGTAATAATATATATTAATTAGCCAAAGCTAGTTCTTTCAAACCCTGTTTTAGGACATTAATAGCAGCGTTTTCATCCCGTTCATGTTTCGCTCCACACTCTCCACAAGTCCATTCTCTGATGGATAAGTCTTTGAGCCTGGGGTTTTTAGTACCACATTCACTGCATTTTTGGGTGCTAGCAAAAAACCTATCTACTTTATGAAAAACTCTATTATACCAATCAGCTTTATGTTTATGTAAAAAATCCTTAAGGACATTTTTAATCTTCTCATGCAATTTAGCAATTTCAGTTTTAATCTTCTTCCAATTGTTAGAACCTTCTTCTTTTCTAGCAAGTACTTTTTGCAACTTAGCTAATCTATCTTCATATTTAGATAAATGGCGGGGGTTTTCTGCCTGCAAATTCTATAAACACCTACCTCTTTATATAATGCTTCCTTTCCATTCCAGAACAACTCATGATGACTTTCCAGATAAGCATGGGTATCATTAATCTGCAGTAAAGTTAATTTTTCACTCATATTATTACCAATACCTTTGTTTATATAAAGTTGGAATATGACCTCTATGGTAATATATAAATTAATTATATTTTTTTATTTTGTTTATTTGTTTTTCCATAATATTCAAAAGAAAATCATTTTGAATTATTCCATGGTCTAGAAAATTAAATTCAGTTATATTATTCCAAATCAATTCCAGATTATAATTAATTGGTAATTCTAATTCCAGCCTGGGGTTTTCTTGAATAATAATTTTATTTTTAATATATAAATCTTCAAAAATTGAAACTATTTCAGGATCAAAATAAGAGGTTTTATTTTCTTTTATATAATTTAAAGCCTTTTCTTTACCCATAGGTTCTCTATAGGGACGATTACTGGTCAACGCTTCAAAAACATCAACAACAAATATTATTCGACCAAATTCATGTATTTTATTATTTGACACCCCATCCGGATAACCACTTCCATCCCAGTGTTCATGATGATGTCTTACTCCTTTTGCAATTTGTTTAAATTCCTTAGAAAGAGATTTTAAAATTTTAAAACCTATTTTTGGATGCTTTTTTATTACTTCATATTCTTTCTCATCTAATTTTCCAGGTTTAAGTAATATACTTTCCGGTATACCTATTTTTCCTATATCATGCAGGAAACCTGTCCAGTATAGAAGATGATTTTTAGTTTGAGAAAATTCAAGTTCCTGCCCAATTAAGTAAGCATTATATGCTACCCGTTTACAGTGATCTCCTGTGTATTCATCTTTTTTTTCTACCATAGTATTTATTGTTTTGACAAATTGACCATAATCATTAGACATTTTATTTAGTGTATTATGTAATATATTATTATGCAGATTAAGAAAAGATAATAAGCCTCCATTAATTATTCCAATTATCACAAAAAATACTGTTCTATATATCCAAATTATAGTTTCTTGAGGTATTTGATTAGCTACATTATGAGGCATAAAAGGTCCTAAAACCAGGCCACCTAATATTCCAGCCACTAGACCACCTTTTGGACCAAATAAAAAACCAGAAAATATTACAGGAATATACATTAAGTGTAAATATGCTTCTTTTGTACCCCCAATTTGATATACAAAAAAACCTATACTCAAAATACTGATAACTATTATAATTATTCCAGTAATTTTATAATGTTTTCTTATCTCAGTACTGGTTTTGTTTGAAAGTATATATATAATTTTATTCTTAATAGAAGTTATCATTTTTCCCCTCCCAAATTATCTTCTTTTATTTTAATTATTTGAAAAAGTAAATTACTAATGTTTTTAATTTTTATTCTATCTAATAAATTTTTGTTCTGCTGTTCTTTTAACTATTTAATTCCTAGTGGCTATATTTATAATATTTTTCAGGAGAATCTTTTATATCAATTATTTTTTCTTTTTCAAATTCATGATACCCCCTCCTGTTGATGTTACTTCACTTTCACCCTCTATTTGAATTGTTAAAATATGTTCAGTTCTATATCCGTTTAAAAAAAATAATTCTATTAGAAGAATAAATATCAAATATATTAATTTTCAGAAATAAACATAAAATCTCTTTTTTAAACAAGTTATATTTATTTTATTCAAGATATTTTAAAATATTCCTTTTTTTAATATCTTAATTTTACAACCTCCCTATTATAACTGCAATCAAAATGGCATATTATCAAAAATATCAACTATCTAATAATAGATATTAATAGGCTAAACTCTATTTCATTCTTCAGGGTCATGTGAGCTACCCCCGTGTGGGTTGCTGATCCAGCTATTACAACAGCAATTTTACATTAAATAGTCCATAAATGTGAAATAATAAATTTACAGGGTGATAGTTATAGAATTCTTAGTGTAAAATCTTATTTATTAAAATCAGAAAAAATTTATTTAACATGCACAACTGTAAATGATATGTTTTTACAAAAACTGATTAATAAGACTTTACTAAAACATCATAAAAAATAATATTATGAGATTATGAACTATTCAGAATAATTTACTGCAATTTGACTGCAATAAAATATCCCGGGTTACTCCGGGATATTTTTAATATCTAATTTCTTTATTAATTATTTCCTGTAGATTGTTTGTTTTGTAGTGAATGGTAACATATTTTATTACAAGGTTTATATTAATACTGTCATAACAGCAATCTTTACTTTTTTATAAAACAGGCTGGAAGGTAAATGTCTTACTTAATCAGCAAGTTATCTGTTCAAGTCCGATCGTCAGTTCTGTTTATATAACAGCCTTCAGGGCTGTTTTTTTTTGTCTAAATTACCGTTTTACTACAATGTAAAAACCCGGTTTCCTCCGGTAATGAATCCCTGACCACAGTTTCTTGTTCATTACAAACAACTCCTTAACATAGCAATACAAATAGTATTCTTCCTCCTCGATTTAATTAACTATTGTACATTATTATTATAATAAGAAACATTATTCTCCGGGCTTTTTTTTATATCTATGTTTAAACAGATCTTATCCTATTTCTTTTTTTAAAGACTGTTACCGAAATCTTCCTTGAATTTGTCTACCAATTTACTTTGCCAGTTGGAATCTGCCTTCAACTTACCAAAGAAAAAGCGTAAAACTCTGGGCTCCTCGGTAAACTCTAATCCTCCAATTAACTTACGATTATCATATAACCAGCTCAATCTATCAACAGCATACTTAACCTGAGATAAGGTAAAGACTCTTCTGGGCATAGCCAGACGAAGTAATTCCATATTAGAAATGGTTTCATTACCATCCTCATCTCTTTGTTCTGAGAGTGTTCCCCTTTCCATTCCTCTAATACCACTGGCTATATAAAATGCCGCTGCCAGAGCACCTGCTGGATATTTAGTCTGAGGTACATGATCAAGGAAGGCCATAGCATCAACATGACAACCCAGTCCACCTGGAGGTGTTACAACAGGAATACCTTTCTTTTTTAGTTCCTCAACCATATATGCTATAAATTGTGGACCCTGATTAATCATATTAAGATCCATTGTTTCTTCTAAACCAACCGTAATTGCTTCCATTTCTCTTACAGACATTCCACCATAGGTAAGGAAACCCTCATATAGAGGTAATAACTCTCTCATCTTATAATATAAATCCTGATCATCTGTGCAAATTCCTCCTCCTCTGGCATTACCCAATTTACGGGCAGAAAAATAGATGATATCAGATATTTCAGAGATTGCATGAGTTATTTCTTTAATACTCATATCTTTACATATTTCTTCCCTGCATTTGTTAAAATACAAATTATCCTGCAATAAACTGGCATCAAAAACAATCTTAATACCATATTTATCACATATTTTACGAACTTGACGCATATTACTTAGAGAAACAGGTTGTCCACCAATCAGGTTTGTACCAGCTTCTATTCTAACAAAAGGAATATTATTTGCACCATGTTCATCAATAAGATTCTGCAGTTTTTCTAAATTTATATTACCTTTAAAAGGATATGTACTATTGATTTTCAGGGCCTCATCATTATAAATTTCTTCTACTGTTCCACCATTTTCTACAATATGAGCTTTTGTAGTTGTAAAGTGATAATTCATTGGTATTACTGAACCCGACTTAACCATAGTTCGGGAAATTATATTTTCACTGGCCCTTCCCTGGTGAGTAGGTAAAAATAAATCCATATTAAAAATATCTTTTATTTTATTCTCTAATCTGGCAAAAGTTTCAGAACCAGCATAACTATCATCGGCAATCATCATAGCTGCCTGTTGTCTATCACTCATAGCATTAACTCCACTATCTGTCAACATATCCAGGTATACATCTCTATTATTGAGCAAAAAAGTATTATTCCCTGCTTCTGTTATTGCTTCAAATCTTTTATCAATATCAGGAAGATTTAATTTTTGTACTACTCTGGCCTTATGCATCTCTAATGGTACATTGTCTCCTGTGTACATTTTTATTATATTATTATCAGTCATTTTTTTATCTCTCCTTAATATTTCTAATTAAATTTCATTTATATTATAAATCTATAATAATATCTCAGCTAAAACCTTTGCTCAGTTATCTCTTCTCGTCTTATCAGTTTCTTTAAAATTATCCCCCCTTATTACTGTATTCATATATTGATTTTAATTAATTTATAGAAAAATATAAAAATTGCCATTAAATTAAATTTATTATATATAACCCATACTATTTTGTCAAAAAAATTAATATAAATTATTATATAATATATATTAGAAGCCTAAAACTTCAATTTCTCTTATTCTAAATTCTTTATCTGTCATTGATTCTAACCTTATTTTATCAGTTATAATGTCTTCAAATATATTTATAATTATTTCAGATTTTTCATTTCCGGTTATTTCACCTTGTGGAATATCTACCCATTCTCCATCCTTTAGGTACTTTAATTTGAAATCACCTATAATTTCTTCTCCCCAGGTAAATCCATTATATATCTTAATTTCTTCCAATTTATATTTTTCTTCTAAATTTATTTCCAGCCATGCATTTTGTGGTTCATTACTTATATACCAGCTTTGGATTCCAAAATGTTTACTATAATCTGTAGTAGCTTCTTTTCTTCCATAACCGGTTTCTTTAATAATATCTCTAATTTCATTTCTAATAAATCTAGGCATTTCTTTTCTCATATATACAGGTTTATCTATAAGTGATTTTAAATTTTCTGGAGTTATCTCACTCATTGAAGAAATATCAGGGTGCTGGTCTCTGATTAATTCCAGTAAATTATATATAATACTACTTCTATTTTCTTTATCTTCAACACTTAATCTATATTCTCCAAAAACTTTATTTTTATCTATTCCTGCTAATTCTACACTTTTTTGGTCTATTTTTTCAGCTTTCTTTAAAGAAATTTCAGTATAATTATCAAGTATAAAGTTTTTATCCTCTTCATTTATTCTATCTAAAACTAAATTATTCATCTTTTCCTGACATATTAAAAGCGGAAGATATTGACTATCACCTTCTATTTCTACTTGATAATTACCACTGACAATCGCCTGGGGATTACTTCCTCTATCATCACCTTTAGAACTTGCGTAAACCTCTTTATTTTTTGCAACATTTTGTATTGCTTCTAGATAACTACTATCTTCTACTAATAAATAAAGGGGTTCATTATCTACTTCCAGCTCAATAATATCATTTTTTATTTCCACTGATTTTTCATTTCCCATAATATCACTTTTCCAGGCACTGGCTTCAGAACTAACAGCAATCTCTATACTTGAAGATCCATCATCAGACCAGGTTA
>PWMT01000091.1 GCA_003558085.1 Methanobacteriaceae archaeon
TATTAAATTCTACTTTAGACAAATTTTCACCCCCTTTTCTTGACATATATTAATATATGTCAAGAAAAGGGGGTGAAAATTTGTCTAAAGTAGAATTTAATATGGAAAACCTGCAAAAATGTATATGTAATACCTGCCCAGTTCAAGCTGAGAGTGAATGTGTTAAAGAAAAACAGAAGAAAGTACAGGAAAAGTTGCCAGAGATGATGGAGAAAGATATGATGCCTGAACCGGAAATGGTTCCAGGATTATATTGTGCCCAGGGAACAGCAACCTGTGATGGTCTCGATCCTGATAAAATGTGCCAGTGTAATGAATGCCCAACATGGAAGGAATATAATCTGGCTGATGGTGAACCCATGGGATACTTCTGTAGGGATGGAGAAGCACGGTAAAAACTTAATTCTTATTTTTTATTTTTTTCAAGGTGAAATTAAAATTTTTAAACTATATTAGTATTTATATCAAGGTAATAATCAGCCATAATATTTCAATATGGTTATTAATTGGAAAAAAAGTCGTTTTATTTTAGTAAATAAAAGTAGGCTTCCAGAGAAAATTTAGGGGTTGTTAGGAGTGAAAAAGGGAGGTGTTATCTCTGGAAGCCTAAATTTTTTTCAGCTTTCAACAAAATAAATAGATAATACGTTGAAAACTGCAAATTGGGGGTGATGTGTGCATACCACACACATAATTATATTCCCATGTTTTCCTATATAAATTTATCGGTTCAAATATAAATTTTAAAATTAGCTATATCTATAAGCATAATTAGTAACCGAACATACCATTTAATTAATCATAAAAGCAGAATTAAAAAAGTGACTTATACAAAATAACAAATTAAAATTAGGATTAGTAGGGATGTAAATGAAAACCACACTTAAAGGACCTATATTTATCGGTCGCAGTTGGTTAGAATATTTAAAAATGTTTAATCTGGATCTTAAAGAATTAAATAACTGGAATATTCTTGACTGTGCTGCAGGTGCCAGTTCATTCACGGCTTACATGTTTAAAAATCATCTTAAGAGTATCGCCGTAGATTTAAAGTACGATAAGACTCCAGAATTTTTAGAGAAAATGTGTAAGCAACACCTCCAAGTCTTGGTGGATTCCCTACAGCCCTTGCAGAATCATTTTGAGTGGTACTTTTTTAAAGATCTGGAAGAACTTAAAAAACATCGCATGCAATCCTGTCAAGAATTTGCTAGAGACTACCAAAAGGGATGGGGAAAAAGATACCTAAAAGCAGATTTAATTGACTTACCCTTTGCAGATAATAGTTTTGATCTAGTGCTCTGTGCCCACTTACTATTTATTTATGATCATCGACTTAGCGCTGATTTTCATTTAAAAGCAGTGCAGGAGATGATAAGGGTTACTAAAAACCAACTAAGATTGTATCCCCTGGTAAAACATAAAGGAGAAAAATCAGTAATGGTGGATAAAGTAATCCAGAATTTACCCTTAAATTATCAGGCCCAGCTTGTTCCTGTGGATTATCAGTTTCGTCGAGGAGGAAATGAAATGCTGGTTATATCCAAGAAAACCAGCAAATAAAATTATTCACTGATTTCTTTTACAATAGCTTGGTGCATTCTTTTAATAAATTCTATTCTTTCCTCGTATTTTAAAACATCCAAGTAACCTTGTGCTACCAGATTAAAAGCAAAGGGTGAGGGAATTTTGGTGTTGAACTGTTTAATTTCCATCTGCTTACTTTCTATCCAACCTAAAACTCTTTGAGCATTCTTAACATCCATATAATCTTCAATTACTTCTCTACGTGCTTCTTGCAGTATGGAGAAATTATCATCCAAATCCTTAACAAATTTTAACAATATTTTCCCTTTAACTTGCTGACGACCCACAGACTTTTCCTGACCTTTATAACGTCGAAGTATCATTAAAGATCTACCAGCGCAATGGCGAAACCTACTGGCCAAGGTCTCGGTTTTATCTATAGCCTTAATCAAAATATCCTCCAGATTTTCCGAATTCAATTTTTTAAAGGCCTCCAACCCACCAATTTTCCCTTCAGAACTTAAATAGAATCCATTATCGGATACTGATATCATCACATCTCTTTTATATTTTTTAGCGATTATATAGGCTAAAGCCCGGGACAGGGCATCGTTTACTCTTCGGCCAAACAAACTATGGAAAACCACGAATTTTCTACCACCAAAACCAGTATAATATTCTACTAGCAAACGGCGATTGCTGGGTATATGTGCATAGAGGTACTGTTCTTTAAAATATTGATAAATAGAGTGGGCTGCATTGTAATCCACGTATAAATAGTCGTGAATGAATTTTAGGATTTCTTTTTTACTCCTACCATAGTCAAACTTACCATCCATTATATCCCTAAATCGTTGAATATCCACTGCCAAATCAAAAGAAAGTGGTAATTGTTCGGAAAACCAAGAAGGAATTGTTGGAGGTCCTGAAGATGGACTGACGTTAACGCTCATTCCTCTTGCATAATTAAAACGATAAATATTACCGCCCAAAACAAAGGTGTCTCCTTTGCGTAGTTTTTCCATAAATTCTTCCTCGATACGACCCACCACTTTTCCAGCACACTTAACCACTGCTGCAGTACGGTCAGGTATAGTTCCAATATTGGTGGAGTAAAGCATGCGTGCAAGTTTTCCTCGTTTACCAAATAAGTTCTCCTCATAATCCACCCAAATCTTAGCATATACATATCTATCTTCCAGGCTGGTATATTCACCAGCCATATAACTTAAAACACTCCTGAAATCTTTTTTAGATAATTGCTGATAACAATAACTCTTTTGAATTACATCCAAAGCATAATCTATGTCCCATTTATTTTCAATAGCCATTCCATAGATATGTTGGGATAAAACATCTAAGCAGTTAGTGGGAATATTTATAGAATCAATGTTTCCTTCTAAAGCATTTTTTAAGATTAAAGAACATTCTAATAAATCATCACGATCCACTACCAACATCCGACCCTTGGATTTCTCATGTAAGCGATGACCACTACGACCAATTCGTTGTAAAGCTCTGGAAACAGATTTAGGTGAACTGACCAGTATAACCAAGTCGATATATCCAATATCAATACCCAACTCTAAAGAGGTGGAAGAGACCACAGCCTTCAATTTCCCTTCTTTTAATTTATTTTCAGCTTCTAAGCGCATTTCCTTAGAAAGAGAGGAGTGATGGGCCATTATATTTTCTTGATGGTAATTATCTTTAAAACGTTTTTTAAGATTATATACAATGCTTTCAGTACCACTCCTGGTATTGGTGAAAATTAAGGTAGTTTTATGGTCCTGTATAAGATGATCCAGCAGATCATACATGGCGGTATTGGTTTCTTCTGGATCAGCAGCAATGATATCATCCACCGGGCAGATAACTTCCATATCCAATTTTTTCAAGTAATTAATATCCACGATAAGACAATCCCTGACCTGGCCATATTCATATCCCACCAAAAATTTAGCTACTTTTTCCAGGGGCGATACAGTAGCCGATAAACCTATACGGGTAAAAGTGCCAATATGATGTTGTAGTCTTTCTAGACTCAAAGAAAGATGCACTCCTCTTTTATTTTCAGCCAGGGAGTGAATTTCATCTACTATAACATATTTTACCATAGAAAGCTTTTCCCGAAATTTAGGGGCTACTAGTAATATGGATAAAGTTTCGGGAGTGGTAATCAGGATATGTGGTGGTTTTTTTAACATAGCCGCCCTTCTAGAGGGAGGTGTATCACCGGTACGCACTGCTTTTCTTATACCTAATTCCTTACCAGCTATTTTCTCTATTTCTCTTAAAGGTTCCTCTAAATTTTTTTCTATATCATTATCCAGAGCTTTAAGTGGAGAAATATAAATACAGTACACTTTATCCTCTAATTCTCTCTTACTAGAAAGATCGGTTAGTTGACTGAGTATGGATAAGAAGGCAGTTAAGGTTTTACCTGAACCTGTAGGAGAGGAAACCAGCACATTTTTTTTAAGATTAATATCCATTATAGCATATTTTTGAGCTGGAGTGAAGCTTTCAAAGTTTTTCTTAAACCATTTACTTACCCAGGGATTTAGATTAGCGTGAATTTCTTTATCAGAATATACTTTACTCTGTTTAGTTATCATAATATCTCTTTAAAATTTTTAGACTTAATATCAGCTTTATAGTATTCCTTTAATAATTAAACATTATTTTTGAATGAAAAAATTATATAAACTTGGTGCTAGCTTGTAGTAAATCATTTACTCTTCCAAAAGGAAAAATTTCAAAGTCCTCCACACCGTAAACCTTGAAATTATCTATGCTTTGCCGGGTTAAGAAAGGTGAGAGGAGTTTTTCATGGAGAATATCTGATCCTTCTGATATAAAATTAAAGGAGGGCATAACTATCAGTTCTCTATCTTTTAAATATCCCTTAAGAAAACATTTAATCTTCTCCACTCTTTCTCCATTTCGAAGTCCTATACAGGGATGTTCATGTCCGATTATTAGACATTTCTCTTTAAATTGATTTAGATCTGGTAGCTGATGACCATGTAGTAATAAAAAATTTTCCAAGGAAAAGTGATCCCTCATTTCCAGGCCCATTTTATCACTGATATACCGGGTGAAATTATCATGATTACCTTTTATGAGTATTACCTCAGTGAAGTTATCCTGTAGATACTCTAAAAAACTTTTCACCTCTTTCCATTCCTGCCAGGATATATTGCCAAATTCATGCTTAAGATCTCCATTTATAATTATTTTATCACAGGGACTTAATTGCTTTATTTCTTCTAAGCGGTCTAAAATTTTTTCAAACTGGAATTTAGGTATCATAAATCCTTCTCTATTTAAAGAATGCTCATATCCTAAATGCAGATCAGAAATGATGAGGTAATCATTTATTTGAAGTGCTAGATCAATCATTTCCACTCCATCCATAAGTGAGTTTGATTTGAGCTTAATCATTTAAAGACTCCGAAAACTATGGTTATAAATTCATGATAACTTTTAAAACTAATCCTGAAATTACTTATTAAATATCATTTAGAGAACAAATAAGTAAATTGTTCGTTATATCTCCAACTACCCATATAAATATATCCTTTTTTTTAGGATATTAAAAAATTATTCCCGGGTTTTAAAAGACCCGGGAGTATTATTATTAATAATTAGGGATGAATAAGCTTATATCCGGATATTATATTTTAAAATACTATTAAATAGGAAATTAATTTAAATTATAATTAGATAAGCAAAATAAATTGCAGTTAAAACTCCCATTAAGACTAGTGCATTTAAAATTATAAAAGATAATTGAGTGGCTTGCTGAGGGTCTTCTGGTTTTTTTATAAACCCATATATGTTGGGTACTACTAACAGCATACATATTCCTGCTATAATTCGAAAATCAATAACTGCAGGGAAAAATCCGCTTATAATTAAACTTATCAGTATTAAAGATCCAGCTAGAGAACTTAAACCCATTAATTTAAATCCTAATTTTCGACCATATTTTACAATCAAATTCTTTTTACCGCCTAGGGTATCCGCCTCTTTATCAGGGATCTGCACACTTAAAATAAATAATAACTGGAAGATCATTAATGGGATAGAAAATAATATTATAGTTTGATCTATATGGCCAGTTAGGGCCAGATAACCAAAACCAGGAATTATTAATCCGGTTAAAATGGTGCCTATTTCACCTAAACCACGATAAGATAATTGTAAAGGAGGGGCAGTATAATACCATCCTAGTAGATTACCAAAGACCGCCCATAAAAAAAATACTAAAGTGGAATAATACCAGGCAAATAATAAGGAAAGAAAAATGGAGCTAAAAATTAAGAACAAGGCGAAGTTATAGGAAAAATTTATTAGGTGCGGATTATCTTGTAAAATACCACTACCACCAGTAAATTGGGTTACTTCACTAAAAAGATCAGCATCCAAGTCAAAATAGTCATTGCTATAGGATACTGATAAATGGGCAGGCATTAATACCATATAACCAAATATAAATCTAAAGTAGGAGAAATCATCAATAACCAAGGCAGCTAAAAGTCCACCTAATGAATAAAGTATAAAACCAGCTACTAAAAACTGAATTCTACCTAGTTTAATTATTTTAATCAGATCATCCATTTTTTTTACCATAATGCAAATTAGTATGATTTAACTGCTATTTATAAGGATATAATATTAATTTAAATATATATATCTGATTTAGACTATATTTATCCCCTATTGGTGTAACTTTTGCAGCCAAAATACATATTATAGGAATTGTAATTAAGCATAATATAATTATATCTAATGATAGGGGATGATATCACATGAGCGATAATGATGATTCTACAAAAATGGTTTTAGATGAAGCTATTATTAATTTAAAAAGCGAAGATCCAGAAATTCGCAAAAAGGCTGCTGATGATTTAGCCCAGATGCAGGAAGAAGCATCAATAACTCCCCTTATAGATGCATTAAGAGATGAAAATCCACAAGTACGTTTTAAAGCAGCACAAGCTTTAGGTAAAATGGGTAAAGAAGCAGTAGAACCTTTAATCAAAGTTTTAAATCAGGAAGATGGTGAAACTCTTCGCTATGCTACTTTCGCCTTAAATAAAATAGGAGATCCTGCAACGGTGGATCATTTTATTTTAGCTTTAGATGATGATGATTGGGGAGTTAGGAAAGTAGCTGCTAGATCCTTAGGAGAGTTAGGGGATAAAAAAGCAGTTCAACCCCTAATTAAAATGTTAATTGATGATGATTGGGGGGTTAGATTAGCAGCAGTAAGATCTCTAGGGGACCTTAAGGATGAAGCAGCCATTGACCCTATAAAAAAAGCACGCCGCAAAGGGGATAAAGATTTTAAAAAAGCAGCTAATAAGTCTTTAAAAAAGATTCAAGCTTGATTAAACCATAACATGGTGGAAACTGTTACATAATCTATTTTTAGTAAATTTTTTCCTTTTTTAATTTTAGGGGTACCTCATTTTTAAGAATATTGACTTTACATTAAACTAGTATCTTAGTTAGCATTAATCTAAGCTTACCAACATTTAAGTAAAGTTTAAATAAAACCTTCCATAATAGTTAGTAATTATACAAACTAAATACTGATATAAATAAACTTAATCATAGTTAATTGTTCTAAAATTAAGGTTTAAATTACTTTATATTCATTATTAAATAAAAATACTTCAATATAAACAGAAATAAGTTAAATTTAAAAATTTATATATAGTAATAATACATAAGATACTTATTCAAGAATAGGTTTACTGAGTGATAAAATGAAAGTGATTGTTGTAGGATCTGGTTTTGGAGGTTTATCTGCTGCAGCTTTATTTGCTAAAGAAGGACATGAAGTCATGGTATTAGAAAAAAATGAATCTCCAGGGGGAAGAGCCAGTGTATATAGTGAAAATGGATTTAATTTTGATATGGGTCCCTCTTGGTATTTAATGCCTGATGTTTATGAGGATTTTTTTGCAGAGTTTGGCAAAAAACCGGAAGATCTTTTTGAATTAAAAAGACTGGATCCTTCTTATCGTGTTTTCTTTGATGATACCAAAGTGGTGGATATTGCTTCTGATTTAGAAGAAAATTATCAACTCTTCGATGCCTTTGAAGAAAATGGTGGAGAAAAACTAAAGGAATACTTGGAATCTGCCCAGAAATTGTATGAATCTTCAGTAAAAGAAATGTTATATAAAGATTTTCGTTCTATCTTTGATTTTTTAAATGGCAAGCTACTTTTACAGGGAATAAGACTCAATATTTTAGAAAGCCTAGAACATTTTGTAAATAAACGTTTTGAAAGTGATGAAGCCCGTAAAATCGTGGAGTATTCCATTGGATTTCTAGGAGGATCACCCCAAAACACTCCTTCCATGTACCATATCATGTCCCATATTGATCTGACCTTAGGTGTTTTCTATCCAGAAGGAGGTATGAGAAAAGTAATCCATTCCATATATGAATTAGCTTTAGCTTATGGAGCGGAATTCAAATTCAACGAACCTGTAATTTCTTTTGAAGTGGAAGATAAGCAAATAAAACAGGTAGTTACCCCCTTAGGAGTTTATGATGCAGATTTAGTACTGGTGAACGCTGATTACGCTCACAGTGAAATAGATTTATTAGATGATAAATATCAAACTTACAATGAAAAATATTGGGATAACAGAATCATGGCTCCCTCAGCTTTTGTAGCTTATGTGGGAGTGGATAAAGTGGTGGATGCTCTAGACCATCATAACCTATTTCTAAAAGAAGATTGGTCCACTAAATTTGATCAACTATTCGATCCAGAAAAGATAGCTTGGCCTGATTCTCCCTCTTATTATGTGAATGTACCTTCCCGTACTGATTCAACTGCAGCACCTAGTGGAAGCGATACCTTGTTCATTCTAATACCCTTAGCCACGGGACTGGAAGATACTCTAGAAAAAAGAGAAAGATTATATCAGCATGTTATGGATGATTTGGAAGATAAAATCGATGAAAATATTAGAGACCACATAGTAGTTAAAAAAATATTTGCCTTAGATGACTTTAAAGAAAGATACAATGCTTATAAAAGCACCGCACTGGGAATATCTCACACTCTAAGACAAACTGCCCTCTGGAGACCAGCCCATAAAAGTAAAAAGGTAGATAATTTATATTATTCAGGTCAATACACTCATCCTGGAATTGGAGTGCCTATGACCTTGATCTCTTCCCAAATAGTTGCCCGGGAAATTAATGAAGAACTTAATAAATAAACTGAGGGTGATGAATTTAATATGATTGATCAGACTATTCACTCCATATTTAAGAAAGGGAGTAATACTTACTATTATAGTACAATTTTTTTTCCCAAAGAAATAAAAAAAGATGTTTTCATTTTATATAGTTTTTTAAGAAAAGCAGATGATTATGTAGATGATATACCCCAGGATGTAGAAGGATTCTATGCTTTTAAAGAAAGATACAAAACTGCGCTGGAAGGAGAAAAGACTAATGATGTAGTGGCTGATTCATTCGCAGATTTAATTCATAGAAAACAAATTGATCAAGCCTGGGTTGATGCATTTTTAAGATCTATGGAGATGGATCTTTCCATATCCAATTATGCAACATTTAAAGATCTTAAAACTTATCTCCATGGTTCAGCTGAAGTGGTAGGCTTGTTCATGGCTAAAATAATGGGTCTTTCTAAGGAATCATATAAAAGTGCACGTTATTTGGGTCGAGCCATGCAGTATATGAATTTCATCCGGGATATTGCTGAAGACTTAGAGCTGGGGAGAGCATACTTTCCCCAAAAGGAGCTGCGCAAATTTGATTTAGAGGACTTAACTTTAAGAGAAGTAAAAACGAAACCTGATAATTTTAAATCCTTTATAAGAGATCAGATAGATATCTACCATTCCTGGCAGGCTAAGGCCGAGGAAGGATATTCTTATATTCCTTATCGTTACCTAATACCGATTAAATCTGCTGCTGATATGTATACTTGGACCGGATCCCAAATATATCAGGATCCCTTCCTAGTTTATAAACGTAAAGTCAAACCTAGAGTATTACGCATCGTTGGTACAGTAATATCCAATTCTCTTAAAAGTTATCTAATCGTTAAAAAACTATCCTGTCCCTTCCATGATAGTTCTGATAGAGAAAATTATTCTAGATAATTTTATACTATCTCACATACTTAACCATCCATTATGCAAGGAGTTTTATGCTATCCTTTTTATTTAAAATTTCCCGTTTCCGATTTTGGATATATACCGGGGGAACCTATGTAGTGGGCTATGCACTGGGAGCAACTCTTTTTTCTGATTTCCTACGCCCGGAATATTATATATATTTAATATACTTCTTTCTACCAGCCAAT
Source organism: Methanobacteriaceae archaeon (assembly GCA_003558085.1). Taxonomy (GTDB): domain Archaea; phylum Methanobacteriota; class Methanobacteria; order Methanobacteriales; family Methanobacteriaceae; genus Methanobacterium_F. The sequence continues at coordinate 9,899 of PWMT01000091.1, forward strand.
ATATTTATTTACGGTGTTAATGATTACTGGGATCAGGATACCGATGAATTAAACCCTAAAAAAGATGAAAAAGAGCACCGACTAAAAATTAGAGAGAAATCTAAATTGCTTTACACCATCTATCTTCTAACTGGACTGAGCCTAATATTGATGTTTTTTCAAAATTGGGGTGAGCGTTTAATATTTGCTGGATTTCTATTCCTATCCTACTTTTACAGTGCACCACCCTTACGTTTTAAAGAAAAACCATTTTTAGATTTCTCTTCTAATCTATTATACATTATGCCAGGATTATTTGCCTATTATTTAGTGGCAGGAGTTTTACCTTCAGGGCTAATATTGCTAGGGGCTTATTTTCATATTTCCGCCATGCATATTTTCTCAGCCATACCAGATATAGAATATGATAGTAAAAGTGGAATTAGGACCACTCCAGTAGCTATTGGCCAAAAACCAGCTTTAATTTTAACCTTATTTTTCTGGATACTATTATCAGCCATAGTTATTTATTTGGCCCAGTTCCATATTCTAAGCTTTCTAGTTATTCTTTACCCTCTATTCCCTTTAAGTTTACTTTTATTCCCGAAATTAAATATTGATAAACTTTACTGGTATTTACCCTACCTGAACACTGCCTTGGGCGGTCTTCTATTTCTATTTTTAATCAATTATCAAATCTTTAACTGGTTTTAGTTTAGGTTGAATAGAATATTTTCTTAGGGTTTGGAGAGAAATAGATTTTATTTTTTTGGTTTATTAAAATAGATGTTTTCTTTTCATGGTTAATAATAGATTTTAATTTAAACCTCAAAATTACCGACCCTACCTCGGGTAGACCATATAATAAAAATTATCAGGCTCACTCCTATTAAGCAGGGTATATATAACTGCAGATAAAAGTTCACCGCACTCCAAAAAACCATAATCAATAATAAACTAGAAGATAAAGCTTCTGGTTTCACCTCTCTTATTTTTGAAGTAGTAATACTCACCCCCAGGAGTGAGGCTATAAATCCAGAGACCACCCATCCTAGAAAATTCATTAAAGGTACTCCATAAAAAATTCCTGGTTCTTTCCACACCCAAAGCTGGAGAGCTACAGCTGCAGGATCTAAAACCAAGTCACTTATCACCAGTAAAAAAGTGGATAATATTATAATTGACCATAAGCCAGCTTTATTAATTTTAATTTCACTGGCCAAATATAGACAACCAATAAAAATAGGAATCCAAGCAAAGGGAAGCATAATCGGAGTTGTTCCCCATAATTTAGGACCAATCAAACCAGTATAATAAAATTCTGAATAAGGAATCCCAGTATAAATAGCCAGTGTTTCTATAATCAAAGCATAAATACTCAAGCTAATAAGCAGAACTAAACCTTTCCTCCAACCTAACCATAATAGCACTGCTATAAAGGAAGGCAGAGCTAAAAATAGAATAAAAAATAGGGATATGATAGCATTTTCTGGACCTATCTCCACATTAGTAACAAAAAAAGCTGCAATCAAAAGAGAAAAACTGATAATATAAATAAATTTAGAATAATCCTTCAAAATAACTACTCCTTTTGAGGTTTATCTATTAAACAGTATATATCATTTCTTCTATTTTTAAGAAGAGGTAATTCAGTTCGAATTTTCTCTTCATCTTCCAAATTCAAGTCAACATATAATATTTCTTCTTTAACTCCTGCTTCTACTATAACATCCCCCCAGGGATTAGATACTAGAGAATGCCCATAAGCCACATAAGAAGCTTCATGATCACGGGCAGGTGATGCAGCAGCTACGAAAACCTGGTTATCTATGGCTCTAGTTCTAAGCAGGGTTTTCCAGTGGACTGGGCCGGTAGTCAAATTAAAGGCACCAGGATAAACCAATAAGCAGGCGCCTTTTAGGGTCATTAGGCGGGCTAACTCAGGAAAACGAAGATCATAACAAATAGCAATACCTATTTTTCCTAAATCAGTGTCAATGACAGTTACTTTATTACCAGCACTGAGAACATCAGATTCTTTAAAATAAATTTCACCAGGCACATCTATGTCAAATAGATGCATTTTTCGATGGAAACCTAATATTTTACCTTTATCATCGAAAAAAAAGCTAGTATTATATATTTTCCCCTTACTAATTTCAGGAATAGATCCAGCCACACAGTGCACTTTATTATTCCGGCAAATAGAGGCCAAGGATTTTAAGGTAAGACTGTCATCTTTTAGCTCAGCATACTGGGAAAATTTAGCAGTCTCATAGGGACAGTTGAACATTTCTGGTAAGATAACTAGATCAGCACCTTTTCTACTAGCAGCAGATATCATTCTTTTTGCTTGCTCAATATTAGCTGATTTATCATCCACCACTTTCATTTGTAATAGTGCTAATTTGATTTCTAAAACCATAATCTGACCTCTAGAATATTTATATTATTTATTGGTTGAGATAATTCTAGATTATTATATTTGGAGCTTTAGTTAGTAATAAAGATTTAAATCAAATTAGGGACCAAAATGTCCTCTCTCAGTTTGAACGATCACTGTTTTCAGGCCTAATTCATTGAACATATTTTTAATTTCAACCATTTCCTGCCAATTCGGCTTTATAAGTTCATTTCTTCTAAATTCAGGCCTGTAATCTAGAATACAAACCTGAATTTTAGGATCCCAGGCTTTAATCTTTTCTCCCATTTTCATTAATTCTGATTTGGAGATTAATTGCTTATTATAGGGTATTCCAATTCCAAGAAATATAGATGGTTTTTCAGGATACCTGTTAGTAGATTTTAGTTGGAAATCATTTAATTCATTATCTGATTCAGTTTTAATCACGTGATCCATATTATAATGTTCAATCAGATATTTTACCGAATTCCAGGAATTTTTAAGGTATTGGTTTGCTAAATCGTAATCTTCCATTCCAGTGATTAATTGAAATGTGGAAACTTCCCAGCCCTTTAAATCTATACCTATATAATTCATACCTGCTTTTACTAGCTGATCTAAGTAGTGGGGGGTTAAAATGGTTCCATTAGTATCCACATGAATGTTAAGATTATTTTTATTTTTTTTAATAGACTCTATGGTTTTCAGTAGCCAGGGCCTATTTAAAGTGCTTTCTCCTCCCGAGAAAGTTATGGTATCAACTTCATGTACTTCTTTTAGACCCCATAGAATCTGAGCTGTTTCTTGCGGATCTAATAAACTTCCTAAATCTGTAAAAGCGATCTTATAATTCTGGCACTGGGGACAGCGAAGATTACATCCATGTGTGAAGACTACCACTTCTATTGGTTTCGTTTGTATCTTTAAAAAATAAGGAGTTCCTACCCCACCCACATAATGTGCTCCGAAGCCACTTACTACTCTTAAAACCTGCTTAGAACTATATTTAAGAGTTTCAATATACATATCTTTTTTTAAAGGCGTAATGCAAGCTAAAGATGTTTTTCCATTTATTTTAACTGTACAGGCCCAACATCCTCCACAATTACAGGGCATGAAAATAGAGTCTCTTTTATCAACATCGCCATCAGTTAATAATTTATTGATCTTAATTCCTGCAGATATAAGGGCATCCTTAACCATACCTTTGGATTCTATTTCACGGCCGTTGACCTTTACTTTGAACAATTCATTTCACCTAATTTAATATTATATATTTTTTAATATAAAATATCTATTTATTATAAAAATTAGCTTTTAGGAAAGAGTTAGGGTAATTTATCCATTTATTAGCCTATAATCATAGTCCACCATAGATAGTTCTATAAACTTAAAACTATATAGTATGTTAAATAAAATTTCGATTCAGTTGATACTTAAAAATAAGATAATTCTTATAAGGAAGATTATATGCCTACGCCAGAACATGAAATAAACTCCATAGAAAAATTATTATCCTCGAATCAGTACTTACCAGACCATAATATTTCCCTAACAGTCTTTTTAGCTTTAAAACTCCAAAAACCAATATTGGTTGAAGGCCCTCCTGGAACTGGAAAAACGGAATTATCTAAAGCGGTTTCCCGGGCGTTGGATAGGGATTTTTTCCGCATTCAATGTTATGAGGGTATAACCTTTGAACAGATCGTAGGGGAATGGAATTATCAAAAACAGTTACTTTATCTAGAGATGTCTCGATTGCAGGAATTGGATGAAGATGTATTCCAGAACCAATTCTTTATAAAAAGACCTCTGCTTTCTGCTTTTATCAATAAGAAGCCTTCAGTATTACTTATTGATGAGATAGATAAAGCTGATGAAGAAGTTGAAAGTTTTCTATTACAAGCTCTAGGCGAAAAACAGATTACAGTAAATGACTTGGGAACTTTTGAGTTAGAGAATGATTTGATAGTATTTTTAACTTCTAATTCTCAAAGAAACTTGTTGGAAGAAACCAAGGATCGTTGCTTATATTTGTATATTGACTACCCTTCCCTGGAAAGGGAAATTGAAATTGTCACTGCTTTATTACCAGAGGCACCTTCAAATCTGGTGGAGGGTGTGGTGCAGATGATTCAAAAAATAAGAAATTTGACCTTGATCAAAAAACCCTCTATTAGAGCCACGGTGGATTGGGTTAAAACTATACTAGCTTTAGGTTATAGCCAATTGGATGAGGAAACCTTTCAGGATACAGTAGGGGTAGCACTTAAAAATCAGGACGATAAAGAAAAAGTGAAAAACCAATTTTTTAATAGTAAATAATTCTTTTATAAGGATGTTAAATTGAAAATGGAAATGAAGGATATGGCTCTTCTTTCAGCTAACCTTCGAGCCAAGGGCATACCTGCCAGTGTTAGAAGTACAAAAACAGCTTTTTCAGCTGCTAAACTTTTTAATCAAATATCTTCTAAGGATAATTATCCTTACCTAAAAGATGCTCTAGCAGCTATCTATGCTAAAAATAAAGATCAAAGGGAAGAATTTGAGCAAGTTTTTCAGGAAACTTTCCCTGAGTATCAACCAGCAGCACAAGTTATGGAAAACATCTCCGATACTCGTAAAGAACATGGAAAGAACCAGGATAAATCCTCTCATCTTAAATTGAAACAGAATTCTTTCACATTTAAAAAGGATTCTAAGGATAAGCAAATAAAAATGATTGAAGATGATATTAATTTTAAACCACCTATAGATGATTATCCGGGTCTGGACTTGAGAGAAAATTCTTTAATGGAGCTAGATATAAATCATCTGGATTTTTATGAAGTGGAACTATTTGAACTATGCCAAAAATTAGGTCGTAAAATTGCTAACCATAGGGCTCGCAGATATAAACAGGCTAAAATTAATCGAATTGACATTAGAAAGAGTATTCGTAAAAATCTTAAGTATGGTGGTGCCTTAATTGAACTGGAGAAAAGCAAACCTAATTTAAAAAAAAATAGGCACTTTTTTTTAAGTGATGTTAGCGGATCCTGTGATTGGGTAAGCAACTGGTTTTTTTGTATATTATTTTCGGCCCAGAAATCATTTAAACAATCACGTTTTTTTGATTTTGATAATAAAGCGGTAGAAACGACTGTGGCATTATCAGAGAACAATCTTATGGATGCTTTTACCCGGGTTAGAGATATACGCCAAAAAAATATTATGATACATGGAACTTCAAACATGTATACTGCCTTTTACAGCTTTATAGAACAGACTCAACTAAATCACAAGTCAGTAGTATTGATATTAAGTGATTGTCGTGATTGGGCCGGACCTAAAGATAATGGTAGGCCTTCAAGTTCAAAATTAATAGAAGAGATGTGCCAACTTTCTAAAAAAGTGATGATTCTAAATCCCGAGCCAGAAATTAAATGGAATGTGGTGGATAGTTGTGTGAGTGATTATGAAAATGCAGGGGCTCAAATAAAAGAGGTTAGAAATCTCAAACAACTAGCCCGACTAGTAGAATACATTTAAAATCTTTTAATTCATTAATTAAAATAAATCTAGGGTTATCTTTTTTTCATTTTTTAATTCATTAGGCGGTTCCAAGGATTTAAATTCTAAATTATTTTCTTCTAATAATTCCAATGCATCTTCAGTTATGGATGGAGCCACCAAAATACCTCTTACTTCTTTTTTATCATCTTTAAAATCATTTAAATATCTTTTAAGCTGTTTAACTGCATTAGTCCCTGCTTTTCTACTTTTCAATTCAAGTATCATTAGCTGCCCCTTACTATCCTTTCCCAATATATCAATAAAACCCTTTGAAGTGGAATATTCTCGGACGGTGGGTCTAAAACCTTTTTCAATTAATTCAGGATGTTTCCAGATTAGTTCACCCATATCTTTTTCATGTCCGCATACTTCTAGTTCCTGTGCATCCTGACACTGATAATAGGAGACTAGATGCACTTCTTTTAACTCCACTTTTAAGTGTTCCTGTGGTATTCTACGCACACTTTCTAAAAAAACCACACCATTTTTCATGGATACTTTAGAACGTGATTTAGGAGGCTGCCAATTAACCGGATCTAATTTTCTATCCTGGTGTATTAAGAAGGAACCATCTGGTTTGATCAATATCATTCGCTCCCCAAATCCTAATCTACTGCGAGCTCGGCCTTCATAGGTGGCTTGACAGCAAGCTAACAATATTATTAGTGCTCTTTTACGAATTCCAGTATCAATAATTTTAAAACAATCTGTTGGAGAAGGAGATTCTAGGGAAATAAATTTCATAGAATTAATTAATTATTGGATATAGATAACCATTTCGAATAATCTCCAGCTCTAAGTATTAATAATCACATCTTTTATTGATAAGCATTTAGAAAGGCCTGCTCTATTTATGTACTAGATAGTCTAATATTATTTTTTAAGCTCTTCTTTAAATAAAAAAATATTAAATAAGAATAGAAAATTTCACTATAAGAATCATTAATAAAGTAGAATATTTAAATTTAAGCATGAGTAGTTGATTTAATGTTAGATCCCCAAGATTTCTCCATTAAAACTGAACTGGCCCCTGCCTATTATAACCAAGTTATAGATTTTATTTACAAATATTATTTTTATCCCCAACCTGATAAATTCAAGGAAATTGAAAAAACTATTAGGGATGGTAAAACTTATTTAAATTTCATTTATACTGATAATGATGGTGAAATTAAAGGAAAAATTAAATCTGGAAAAGAAGTAAAAGTTAAATTAAAAATTATAGGAGAAGTCTCTTCCCGTACTTTGGATAAATTAGCTGAAGATATTTTTATTGCGGTTCAAATTTTTGAAGAAAATGTACGTCAACACACCATCTATTTTGCCTGGGTAGAAGGACAAAAGATAATACCAGAAAAACCACCTAACATTAGAAAGAAAACCTCTAAAAAACTTTTTGGTAGTAATTTAATCGTGCTTTTAGCTCTATTTTTCATAATAAACATATCATTGTTTCTATTATTCGGTCTATTCATTGCTCTTATTCTGATTATTTTAATACAACTTTTAGTGGTTATATTCGCCTATAAAGTTTTCATGATTACTGCGGATTGGAAGATCACTCCTGAAAATCCCAATATTCACATCATGCAGTATCAACTTCCTGAGGATGAGTACAAATTCTTTGAAAAACAATTAGGTAAAAATGCGCTTATCGAGATTAAAAAAGAGATTTATGATTCCACTTTGGCCCAGGGAGTTCCACCTACCTGTGAGATGGGAGAGGAAATATTAAATAAGTATGGTTTTAAGTGCAATCCTCTCCAATCCACTTATAAGGTTATAAATGTTTATGATATTGTAGAAGAGGCCGCTGAAAAATTTGATTTAGATCTGCCTCAGATTATTATCAATAATAATCTACTGCCTAATGCAGCTGCTACCGGGCCCAGCCCCAATCGGGGTCTGGTATTGATCACTACCGGACTTTTAGTTCAACTTAATCAAGAAGAAATATTAGCTGTAGTAGGACATGAAATGGGTCATCTGGTAGGTAGAGATCCTATCATACTCTTTGCATTAATATCAGGGGAATTTATATTACGCCTGACGGTTCTCTTACCCATTGTTATCATAAATCCCATCGTCTACTTAATTGTAGCTATGGGTCTAATATTTTTCGTGGCTAAATTTTTCGAGGCACGTGCAGATCTATTATCCGTAATCAAAATTGGAAAACCTGAAATATTAGCCCAATCATTGCGTAAAATCGCTTATCAAAAATTACAAATTGAGAGATTTGCTTCTTACCGTATTTCTAGCTGGATAGGTTGGGATCCTCACCCCCCTATTTATTTTAGAGTAAAAAGATTAGAGAAAATGAAAAATGTGGAGGAAATAGAAAATCCTTTAATACAATCGGTTAAGGATGTTTTCAGTGGATTTAAAGCTGCTTTTAAAAAATAATCATTTTTTTAAAAATTTTTTTTCTCTAACTGGTACATCCTTCGCTATATATTTTTTTAGATTAGTACAGAGTAAATATTGAGGAGTGCATAATCAATTTTTATTACATCCCTTTGCATAAGAGTATCTAGTTAATTTGGCCCTATATTAGTTCTTAATTTAAAATTAAAAATAAGATGATTTAATATTTAAATGGCCTCAATGAGGGATGATAGATCAATTTTTTCTATTTCCTGGCAATCTCTAAGTCCATATTTTTTACAGAGATAATCTGTATTTATCTTATTTATTATCTCTTCAAAAGTAGCATCTTCATTTACATTATAATCAAAAGATTGCTTTTTAATATCTTCTAAAGCCAGAATAGATTCTTCTAAGAAATCTGCTGCATTTTCCATTTGCACTAATTTTTTTACCTGGGGATTTCCATCTAGGTTCCGGGAGAATAATTCATTATCCAGGCCTTCTAAAAAAAACTTTTTTAATAATTTTTTTTGAGAAAGATACTTGTAAATAATTATTAATTTTTCTTGCAATTCTACAGCTTCTACTTTATTAAGCATAAACAGACTCCTTTACCATATTTTTGTTCACATTATTATAGATATGATATATTCCTAGAGATAATAAAATCAGGAAATATTAATAAAACCTAGTCAGGATATTTATAAATACTTTAAATCCTAGTTAAATTAAAACTAATTCTTAGTTTTATGGTAGGTGAAATAGTAATGGTTACTTATAAAATAGAAATGGATCGTTTGATGTGCATATCCTGCGGTAATTGTGTTGAAACTTGTCCTGATTTGTGGGAAATGGCTGAAGATGGCCTATCTAATCTTAAAAACTCTGAAATTGATAATGATATTCAAAAAAAAGAAATTGGGGATTTAGGTTGTAGTTTAGAGGCTGCTGAGAAATGTCCGGTTTTATGCATCACTGTTTTTGAGGACGGGGCGGAATTGGTTTAAAGTTAAATTAATTATTAGTTTAAGGGATACGATGTTTGAGCAGATTAAACCAGAATATTATAAACTAACTAATTTTAAATTTGAATCCGGAGAGCGAATTGCCTCCCTGCAGGTGGAATATTCTACGTTAGGAGTTCCATTTAAAGACGATCAAGGTTACATTACCAATGCCATTGTTTATGTGCATGGTTGGAGTGGAGATTTTTCTTCTGTTGAACGTTTGAAAGATTTAACCGGTCCAGGTAAACCTTTAGATATAAATAAATATTTCATAATCTCTCCCACTGCACTAGGTTCTCCAGGATCTGCTTCTCCTTCCACTACCAATTTAGGAGCTGATTTTCCACAGTATAATATCCGGGACATGGTGAATTTTCTACAAACTTTTATTAAAGAAAAATTTCCCATAAAACACTTAAAAGGAATAATCGGTAACTCCATGGGCGGATTTCAAGCCTTAACCTGGGCGGTTTTATACCCAGATGATATGGACTTTATAATCCCTCTAGTTTCCTCTTACCAATCTAAAGGCTGGAATTTTGCTTTATTTTACTATATGAATTCCCTTATAGAGAATGATCCTGAATATCTAGGCGGAGCTTACACAAAAAATCCTTCACGTATAACTGCAGCTGCTTCCCAGTTTATGTACCTATTTGGTTTTTCCAGGGATCACTATCAAAACAGTGATAATCATGAAATTGCAGATTCAATGGCTATAATGGGTGAAGAAGGATCTTTAAGGGATGCTAACGATATAGTTTGGAGGAATAGAGCTGCTATGGCCTATAATATAAAAAACGTAGTCAATAAGATCCAGGCCAAAACTTTGATAATTGCAATTAAAGAAGACCTATATTTCCCTCCAGAATATGATGCCCTACCACTTTCTGAAGCTATACCTGGAGCAGATTTATTAATTTATAGTTCTAAATGGGGGCATGTAGGATCCCAGGAAATAATTAAGATTGAACAAGAATTAGCACAGTTTTTAAATAAAATTTAAGCATATAATTATAATTAGGGAGGGATTAATCTTATTATATTTTTGGAGTTAGGTAGGATTAATCGTATTATGGGAATTAGGGGGATTAATTTTGCAGGTTAAAGTAATTGATTATGGATTTAAAGAGGAAATAGAACTTAATTATGTAAGATATCGGGTTAGTGGTTTGGATAAAAAGTCTCTAGAAAAAGTATATACTAGTTTAGAAGAAGAAATGGAAATAGATTCTCAAGATTTGATTATTACACTCTATTTTCCTCCAGAATATTATCCTTTCGGATCCAATGAAGCTCAACTTCGATTGCAAGATTTCATTTCCCGGGAAGAAATCGAGATGACTGTATTCTTATCCAGCATTTTAGAAGAAAATTTATGACTAAGGAAGACTTATTTTGAACCTCACCCTTAAAAAACTACAAAAAACATCTAAAGGATGGATGGTAATATTTTTAATCGATTTAGAAGCTAAAAACATCTCTCTATTTTTAAATAAATATTCTAGATACTTAAGGGATTACGAAATAATAATTAAAAATAAGAAACTATATTTAAAACGATATTTTCAAAGATTAGAGCCCTGGGAAGACGAGACTACAGAGGCCGTGGTCAAGAGTATTGAATTAGAATTAAAAGCATTGATAAATAAATGATTATTAAATTTTAATCTATTTTAGGCTTGGATTTTAATTTTAACAACATTAGAGATATTAAGATAACCCCCACCAA
>PWMT01000017.1 GCA_003558085.1 Methanobacteriaceae archaeon
ATGGAAAGTATGAGTTTTCTAAGCGCAAACAGACAGTGGAATGGCCTTTTGGAAATATAAAAGAAAATTTAAAATTCATAGAGTTCAATACACGTGGTATTAAACAAACTCAGACAGAAAAGAACTTGATATCAATCTCCCACAACATAAAACGAATTTATAATCAAATAAAAAACAAAACAAAAATAGATAATTATTTGAACACTTAAAAAAAATATATAATCTTGTTTAAAATGCGGAAAATTTCATAAAATATTTTATGAGACAACCTCTTTTTATAAAAAAAATTTTAGATATAATTGAATTTTACTGTAAAGAGGCTATTTGCTATATTAATTAAAAAAAGGTCTAGAACGTATTTTACTAGTAATAAACCTTTTTTTATCAGTTTTAAAGTTTATATTGTAGGTACTGATTAGGATTAGAATAAAATCCTTACACTGATAATTAGTATTATATTTATTGAATTTTTATATATTAAGTTATTACTTATGCCAAGTTCTAGATGGTCAATAATGTGCGCAATTATCGTCGGAGTAAGCAGTGCTGAGATAAGAACTGGAGTTGTCATTTTCACCATGCCTCGCGCGATTGACGAATATGATCTGGTGTAAAAGGGCAAACTATTACTTGCGGAGATAAAAACGCTCTGTCAAACGTCAAATCGTGTGAAAACTAAGGCTGATTTCTTGTCCCCTGAATCATAGGTCAGTTTAATTCCCTTAGGATCTTTAATTCTTCAATATCTTAAAATCAGATCATCTTGCATGAGGAAACCGGTAATTATTAAGTATAGCCTCGCCACACTGGAGCAGACTAAGTATACATTTCATGTGTGTGAATGCTGTAAGAATAGCTGAGAATCCTGCCTTCTTCTAACAACTGCCCCTAATCATTTTGTGTGCCTGTGGACGAAGTCGTTGATTGCTTCGGCGAAGTCCTTTGGCTGCTCCGCTTGTACGGGGTGTCCTGCTCCGGTAATTTTTTGTACTTCTGCAGACGGCATCGCCTTGGCAAGTTTGGTGATTACCGGCGGGAACATGGGAGCAGTCTGATCTCCAAGCGTAAGTAGAGCTGGGCGCGTGAATCCTCTGACCCACTCGAGATCGATGAAATCATCCTCTGGATCGTTCGCCTCCTCGAGAGAAGGTGCTGTATTCTCGATCACATCTTCCCTGAACTTGGGTGGGAATTTGGCCCAAAGACCCTCTCCCAGCCCATCCTCGACGAACTGTTTGGCGGCACCGGCATGATCACCAGAAGCGAGCCGCTCAGAAACTGTGGCGAGTAGTTGAGGAAAATCCTCGATCAACATGGCGGTGGCTGGATCGTCGGCAAGCAGGTTAAACCCGCCCGGTTCGTGGACTACAATGCCTCTGAGGAGGTCGGCTCGCTCTCCGGCCAGGCGAATCACTATAATACCGCCACTAGACTGTCCCACCACCCATGCAGACCCAAGCCCTAAATGTTCGATCAGGGCGGCAAGATCGCTGACTTCCTCTCGGATGCCGCTCTGTCCGTTCGACCGCTCGCTTTCACCGTACCCACGTTGATCGTAGGTGATAACACGAAACGAATCCGCCAGGTGTGGAAGAACCCAGTCCCATGTCCGGCGGGATTCAAATCCTCCATGAACCATGACCAGAGGAATCTCTCCAGTTCCATGAATTTCGTAGGCTAATCGGACGCCATTAACAGTCACCATTTTGGTTGAGTCTTTAGAAACAGCGTCTTGTTTTTGAAAATTATTCTTTTCATCTGCCATTTTCTAACCCTCCTTTAGAGTTTTTTTATTTAGTTCCCTATAAAAAATTCTGACAACGCCAGGTTACATAAGCTGGCGTTCGCGCCGATATCGAACTCATATGCTTCGATTCGGCATCGAAGGTCTTATTATCTGGGCTCGGATACTCTGGATCGCAGATATCGTAGACGAAGTCGATAGTCAGAATCATTTTTTCGACGATGTATAGTCGATCCAAGGCACGATATTGATCCGCCCCGTCCGAGTCCAGAAGCATCCCCTCACCAGGGAAGCAGTATCGGCGTTTTCGATCTGCTGTCGTCCGATTTTCGGTAGAGGTGGTGGATTTCTATGCGAAGAATTAGGAACATGACTTATTTCGGACGAAGAAACTTTCCCACCGTTTTTAGTCCATTCTGCCGGAGTGAAGCTAATCTGAGGCGATGCCAAGTTGCCTGAGGAAGGTGAGGACGTCGTAGAATTCGCGATGCTTGATCACCTTCCCAGCGCGCAGGGTGAAGTGGTCGCTGACAACAAGCTCCATGCTTCGCCCGGTCGGTGCGATACCATCATAGTCGCCCCCATGAGTTCCCCGAGCAATATGAATGGAACTTATTTGATCGCCTTCGCCGATCATCTCCCGCAGTTCTGGATTTAGATCGGGAAAGACATTGATATCCTCGCGGATCGCCTCCCGATAGGCTTTGAGGCCTTGAACCTCTCCCAACTCAGGATTTCGATACACGATACTTTCATCACAGACTTCTTCGAGTGCCGACAAATCATGTGATCTGACTATCTCGAATAAACGCCAAATTATCTCTTTGTTTTGCTCGACCGACATGACTAAACAACCCCCTGTTAATCATTTATATGCATTTTTTCATAATTAATGCAGCTATTTTTTCCTGTATTTTTGTTTATATTCTGTTTCATCTTCTTTTTTCATGGTTTCTATGTCGTAATTTTTAGCTTGGAGGAGCATATCCCATCTTGAATCAAAACTAATCATATTGTAGACTTCAACTATTTCTTCGTCTGTTGCTCCTTCATTTTTAGCTGCAGTTTCATAGCTTTGTGCATTGTAATGACTTTTCATACCTATTGCTCCAGCTAAGGCAATTAATTGTTTATATTTACCTGGAATTTTGGTTTCTTCATAATAGTTTTCTTAGAAATGGCCCAATCATGTTCTAGGATATTTTTCGGTATAAATTTAACATACTCGGGAATCGAACCTAATCTTTTTTCAATATCCTTTAAAATTTCCTCATATTCACCCATCTTTATCAACCCCTAATAGTAACAATTATATAGTTAAAACTATAAATAAACAGCACTATTTTTTATTTAGAAGATTTTTTTATATTAATCCGCTTATGATTATCCATAATGTACCTATCATAATCGTGACTGGTTGTAATCTTTTTCTCCATTGTTCCAATTTTTAGGCGGATGGTGGCTGTGGATTCATACTATTCCAGTTATATTTTTGTATGATGGGACTATTAGCTTCCATTGAATTTTCACTCAAATATAGCAGGTAGTTATATACTTGTATAAAAACTACAAAATTAATGATGTTAGCGGAGCAAAAATATGTTCAGAATTCCTTTTCTAAATAATGCATTCACCGGTAAAAATGATTGGTGGAGGTATCTGGTAACCATAATTCTAACCTGGGGCGCTTCCAGTTTAATAGCGAGTTTTATAATAGGGTTTATTCTTATTATCTTATTATTACCTAATATGGGTGCTTTAGATTTAGTTGATTTGAATCTAATTATCTTTGAACCATTATTTATTATATTGGTAGCTTTAATTACCTTTGCACTGGCATTTCTTATTCTATATTTATGCCTAAAGTTCATCCATCAGAAAAAATTCATTTCTATTATCAATATAAAATCTAAACTACGTTGGAAAAGAATAGGGATAGGTGCTCTGGCCTGGCTGGGAATAATTCTATTTTTTGACGTAATATTTTTTTTAATTGATCCGGATAGTTTCCAAATATCTTTTGATCCCCAGTTATTTTGGATTTTTGCTTTATTAAGTTTAATTACTTTTCCTATACAGGCAACCTTCGAAGAGGTATTTTTCAGAGGCTATTTAATTCAGGGACTTGCTTTAAAGATTAAAAAACCATTAAATATTCTTTTACTTAGTTCCTTTATTTTCGCTTTTTTGCACTGGTGGAATGTGGATCCCTTAGCTTTAAGCATATCCATAACTGTAAGTGCCTTCATTATCGGCTTGATGTTAGGTATTATCACATTGGCTGATGATGGCATAGAATTAGCCATAGGGATGCATGTTATCAATAATCTCTATGTGACCATATTCCATTCCTCTCCTCAGACTGGTTTGGGAGAATTACCCTCTCTTATTACCAGTCCCTTGGATCCCTATCGTTCACCGTTAATTATTTTATTGGCCTCAATAGCTTTCATTTTCATTTTATTTAGAAATAGAAAAGAAAAAATCCGACAATTATTCAAATAAAAAGTTTTTAATATTCAAAAGGCAAACTAATCCCCAGCTAAGAGGGGGCTGTGTTTTTAAATAAGAACTGATAAACTAGTAATGGGTTTATTAATTAAAAATCGCTAATAACCTATAATCATATAAAAAGAATTATTTAAGAAACCTTTCTATTATTATAAAAAAATAATTATCTATTAGGTGTAGACATGATTCCCATTGCCCAACCTCTTATAAAGGAAGAAGAGATCCAAGAAGTAGTGAAAGTCTTAAAATCTGGTTTTATTGCTCAAGGACCTAAAGTAGCAGAATTTGAAGAAAAATTTGCAGAATATATAGGTACTGAACATGCCATAGCTACCAGTTCTGGTACCACTGCCCTTCATCTGAGCTTACTGGTATTGGATATTCAGCCTGGAGATGAAATAATTACCACCCCCTTCACTTTCGCAGCTACCAGTAATGCAGCGCTTTTTGAAGGTGCTAAACCAGTATTTGTTGATATAGATCCAAAAACTTATAATTTAGATCCGGAAAGAATTCAAGAAGCTATTACATCTAAAACTAAGGCCATCATGCCGGTACATCTTTTCGGACAATCAGCTGAAATGGATACTATCCAAGAAATTGCTGATAATAATCATTTGCCTATTATCGAAGATGCAGCTCAAGCCCATGGTGCTACCTACCATGGAAAAAAAATTGGAAGTTTAGGAGATATGGCGGCATTTAGTTTTTACCCTACTAAAAATATGACTACCAGCGAAGGGGGAATGATAACTACCGATAATTCTGAATTTGCAGAAAAAGCCAAAATATTAAGGGCACATGGAGAAAAAGAGCGATATAATCATGTAATTTTAGGTTACAATTTCCGCATGACAGATATCGCCGCTGCTATTGGTTTGGTGCAGTTAAAAAGATTGGATGGTTTCAATCAAAAAAGAATAGAAAATGCAGAATATCTAACCGAACATATAAAAGAAATTGAGGGAATAAAACCCCCTTATATCAAACCAGAACTGGTTCATGTATTCCATCAGTACACTATTCAAGTTGATCCTAATTTAAGGGATGAATGGATAAAATTAATTAATGAACAGGGCGTGGGTACAGGCATTCATTATCCTAAAGCTATATATCAGCAAGAGTTATATCGAAATTTAGGTTTTGATGCTAAATGCATAGAAGCGGAAAAAGCAGCTAAAAAGGTAATATCCCTACCAGTGCATCCTCAGTTAAAGGTGGAGGATTTGGAAAAAATAGTGCAGAGTTTGGATTATGCCAGTAACTATCTATATTAAGCGATTAGATTCTTAATCTATAATATTGAATCATAAATCTAAAGCTTTTAATCTAAGCAAGCCTATAACAGTTTAGTATTAAAGTGTCGGTTTAAAAAATATTAAATAATATTTAAAAACCTTTACTTTAAATTCAATTTTTATATTGTTCCCCTTTTATTATAGTATTTTTTTAACGGATACTACTTTATCTTCCAGGCTACGTTCTGCGTCTCTCCGATCATCTATTTTTATATTTGTTGCTATACGGTTAGCTCCTATTTCTATAACTGCTTCATGAGCTGTTTTAATAGCTTTAAATAAATCATCAAGGTTTTCTGTTTCTATTTGAGTACCCATTCCTGACAATTGGTATTTTACATCTAGCTCATCTAAAGCCGATACTGCAGCAGCTACATATTTACTTAAACTAGTACGGGAAGTTCCAATGGGGATTACATTAAATTCTGCGGTTATCATAACAAAATATATGTTTACAAGATTATATATCTTTTTCTATGTCCGCCCTTAAAAAAGATAAATTCAATTTACGCCTGCAAAAAAGGGTGCTAGATTTGATTAAAGAATATAATTTAATCCAAGAGGATGATTTGATTGCAGTTGCTCTTTCTGGAGGAAAAGACAGTGTTCTAACCTTACATCTTTTACATAAATTTCAAAGAGAATTTAATTTCAAAATAGTGGCTATTGCAGTGGATGAGGGAATTAAAAATTATCGCCAGGAAGGCATGGAAGCTGCTCAGATAAATGCTGACTTATTAGGAATTGATTTAATCAGGAAATCATTTAAGGAATACTTTGAATTCACCTTAGATGAAATTTATACTCATTTTAAGAGTGCCTGTATGCCTTGTGGAGTTTTCAGACGATATATTTTAAATAAAACTGCCTATGAAATTGGAGCCACTAAAATAGCAACGGGACATAACTTAGATGATGAAATCCAATCATTTTTAATGAGTTTTGCCAGGGCGGATCTCCTAAAATTTTCTAAATTTGGCCCTAAATTGGATATTATTCATCCCCGACTGGTACCCCGAATAAAACCTTTATGGAACACTAAGGAAAAAGAAGTAGGAACTTGGGCAATATTAAATGATATGAAAGTCCATTTTGACGAATGTCCTTATGCTGGATCTTCACTAAGAGCTAAAACTAAAGATTTTCTAAATCGAGCAGAATCTATAAAACCGGGCACTAAAAAAGCAATATTGAATTCTTTTATACAAAGTATAAATATAGAAAAAAAATCTGCACAATTAGTAGAATGTGAAAAATGTTTAGAACCTTCTTCTTTGCGTATATGCAAAGCATGTGAAATGAAAGAACAAATTTTAAAACATTAAAATTGATCAATTCTAAGAAACTAATAATTTATCAAAAAATAGGGTAAGGATCAAGTTTATTATCAAAAAAATAGTAATGAATCAAGTTTTGGTAATAGTGCCTATTCCCTTACTTCTACCCTCTCTAATGATTATCTTTTGACCTTCCTTTATATGATAAGGACGATATTTGAAACGCATACGCACCCTACCTTTATCCCCGGCAGACATGTATTTTTTATCTAAAGGTTCTAGTTGAGTAGTTTCTGCAATAGTCTCTATATGGGTAACGCTCTCATAACCATTTTTAATAGTTGTAGGATGGACTAATATAGCTATTTCTGCTTCAAATTCTCTATATGAATTAGGTTGATATTCGAGATGACATAAAATCATTCCCCTGGAAATTTGGTCTATATCAGCACCTGTCACTGAAATGCCAACCACATCACCAGTTTCTGCACTTCCAATTTTATAGTGGTGCATTTCAATAGATTTAGCTGTTACTTCCATAAATTCACCATAAGGGTTAGGGCCTAATAAAAGCTTATCTCCTTTTTTTATTTGTCCATGGCGTATAGTACCACTTACTACTGTTCCCACTCCTTTAACTGCATAAACTTTATCGATATATATCATAAACGGCTTTTTCTGATCTTCTATATTTAATGGAATATCAATATTGGCCAGTAAGTGGTCTAAGATATCTAAATTTTCACCAGTAACAGAAGAAACATTTATTACAGGTACTAAATGTTTATTCATTTTTTTAGCTATTGAAAATGCTTCTTTTTTATTTTTTAATTTAAAAGGGATTCTACCAACTAATTTAAGTAAATATACTATTTTTTCATATATTTCATCTAAATCTGAATCAGAAACTAAATCAATTTTAGTTATAACCACTATTACTGGAAGATCCATGGCCAAAATTATCCCTAAATGTTCACGGGTAATATGGGTAGGTCCTTTATCTGCAGCAATGGTTAAAAGCCCATAATTCAATTTTTGGCCGACTATTCCTCTTATGGTAGTTCTAAGCCAGGGTTCATGTCCCACGGTATCCACAAATGACACTAAACGATCACATTTTTCTATTAAATACGATTTTTCTTTTTTATCTAGTGGATTTTGCAGATGGTAAACATTATTATTACAAAACCCGTATAATGCAAATGATAAATCTGCAGACAGCCCACGCTCTATTTCATGTTTTTGCACATCTAAAAATATACGACTCTTGCCACTACCATCATCTAATTGACCGCTGGTTAAGGTTCCCAGTAAGGTACTTTTGCCATGGTCCACATGACCAGCCACTCCCACTAGCAAATGTTCTTTCTTCTGACCATCTCTTTTACGGATTCTAACTTGGGCTACCTTTTTATTTTTTACGGGATACAACTCTACACTAATATCGGCATCTATACTATGAGCTATATTTTCTAAAACAAAAATAGATTCATCTAATTGATCCTGCTTTAAACCAGTTAGTTTGCCATCATCTTCCACTCCTAAAAAATAGATAGCTTCTCCTTTACCCTTCTCCATACGGTATTTCATCTGGGATAGAAGTCTTTGTTTACGTTCTTCCTTAAGATGATAAGCTTTAGAGAGACCGACTTTGAATTCTATATTTTTTCTTTCGCCTTTACGGGTAAATGAGCTTAGATCTTTTATCATACTCTTCAAATCTTTCATAGTTGATTAGCAGTGGTAAAACAAGTTCCCCCATATTTTTCTTCTTGGAGAGCCCGGACTGCTTCTGCAGCACTCTGAAAATCCTCAGCATAGTAAATTATTCTTCTACTCTTGACTTGGATATTTTTTCCACAAACACATTTCCTATGAGCCACTCCTTCTCGGGAATACATAGCACGTCCACAATCACAACGAAATATAAGGTACATTTAAAGACTCATCCTATTAAGTAATAATTATTATTCTAGCTAAATTATATTTTTCATAACTACTAGTTTTTAATAATTAAGTTTCAAGTTCATCATATCCAAATAAAATTCATTAACTTCTAAAATCTCAGTGAGATTACCAAGATCCATCTATGGCTTTTATCTTATACTCCTACTAGTTTACCAAAAAGAGGTAACATTACTTGAGGTATGGTGATTAAACTACCTATAATTGATCCAATATTAGCTCCTGCCACTACTAGCAGTACTCGAAATAAATTGTTATGCCACAAATCTTTCCAGTCTTGACAGTTACTAAAATCAGCTAGATCCTCGGATCCTATTTGTCTCAATTTAGCTTCAACCAAACCAGCGAACCATCCTGCAGCAATTAAGGGATGCAGGGATGTTAGGGGTGCTACCATCAATGCAGTTAAAGCTGAGGGAATTTTAGATCCACTTAGGATAGAACCAACAAAGGATAATCCTCCAGTTAATAATATAAATTGTAATAAACCTGTTTTTATATGAATACCTTTTAAGAAGGCTAAAATAAACAGGGAAATAAAGCTTAAGGGAAATATAAATAATAAGATTTTAAACCAGGGCAGACCGGTTTTCTTTTCACTTAAAAGAGTAGTAGGGGATGGAATTTTTTCAGGATTATCTAAATATTTATAAATACCCTCTTGGTGCCCAGCACCAACTATAGCTATAATCTCATCTTCCTCGATTTTAAGTAATCTATGAGCCATGTAGGCATCTCTTTCATCAACTAGAACTGTATAAGCTTGGGGTGACATTTCCTTAAAATATTCCATAACTTCCTGTAATGCATCTCCTTGTTTGAGACTTTCAATATCTTCTAATTCCTCCTCACTACTAAAAAAGGAGACTATGATTCCCCAACCAAATTTAAATTTTTCCCAAAAACTCATAGCATTTAAAGCTCTTTTCAAGGTCAAGCTAATATTCCGGTCAATAAGGGCTACTTTCGCTCCAACCTCTTCTGCAGCTTCCACTGCTGCTAACATTTCAGATCCTGGTTTAACTCCCAAGTCATCTCCTATTTTTTTCTGGATATAATTTAAAAAACCACTCACCAGAAAGAGGCCAACTTGGTTATCTTTAATTACTTCGCTAATGGAAATATTTTTTTCTTCAATTCCCAATTTTTCCTTAACTAAGCGATTGTAACGATTTTCACATAGTTCAACTGCTACAACATCAGGTTTTTCTTCTAATATTGTATTTTTAACTTCTTCAACGCTTTTCTGGGAAACATGGGCTGTCCCGATAATTTTTAGTGATTCTCTTTTCATTAATTATCACATTTTTATTCAATATAAAAATAAGAAATCCATGCTCTCCAGGGCATAGATCCATAACTTACTCCCATTTATATAATTATTATTATATTACTATTGTTGGGATTTACTTAAAAATTGCTTCTAAAAAGGATTTAAATTTCTTATTAATTTTTTAAATATTAGTTTATTAATAATTAGGTATTGGTTTTATTTTCTTAACAATTTTTATATTAGTTATAATTAATTAGGTTGGTTTTTTATTAAATTTTTATTGTAATTTATAAATTTAGGGTTTTTATAACTTTATTTTTATAAATAGGAACGTTATTGGTAATGTTTCTTTTTAAACAGAAATATACATCTTTTCTAAA
Source organism: Methanobacteriaceae archaeon (assembly GCA_003558085.1). Taxonomy (GTDB): domain Archaea; phylum Methanobacteriota; class Methanobacteria; order Methanobacteriales; family Methanobacteriaceae; genus Methanobacterium_F. Next base: position 10,449 of record PWMT01000017.1, read on the forward strand.
ACCTAAATCCATTAATCTTTGTCCTGAACGAGAATTTAATATAGCTTGATCTACTTTATCAGGATTTTCGATAGCCATTAAAGCAGCTCTTGCAAATTCTTCTAATTTTTCATTTTCCAAGTATTTAATTATGTAGCCCGCTCCAAGAAAATCTTCAATAGCAAATCTTCCTCTTACTCCAGCCATAACCAATTCTATTTCTTTATGAGCCAATTTGTGTGCAGCATGGGCCACCGCTTTAGCATTATTCATACAACCAATTAAGACTTGGCCTTTCATTCCCTCCATTATCCGAGTTCCATTACTGGTGGTCAAAATTAAGGATTCTTCTTTGAATTTTTGTATTTCTAGTGGTGAATTACCGGCTTGAAAACCATCTAAAGTTGCTCCTTTTCTTTCACCAGCCAGAACACCTTTTAATTTTTGTGCTACTTCCACGGCGTCTTCATGGTTTATAACTGGTACTACCTGTTTAAAATGATCCAGGGCAACAGTTATAGTACTACTGGCTCTTAATATATCTACCATTATAGATACATCTGCAGAATAAGATTTTTCTAAACTAAGAGTTACTTTCATAAACACTATCCTTATTTTCTTAAAGTTATTGATATAATATCCTTACTTGAAACTTATTGGCATATTCTCTTTTAAATAAGTTTTCTAGGCAAGATTACATGATCCTATGGGTTTATAATTATTTGAAGACTTCTTATTTACTTAATTACCTTATTTACTTAATTAAATAATTATCTGATATTAGCTCTTAAATGATGATTTAATTGATATTTTTTGGTAAATTTGAATTCTTTTTCCTAATTATGAATATCGTATATGTTTGGGTTAATTTCTCCCTAAAGAAAATATTATAAAAAATATAAAATCAATTAATACTAATATTATCATAATGTTCAAGTAATCCTTGAATCCTAATAAATAAACTAGTTAAAGTTATTATGAAAATTGTAACCACACCCATGTGCGAACCTATTTTAAAATGGGCTGGAATTAAGGATTACATTGTTAATAAAAATCCCGATGAAGAAGAAGCTGATTGGGCAATATTACTTTCTGAAACTGAAACTAAGATGAAGTCCATTAAACTTAAACTAAACACTTTCGCACAGATTCAAAATAGCTTAAATTTAATTAAGGATTTCTATAAAAATGAAATAAAAGATTCAAAAAGATTTAACCTGGAAAATAGTAAATTTTATAGCTTGGAAATTGATGACAATTTTTTTATTGATTCTAAGTGGCTGGATGAGATATATTTAAACAAAGCTAGAAAAATAAATGGTAAATTAAAAGTTCAGGTTTATTCAAATTTTATAAAAGATATAATAGAAGACATGGGGTTTCAGGTCGTGAAGGAAAAACCGGACTTTGTGATATATCCCGATTATTTAGAAGAAGAGTTGCTTATTAAATTAGAAGGAATCCCCTCTATAAAAATTCCTTCTCATGGCAATACTAGCTTAAATCCTATTGAAAGAGCTGAATATAGATACAATCTCTTGGAGAAAAAAATATGTATGAAACTTTAACCTATTCTGGTGGTGTATACCGGCATGAGGAAATAAATGAACTTATTGAGGATCTGGGTGGCTTTGTTCTACAGGAAAACATGCTACAAATGGATTTAGTTCTTACTTTAGCAGTACCTATCGAAGATGTTCCTAAAATAAAAGAAAAAGCTAAAGAACTTCGCGGAACAGTTAAAGTTGCCCCCATGGCTGGAACAGAAATAGCTATTGTTTCACCCACCTTGGCCCGTCATCACCTGCCCCATTCAGCCTGCGATATTTCTGAATATTTAAGGAGGTATGGTGCTAAAGATAATATGATTGGTTTGGCTCGTGGTGCAGGGAAAGGAATTTCCCAGATAAGTGTGGATGAAAAAAAGCTGATTGAGGAACATGACCTGGCGGTTTTTGCTTTAGGAAGTTTCCAACAATGTATTAAGGATAAAGTTCATCTCTTTAAAGACTTAGATATTCCGGTGGTGGTAACCGGTGCTCCTCAAATGGATCTTGATGATTTACCTGGTGCTGATGCTTATGTAAGCAATTTAGGTCGGATACCAAGGCGTTTAAAGAGAGGTGAGGATATTAGGGCATTGAAGGAATTGGTTGATGTAGTAAGTGATCTTTTAGATCAAAAACGTAGAGAAATGTTAGAAGATCCTCCTTTAATTCCTTCTATATTGGTTAAATCAGAAATTGAAAACCAAATATCAGCCATAAGCGAAGTATATTCTCCCACTCCCGTAACCAGCCAACTAGACGGAGTTAGGGTAAAACTAAACTATGATGATTTTCATGAGCAAATAAGAAAAATCAAAGTTTATAGATATGTCTTGAATGACATTGCAGATATAAAAAAATCTAAAATGTATGATTACATTTTAGTTAAACTATTACCAGAAAGCTCATTTTTCTAAACAAGATTTAATGTACCCACCCAGACAAATTCAAGACACTTACTTGACATATTTACTATCTAATTTTATTAGAAATTCTTAAGAAGATAAAATGGTTTCCCTTAGAACTGTTCAACTTTCCTTATTTATTTTATTTTTCCTGTTAGCTTATTTAATTTTAAACTATTTTATATTATTCAGTATAAACGCATTCTTAGGGCGTCCTATAGATAATTCGGTTTTTTACACCATTATAGGAGTATTAACAGTTTCCTTTCCAATTTCCATGCTCTTGGGTCAGAAGTATTCTCATACATTTATAAGAATTCTCTATATTTTTTCCATGACTTGGCTGGGCATTGCTCTTTTCTTTTTACCGGGATTAGCTATTTTGTGGCTTATTCAATTCTGGTTTTCGATTCCATTAGATTTGCTGACTCTATTATTAACGGTGATAATTTTATTTATCAGCGCTTATTGCCTATTTAATGCTTATCAATTCCAAGTTAAGAATTTAAAAATAGAATTAAATAATTTAAATAATCCAGTTAAACTATTACAACTTTCAGATGTAAATATTGGTTCGGTAAGGAATACAGGTTACTTAAAACGTTTGGTAAAAAAAGTTGAGGAAATTAATCCAGGTATAGTTCTCATTACTGGTGATCTTGCTGATGGAAGTTATCCCATTCATAAAGAAACCTTTCATCCATTCAAATCATTACCCATGCCGGTTTTATTTGTAAATGGAAACCATGATACTTATGTCTCCAGGGATAAACTCCAAGAGGCCTTAAAATTTGCTGGAATTACTATATTAAACCAGGATTTCTGGGTTTATAATGATTTGCAGATTATCGGTGTTGGTTATTCCATGCAGAGAAATATTTTGGATAGAATTCTAAAGCAGTTGGATTATGATAAAAAATTACCTAGCATTTTAATTTATCATTTACCCTTAGAATGGGATTCAGCCAGAAAACAGGGTATAGATTTACAACTTTCAGGCCATACTCACCAAGGACAGTTTTATCCCATGAATCTGGTAGTAAAAGCAATATTCCCTTATTGGAAAGGATTATATGAAATTGAAAATAAATATCTCTATGTTTCACCAGGTACAGGAACTTGGGGTCCCCCTATGAGGTGGGGTTCTCGAAATGAGATTACTATAATAGAATTGATACCTAAGTCAGGTTAATTAGTTAAGGCTAATAAAAATGAAGTTCTAAACACTTTTCCTAAACTATTTACCAGTATGAATAGATTTATGGAGATAATTTTAATTAAAAAGATTAATTTAAGTTATTTTCTTACTCCAAAAAAATTTATCGCTCCTACTAAATCTCTAAAAGCTTCTAATTCTCTTTCAATAATATCTTCATCAGTTAAGGTCCCGCTCATTTCACCATCTACAGTTAATTTATCTGGACCCCTAGCAACTATACGATCTACTCCATCACGACTTAGAATCTTCTGGGCATCCTGATCATGAACAAAGGCCCTACCTGGGAAAATAACTGTTTCTTTAATTTCTTTTAAATTTACTTCTTCTAAATCTTTTTTAGTTATTAAACATCCAATATCTTTTTCCACAGGATAAACAGTTACTAGATCCTCTGCTTCCAAATTTTTAATTATTTTTTTTATATAAGGCGCGGCAACTTTACTGGTAAGTATGGTTGCTTCGGCTTTAATTTCAGGAATAAACTGCAAAAATATCTTATTTTTATTAAGGGAAATCGCAAAAGGAGCATCATTTTTGGGATCACATACTGGAGTTCCAGTTATCCGTAAGTTAAAATCCTTATCAATTTGTCTTACCATCTCCTCAAATTCAACTATGCTGTTAGGTTTGATTCCTTTTAAGATAGGCTCATTCCCTAGTATAAGGCCTTGATTTTCATAATTAGCAAAACGCATTAAAATAAAGGCTTTTGCACCCCATTCTTCTAATTGGGAGCAGGTTTCATAGAGTTTCTCTCCATCGTTTACTCCAGGAATGATTACTGAGGCGGCATGTACTTCAACGTTTTCAGAGAATGTTTTCAGAGCTTTTAAAGATTCCTGGGGATTCTCATCTTTCATCCATTTCTTTCGAAGAAGAGGATCGGTGGAAAATACCGTAAAGGTCACTTCTTCTACTCCATTTTTAATAAGATCTATAGCGATATCTGAATCATCTATACCTTTTCCGCTAGTATATCCCAGATGAATAGGTGTTCCCATTTGATAAAGGCTTGAGGTGAGTTCTAATAGGTGGGGATAACAACTTAAATCTCCACCTCCAGATAAATTGATTTTCAAATCTTTATCCCTGACATTACTCATCATTAAAGTGTTCTGAACATTACTCAACACAAAAAAGGGAGGGAAAAATTCATTTTTGGATTCTGATACTTCCAAGGTACACTTATCGCATCCTATTTTTCCAGGAAAGCAAAATTTACAACCTAAAGCATCAAAATCTTTAACTTTACGGAAATAACAATATTTACAATATCCTCGGCAGTCTTTTCCAGGAATACCACCCACATCTGCTATAATTTGCATGATTGTTAATAGGTTTTAATAGAAATAAATATTTTTTGCTTATTAAAAAAACCGGACTCTTATTTTATTACAATAAATTGATTATGCGTTATAATTAAAATTTTAAGAGTTATAATAGTTAAAAAAGCTTTATAAATTAGTTTTATACTACTATAAAAAAAGAATCTTTGCTATTTATAAATCTTTCTACTTGTCTCTAGAAGAAAGTTTAAATATATACCCTTTAACAAATCACTGCTCGTATACCTAGAAAAGGTGCCAATGCAAGTTCCTCTGGAGGGAATTATATTTTAAGCATAAATTTATGCATCCTCCTTAGTTTATGCATTGCTCCAGACTTGAGTATACTATATAATTTGTTAGGAGGGAAAAAATGGCGAAGTTTGATGATAAGGTTGACTTATACGACGATAGAGGCAATTTAGCTGAATCTGATGTGCCTATAGAAGCGTTAAGTCCACTACGAAACCCAGCTATAAAAAGAATTATCCAAGGTATAAAAAGGACAGTAGCTGTAAACTTAGAAGGAATTGAAAACGCCTTAAAGACCGCTAAAGTTGGTGGCCCTGGTTGTAAAATATTAGGAAGAGAAATGGATATTGATGTGGTTGGAAGCGCAGATTCTATTGCTGCTGCTGCCAAAGAAATGATCCAAGTTACACCAGATGACGACACCAACATTGAATTGCTCGCTGGTGGTAAAAGAGTCTTAGTACAAATTCCAACTGATAGATTTGAAGCAGCTGCAGAATATTCTGCAACTTCATTAGTTACTGCCACTGCATTCGTGCAAGCTATAATCAATGAATTCGACATTTCAATGTACGATGCTAATATGGTTAAAGCAGCTGTTCTAGGACGATACCCACAATCTGTTGAGTATATGGGTGGTAATCTTGCTACCATGCTAGATATTCCACAGAAATTAGAAGGACCAGGTTACTCCCTAAGAAACATTATGGTGAATCACGTGGTTGCTGCCACTTTGAAAAACACCATGCAATCTGCTGCTCTATCTAGTATATTAGAACAATCAGCAATGTTTGAAATGGGTGATGCCGTAGGTTCATTTGAAAGAATGCACTTACTAGGATTAGCTTACCAAGGAATGAATGCAGACAACATGGTATATGATTTAGTTAAAAACAACGGTTCTGATGGAACTGTTGGTTCAGTTATTGCCGATGTAGTTCAAAGAGCTGCTGATGACGGCGTAATTGGTGTTGAAAAAGACTTAAACGGATTCAACGTTTATGGTACTGATGACTTAGCTAAATGGAATGCTTATGCAGCAGCCGGATGTATGGCTGCTACTATGGTCAACCAAGGTGCTGCTCGTGCTGCACAAGGTGTATCTTCCACACTATTATACTACAACGACTTAATTGAATTTGAAACCGGATTACCTAGCGTAGACTTTGGTAAAGTAGAAGGTGTAGCTGTAGGATTCTCCTTCTTCAGTCACTCTATCTATGGTGGTGGAGGACCTGGTATTTTCAACGGAAATCACATTGTAACCAGACATAGTAAAGGATTTGCTATACCATGCGTATCAGCCGCAATGGCTCTAGACGCAGGTACCCAGATGTTCTCCCCTGAAGCAACCTCTGGACTAATCAAAGATGTGTTCAGTGAAGTGGATGAATTCCGAGAGCCACTTAAGTATGTTGTGGAGTCCGCTATCAACATAAAAGGTGACATTTAAATAATCTCATGATTCTGGGGGCATATACACAAATGGACATAGAAATATTCCCACATAGACTTTTAGGTGCAGATACTACAGAAAGGCTATTGAACGATTTGGAAGATATTGAAAGTATCAAACGGATGGTTATTCATGGAGCAAGACTTCCTTCAGCCAATGAAGAACATCCAGACAGACGAACCATTACGGTTAGAGACGAAGAAATAGATTTACAAGTTAAAACAGGCCGTATTCTATTGGAGATTGATTCTGAAGAAGCTATTGAGGATGTCAAAGAGGTATGTGAAAATATCTTAAATTTTGGTTTCAATGTTCATATTGGAACTTTCATCAGATATCAAAAAACAGTAACAGATGGAATTAAATACGGTGATCAGCTGGACCAGATACCCGAAGAAATGGTCGGTTTAACAGATCAAAATGCCCAACTTAATAAAAGAGCAACCATTTTAAAAAAAAAGGACTGAAAAATGATTGGTAAATGCACACACGTTGTGGATTGTCGAGAAACTATGGGGATGGGCGAAGGAGGCGGCATCGCGCAAAGAGGCACTTTTGCAGAATGCGGAAGTGAAGTACTAGCAGTGGCCATGTCTCCTGGAAGGCGCCATATTACCAAACCTGTTTGCGAAATAACCTTTGCACTAAGAGAAGCAAATATAATGACTAGCACACTGGTTTTAAATGCTGGTGCTGGTGTACCTCAGGACGCTCCCAGTGCTGGTGTGGGAAGTCTTTTCGGTCTCACTCCTAATGAGATAGAGCAAATGAAAAGACATAAGGTCTTAGTGGTTCATCTGGGTGGTGTAAAATATCATATTACCTATAAGGCCAGATTGATACTGCGTAATGTAGACCGCCCTTGTGTTATTATATGCGAATATCCAGTGGATTTTGAAGATTTTGCAAAAATTGGTGTTAAAACCAAATGGGTAATGCCAGAGATCCCCAAAACTAAAGGAACAATTGTAGACATCGTGAGTGGTGTTATAAGAGGAGAAACTTGTCCCCAAGAAAAATTAGACGAGATTATTAGAAAAGTTAAGTTAGCATTAGGAGGTGCATGATATGGCACAATATTATCCCGGAACAACTAATGTTGCACAAAATAGAAGAAATTTCTGTAACCCTGATTATGATTTAAAAAAGATGAGAGAGGTCTCTGACGAAGATGTCGTAAAGATTCTTGGTCACAGAGCTCCTGGTGAGGAATACCCTAGCGTTCACCCACCCATAGAAGAAATGGACGAACCAGATGACCCTATAAGGGATCTTGTCGAACCATTAGATGGGGCTAAAGCTGGTGACAGAGTAAGATACATACAGTTTACTGACTCCATGTATAATGCTCCAGCTCATCCATTCGTAAGAGCAAGAGCTTACTTATGCAGATTTAGAGGAGCAGATGCTGGTACTCTCTCAGGAAGACAGATTATTGAAACCCGAGAAAGAGATTTGGAAAAGTATGCCAAAGAATTAATTGAAACAGAATTCTTTGACCCTGCTGTGACCGGTATTAGAGGAAAAACTGTACACGGACACTCTCTAAGACTGGACGAAGACGGTATGATGTTTGACATGCTAAGAAGACAAGTCTTAGACAAAGACAGTGGTATGGTGGAATCAGTGAAAAACCAGATTGGTGAAGAATTGGATGAGCCTGTAGTTTTAGGTGAACCCATGTCTGAAGCCGATCTTAAAGAAAAGACCACCATTTACCGAAAAGATGGAGAAGCCTACAGAGACGATAAAGACGCTGTTGAAGTTTTACACAGAATACACGTCACCAGATCCCAAGGAGGATTTAGCCCTGAATAAATTGAAGGGGAGGTAATTATTATGGCTGACAGAATGTTTTTAAATGCTATGAAGAAAAAATTCGAAGAATCCCCAGATGAAAGGAAAACTACCTACTATGACAAAGGAGGTTGGACCCAATCTGAAAGGAAAACCGAGTTTGTAAACGCAGGTAAAGAAGTAGCTTCTAAAAGGGGTGTTCCACAATATAACCCAGATGTAGGTACCCCATTAGGACAGCGTGTCTTAATGCCTTATCAGGTATCCACTACCGATACCTTTGTAGAAGGTGACGACCTGCACTTTGTAAATAACGCTGCCATGCAGCAAATGTGGGATGAAATTCGAAGAACTGTAATAGTAGGTTTGAACACCGCACATACCGTTATCGAAAAAAGACTAGGTAAAGAAGTTTCCCCGGAAACTATAACTCATTACCTGGAAACTGTAAACCACGCCATGCCTGGTGCTGCTGTTGTACAGGAGCACATGGTGGAAACTCACCCTGCACTGGTGGCTGACAGTTACGTAAAAGTATTTACCGGTAACGATGAAATTGCAGAAGAAATTGATCAGTCTTATGTCATCGACATAAACAAAATGTTCCCTGATGACCAGGCCGAATCTTTAAAAGCGGAAGTAGGAGATGGAATCTGGCAGGTAGTAAGGATACCAACCATAGTATCCAGAACCTGTGATGGTGGTACCACTTCCCGATGGTCTGCTATGCAGATAGGTATGTCCATGATTTCTGCTTACAAACAAGCAGCAGGTGAAGCCGCAACTGGTGACTTCGCATACGCTGCTAAACACGCAGAAGTTATACACATGGGTACCTCTCTACCAGTTCGAAGAGCCAGAGGTGAAAACGAACCTGGAGGAATTCCATTCGGTTACTTAGCTGATATAGTACAAACATCTCGAAAATACGCTGACGACCCAGTACGCGTAAGTTTAGATGTAGTAGCTGCCGGAGCAATGCTCTACGATCAAATATGGTTAGGTTCTTACATGTCTGGTGGTGTAGGATTCACTCAATATGCAACTGCTGCCTACACTGACGATATTCTGGATGACTTTACCTACTATGGTAAAGAATATGTAGAAGACAAATACGGAATGTGTGATGCACCTAACAACATGGACACCGTTCTGGATGTAGGTTCTGAAGTTACTTTCTATGCTTTAGAACAATTTGAAGACTACCCAGCACTCCTAGAAACCATCTTCGGTGGATCTCAAAGAGCTTCCATTGTAGCTGCAGCTGCTGGTTGTTCTACTGCATTCGCTACTGGAAATTCCCAAACTGGTCTTAGTGCATGGTATCTATCCATGTTACTGCATAAAGAACAACACGCTAGACTCGGATTCTATGGTTACGACTTGCAGGATCAGTGTGGTTCAACTAACGTGTTCTCCATCCGTAACGATGAAGGATTACCACTAGAACTTAGAGGAGCAAACTATCCTAACTATGCTATGAATGTAGGTCACCAAGGTGAATACGCAGGTATTTCCCAGGCTACACACGCTGCACGTGGAGATGCATTTACCTTTAACCCATTGGTTAAAATCGCATTTGCTGACGACAACCTAGTGTTTGATATGGCTGAAATAAGAGCAGAGTTTGCCAAAGGAGCAATACGTGAATTCGAACCTGCTGGAGAAAGAACACTCATTTCTCCTGCTAAATAGGTGTAACCCACCTATTTAATTTCTTTTTTTTTTAAATTTAGAACTTATAGGAGGAAAATACATGGACCCTATGATAACAGGATTAGGTGTTGTTGCTCTTATGGGAGCAGCTGCAACCATTGCTGGTGCTGCAGAGGATTTAGAAACTGATATAGGATCTCAAAGTAACCCTAACTCTCAGGTTCAGTTAGCGCCGCAGATGGGACATCTGCACCGAATGATCAACAAAGCTATCTCCGGTGAACCAGTATCTTACGGGGCTTGGTGTGCTATAGCCGG
>PWMT01000089.1 GCA_003558085.1 Methanobacteriaceae archaeon
TCGCGGTATCGATGGGCTGCGGACGGGATATTCCAGGCGGGGAGATGGACATATAACAGTACGCAGGATCCGGAGGCGGCGATGCCGCACTGGCGGCACGTATACACGCGTTATCCCGAGCATCCGGAAGCGGAGATTTCGCTTTTTTATTACGGACTTTCGGCGGCCCGCACGGAACAGTATAGAAAGGCTGCGGATGCATTTTCACTATATCTGGAACGTTATCCGGATTCGAGATGGACCGGGCGGGTCAGGACGCAGCTGCTGCCCGAGTCCAGGAAACACTTACGGTAAAGGAGAGGGGACTATGAAGACGAACATGAAGAAGATGTGGATTGTGATGTTTGTGCTGATCGCAGCCGCTGTTTCATCGCCAGCCCGGGCAAATAACGACCCTGTCTACGTCAGGGCAAAGGTAACAGACAATCCATCAAGCGATCCCAAAGGAAAATACGACGCCGAGTATGACTACCTATACCATCAGGACAATCCACCTGCCAGATTTACATACGCGCCTAATGCTTATGAGGATGTAATCCACGTCAGGAGCAATCTGGGATACATTGGTGAGTACAGGGGGATAGGCGTCGGCGTGTACGGCGACCCGGTCGATGACGGGGCAAAGCTGACTTTTATCAAAGCTGAAGGATGTAGTGACGATGATTATGACAATGTCGAGGTAAAAGTCCAAGGCCGCGGCTCCATCGAGTCCATATACTGGGTGAGTATCTCACGCGAGGGAGGTCCCGGACCTGGCCCCGGGCCGGGCGGTTCCGCACTTCGCTGGGCCCTGGTGAAGGATTTCATAGCGCCGGGCACGCTGGTGCTGAGGGACGAGGTCACCGAAATAGGTGTCGGAAATTGGGAGGGTCATGCACCAGATACTTTGTATTGCGTTGCGCGTGCAGATGATAATAAGGGGGAAGTCAGTTTTTGGCTTCACGATGTGACCGGGACGTATAATTGGGTTATATTTCCCGCTGGCGAGCCTGAAAACTCTCTTGATGGCCGCCAGTTGACGGAATCAACGGAGCCGGAATATGCGGATTCGCTTAACGACATTCCTCCGGGAGAGTATACTCTCAAAGTGACGGATGCGGAGACTACCGGGCAAAACTTTTCAAGAACGCTCGAGTTTGAAGTAGTACAGCTAGAGCTTGAGGCCGTTTCTGCATATTATCCATACGAACCCATGGCCCGTCTGCCGATCTTTTCCCCGTGTGACGGTGTCGGAATGGGCGAGCCGATATATGATGTGCCGGAATCTCCGTTGAATGTAGAGTTTGAAAACATATGGGACTCTGAAGCAATAAATTCAATGACTGTAACATATTTTGGACGTACGCTGGAAGCGGTTGAGACCGAACCCGGCAGCCTTGTGTTTATATCGGCAGATGAAACTTTGACTATTAACCTTGCACCACCAGAAGAATCCGTAACGCTCGGCCCCACAGCTGTACAGGTCACAGACACAATCTTAGGTGTTGTCGATGCAGCCTACATGTTTTTGTCTGCTGACGATACTGGAAAGATATGCTTTGCACACACGCCACATTTGGCGATAGAAGCTCCTGTCTGGTTGGAAAACGATCTCAATCAAATCAGTTTTCTTGGTGATGTTTTGATTGAGACCGGAATAGGTACGCGGATTTTTGAAAATCACGAATATACAGTGGCTATTCTGGACGGAGCGCCCCAGACGCCTTCCGTTGATGTTTGGCGGATTGCGATCAGTGAAGAAGGTGTTATACAAAATGCTATATTTGAAATAGAAGAAACCGGGCCGGACACGCGCGTGTTTCAGAATTGTGATCCTCCCACGTTCCCGGATATTTCACCGTCCGAACCGGAAAGTTTTGTCCCGTTCCGGGTAAAAATTACCGGCCTTCCCGGGCAAATGCTCGCACAGATGGAAGGCGTCGTTGGTTTGGAAACTGAATTGGCGAGCATCGACTCAAGAGATTTTTTCTATGCTTCGCCCGCGCTGACAACCGAAGCATTTGTATTGGTGCCGCCGGGGGTGACTTCAGTGCCCGGTGGTTATACTCCGTTGCCGATTAATCTGACCGGATCGCGGATGGCGAACATCAATCTTGGTTTTTGGGGGTGTGATGCTGTTAGAAGGGATGTTAAGACATTGGGAAGTGCGCTGGTTGCGCGTTCCCTTCCTAAGTGGATAGTATCTTTGCATATGGGTGGTCTCGGAATACGAGATCTCGCTGATTGCATGAAACAGTTGAAGTATAGTGTTATAGAAAATAGAACTGCCAGGAAAAATTGGCTACTGGATAATCTGCCGGGGAAAGATGCTGTCGTATTGTTTACGCATGGGGTTGTACCGCTCACCAAAGTGCCGCTAGCTCATACAGCGGAATTTAAGGGAATTGAAACAGTTGACGAGATGGAATTTTCCCTGGGGCTGCGTGGCCTTGTTTCTAAAAATTTGTTAGGGGCAGAAGATCTGCCGAATGATCTCGACATACGTTTTGCTCTTGTACTCGCGTGTTTTTCGGCATGGACCACGCCGACCGAAATGCCTCCCGGGGGGAAAACAATTAGGCGTGAGTGGGCGCGAGATAACAATGAACTTCACCCCGCCATGGCCGGTTTTGCCGATGCACTCGGTGACGACATTGCCTATGTTGGTCTGTCGTGGTCGGAAGCACCAACGGGTGCCGAACTGCTCGGAGTGCGATTCCTTAATTTGCTGCAAGGCGATGTGACCGTGTCCGAGGCATTGCAGGCATTTGATGTTGAGTCCGGTGCGGATGAAGGAAGGTTGAAGGGACACGGAAACCTTGATAGGAAAGTTGATGCAAGACATCTCGAACAGGGAGGTGAAGAATGAAACTACGGTACTGGCTGATAGCGGTAATCATCCTGACGGCGATTGTCTTGCCTCCTGCGCACATCCTGCACAGGAGGCACGCGGTGCGGAAGCGCGACGAAGTCCAGGCGCTTGAAGAAGTGCGAAAAGACGATCTTTACCTGCAGGTGCAGGACAAGATGTCTCGGCTCGTCCCTCGCATCTGGCCGGATATGGGATGGACCGAAGAAGAAATCCCCGCCCGCGAGATTTTCCGGGTGCGGACAATTTATCGAGTGCCATGTTATGCTATGCTTCCAATAAGGGGTCGCTTCCATATTATTTTGGGGGTGGAGCATGACATATTCGTTATTGTCAACATGGAGATGCGGGAAGAAATAGAGCGACGTAGGGTTGCAGGCAAGGAACAGGTTCCATCTCTGACGATATCGGAGGCTATCGAGCGCGCCCATCTTTATCTTAAACTTCTTGAAGAGGAAATTCCGCCTGATTATGCACTGCGTGTATGGTATGGTAGCGACGGCGCTGTGATTTCCCATCCCGTGTGGTGGGCTGTATGGCAGCCTACGGTAAACGGAGTTTATTTTGAGGAAAACACTCCCGATATCACGATATCGTTGCGGTTCCATGAAGAGCTCGGGCTTGCATCGTACCACCGCCTTGTCGGCATTTATCCGATGCCTGAATCTACAGATATTCGCATTTCACCCGCGGAGGCGGCAAAGAAAGCCGCCGAGCTGGCGCCGAAGGTTCTGAGCAGCGAATATTACCGCTCTATTAGAGCAGGAGTGGTGAACGGCACCATAAAACTGATGGAGAATCCTGTTCTGGTATTATTCGAGCCGAACTGGATGCTTGACCGTCGCCGCTCGCGTTTCCTTATCAATTTACACGGGCCTCCGGAGGAAACGCGGCTGAGCTGGCGCGTAAGCTTCCGGGTGGATGTGAAAGAAGATGATAAATGGCATTTCTCCGGCGGCAGGATAATCGATGTGTTTATAGACGCAAAAACGGGAGAATGCGTGGGTGCGAACTTTGATTAATCTCAAGGCCCTCTGAATGGAGAAAAATTGGAAACCCGACAATCTACGCAACCACTCAAAACATTTTCAAAAGGACGATACGTTTGTTATAAAGCCCGCGATGGCAAGTTAGTGGAGGTCAGAATATAAATCGCTTTCATCAAAAATGCCACAAGACCGTCGCGTTGAAGGCTGCGGTCTTTTTGTTTCTACTTTTTACTGCCGCAGTATCTGTGGCAGACGAACACGCCTTTCGCAGGCCTGTGCATATCGCAGGCGGGCACGCCTGGGGCTTTCAGGTCACGGCGAAGATGCTTCGGGCGTTCTGCGAGGAGCGCGACGTGCCGGTGGAAAGTTTTGCCGTCGAGAGGTGGGCCGACCGTGACCCTGCCACACGGTTTGCCGGCGGAGAGGCCGATGTCCTGATCCACTATGCGTCGGTCGATATCCGGCCGGAGGCGGAAGAAGAAGGTGAAGAGGCCGAGCCGTACGAGAAATTCATCCTCGGACAGGCCCGGGCTGCGCTCGTCGTCCACCCGCGCAGCCCCGTCACGCAGATGAGCCTGGAAGAAGTGCGGGATATACTGCGCTCGCCCATACTGGCTGAACGCGAGGCAGGTGCAGGCAGAGGAACTTACTATGGCGAGCCTCAGTGGCAATCAATAAGCAGCCATGTTGTGCGGCGAGCCTGCATGCTGATCGGCAAGGAGTACTCCGGACTGTTCTATTCCTTTCGTCGCGATATGAAGGTGCTTCACAGCCTGCAGGCGGTTGCCGAGAAAGTCGCCGCAGAACGTGACGCTGTAGGCACGCTGCTCTGGCCCGGCCGTGAGATGCGCGGGGTCAGGGCTGTCGAAATCGGAGAGACCAAGGACGGGCCGTTCGTGGCTCCTTCCGCCGAGCCCATCATCCAGGAAGACTATCTGCTCAGTGAATATCTTGTGCTGTACCTGCGTCCGGGTGCGCCCCAGCTTGCGCGCGAGTTTGCACTCTTTGCCGCAGGCGAGAAAGGCTCGAAAATCGCCGCCGCTGAAGGGCTCATCACCCCCTACGAGCAGTACATGTACGAATCAGAACTGCGGATACGCGAAGCACGGAGCGGGCGCGGCGAGGAGATCGCGGCTGTTGCAATGGACAACGGGCCGGCACTGCTTCGTGACCTTGCGCGTCAGTACGTGCGCGCCAAAGCGCCCGTTCGCCCCGCCTTCACCGCGCGCCGCACGCAGGCAGCCGTAGTCGAACAGTTCCTCGGGCGTTCGTTTATCGATCGCGGAGAATACGACGACGCACGCGACCTGCTGCTTCTCGAAGGCAGGCCCGGCGCAGAGGCAATGGAAGCCCTGGGCGAGAAGTGGAACAAACTGATGCCGGACGAACACATGCTTGGCGGGCGTGCGGTCGGTATCATCGTCAATCCAGCCAACAACCTTGAGTCGCTGACTCTGGGCCAGGTTCGCGCGATATTCAGTGGCGAGGTGCATGACTGGGCAATCATCGGCGGAACCGGCCTTCCCCCGGGCAGTGACGGCGCCATTCCCATAAGGACTGCGGGCCTGTCTGAGGGCAGTGCAGCTGATGTGTTCTACAGACACGGAGTCTCGCGAAGAGACCTTCGCAACGTTCGCCTGATGCGCGATACTGCCCAGGCTGTGGCAGCTGTGAACATGACGCCCGGCGCGATTGCGTTCGTGGACCTCGTGCAGATACCACAGGCCGGGCAGACGGTAAAAGTACTTCCCATACGGCTCGGCGCAGGAGCTGATGCGCGCGTGGTGCGCCCCACGCCTGAGAATATCCGGACCGGCATGTATCCGCTCTCTGAGCGGATTTACCTTTATGTCCACCCGCAGGCGGGCGAGGCGGCGAAGGATTTCGCGCGGTTTGCGGCCACATGCGGTGAGTCGGAGCAGACGCCGTATGCGGATACGGCGGGCGCGGTTAGAGAGGTGTTCAGGGAGCATGGGATTAAAGCTTTTTCAGAACGGAGATGAAAAAGATTTAGATAAA
>PWMT01000050.1 GCA_003558085.1 Methanobacteriaceae archaeon
CCCCTGGCACAGAAGCCGGGTCGGCGACAGGGTGTTCCTGCCGTCAGGCTCTGCCGCAAAAGAAGCGGAAACTGAACAAACGCAGAGCGCAACCGCAATAACCTTCGTTAAACGTTTCAGGGACGTATTTGAAAGACCACTGCTCTTCATAATCATTTCCTCTTAGATGGGTTTCATTCTTTTACAATAAAATCTCATAATAAAGGTACCACGTCAGCGGATGTGAGGAGATGGGCGGATCCTGGAACTCCGCAGCCAAACGGCGCTGCCCGGCCTCGGCTCCTGCACTATGAGCTATCACGCTGATAAACAAAATGCAGATCACGCCAATTCGAATGATCTCCAACAGCGTCCTGAGATGACTGTGCTTTGTCATTTTATAAACTCCAATTGGGGAAAAAATACCTCAAAACAAAATCCCTGCTCGTTTTGGATGATTTTCCCGGTAAATTACAAGTCTTGAAACCAAGTTTTATTTGCTCTTCGATTTCCGGAGGTAAACCGACGAACGGCGATATCTTGATTTCCTTGAAGAAACATTCGGCTCCTTCGGACTGGAATTGAATTTGCCCCTTGTTCAGCGGCGTCCCGTCGCTCTTGATGGCGTCCTCCACGACCAGAACGACTTTCCCGTTCACCACATGCACGGAGGTGGAACCGAACGTGTAGAGATCGAGCTTGTTCCATTCGCCGTGCGGCTTTTCCGGGTAGGAATCGCCCATTGCCCGTCCGCGAACCCGGAAATGTTCCTCACTGGAGGAATCGTACCGAACCCACCTTCTGTTCCCGGCATCCTCCATGCGACCTCGTACATACGCTGCACCGCTTCCGGCCACGGTAATAAGGTCGCCTTTATTTCCCGTCATGCCTTGGAACTCAAAGCTTGCCATCCACGCGTTCGCCGCCGCGCCATGTTCGCCGTGGGAATGATAGAGAATGCCGCTATTTTTCGGCATCTGCAAACGGGGCGCCCACTTTTTGTCGCCCCACTTCTTCCACAGGCTCAAATGGTAGTCGTCATACGGCTCCTTGGTGATGAGCGACCCGTAGATTTCGCCGCTAATACGGAGTAGGAGATCATCGTCCTTTTCGATTACCGAAAACACCTGTGTGGGATCATTATTCAAACCCAAGGGCGTTCCGTCCCGTATATTGCTTGATTGCGGCGTGCCTTCGGGAAGGCCCTCGACGCTGGCGTGCGGCGTGCCAAGCCATGTGTCAAAGTGAGAGAGATCTCGGTCGAGCAGGTAAGTCCATTTCTCCCCGCCCGCATCAGCAGCGGAAACGACCGGCATTGCGATCACATAACAGACAATGAACGCAAGGGACATATTTCGACGGGTCGATTTCATAGCAAAATCCTTTCATTATAAGATAATATGCAGGCCATCCAGGAAATCGGTATAATGTTTCGACAAACCGTTTTGTAAACATTATCGAAAGGATGACGCACTCATATTCATTTACTTATATAAGGGTTATGATATTTTTATACGTTCACAATAAAATCTTACAATAAAGGTCTTTTTCACTCAACACAACACCTTTTGTATTGTTGTTGAAGTATGTCCAGTGCAAGCATTTTGGCAACATTCACGGTAACGGGGCCAAGCAGACCTGAAGGCTGCAACGAAGCGTTTTTATCAAAAAAGATACGCGTCGTAAAGGTCTGCCTTTTAGACTCGCGCGCCACGGTGCCATCCAGCCACTCTGGAAGGGCTGTCAAGTCCCGTCGATAATGCAGATCCGACGGCAAATGCGCATCACCGATGATGCGATTGGCCCAGGTATTGGTCACTTCAATTTCTATCCGATTCATTCCTGTCACGAGCAGGTTTGTAACCTCTATCTCGTAGGGTGGCTTCCAGATATCTGAACATTCTATTCCGTTGACCTTCACCCGTGCTATTTTTTGAACCTCACCAAGATCCAGATACATGGTTTGTCCCTGCGCCCGATACCCTGCAGGCAGGTCGAAGGTTTTTGAATAGACGGCCGTTCCGGAGAAATAGCGGATGTCCGGATCCTCCGACTGCGGCCAGGAGAACAATTCGCTGTACACGGCCTTCACCGGCTTTTCCGCCGTCACCGGAAAACGGATATCCCAGGGGCCGTCGATCTTAAGGGGCTTGGACAGCGCAACCGTGATTTCCTCACTGGAACCGTCGGAATAATTCAGCCGGTATTTGCCGGGGGCGAAAAATTCCGCGTCGATCACGTTATCCGTGCCATAAGCGAACCGGGGGGATGTGGGGCCTTCCACCGCGGTCACCGTTCGAGGCGACTGACCGGGTTTGAAAACCACGAAAAGGGACCCGTAGGGATCCAAACGCAGCGGCACATCGATAAAGCCTTCCCCATTTCGGTAATAGGCAGTGGAGATAGTGCGTCCGCTGTCCGGGAAATACAAGTGGGGTACCTTGTCGCTTACCCGAAAACGGGCGTCGATGGCATGTGGCCGAGGCTCGGTGTTGGTCACAAAATAGATATCCGTCTTATCGAGTCGGCGGTGAATGTACTCGATAACCGGCGTGTCGTGCCCCTTTGCTTCGAAACTGAAATCAGGCGGTAAATCAAGTGCCGCAAAGACCTCCTCAAAAGACTTTCCCCACATCACACGTCCTTTGCCGTAGCGATGCTCTTTGGAGACCACCCCGTCGCAATCGCCCCATACCTGGGCAGCGATTTTGCGCACGTCTTGATCCGCCTTCGGGTAGCCGCGAAGCCCCGGGGCGTATTGCGGCCGAGGACCGATCACGGTGGCCCCAGCGCTGACAAGTTCTTTAATGCGCGTCAGCAGTTCCAGCGACATGGCATCCCGATTCGGCAAGAGCAGCACCCGGTAGCGCATTGCCGAATCCAGCACGATTTCTCCATCCTCGACACGGGCGTGATTGAGCAGGATGTCTGCGTTGCAACCGTCATAGTCGTAGCCCTCCGGAAGCGGAACCGGCAACTCATGGCGAAATCCAAGATAGTTGGGGACGTCTTCTCCGGTGAAGTGGAGCACGTCCGCGACGAAACGCCCTTGACGCAACATGTACTGACAGCGCGCCATGTAGCGCGTCCAGGCATTACTGGCGGCATACACAATGTTATTTCGATGAAAATGAGTGCCTGCATTTCCAAGGCTGAATCCCGGCTTCAAATGGTTGTAGGGTTGATGGGTTGATGTATGCAATACGATATGGTTAATGCCCATCGTAAAGGCCCTGTCGCCAATCCTCTTGATATCAAAAGGCCCCTGCCTCCAGGTAATGTTTCCTCCTGTAAAGGATTCCGAAGAGGCCAATTGCCCGCCGTAAACGTTGGCCACGGACGCGGCGACTTTGCAGTCAATTTGAGGAAAGGCCGGCCCCATCCAGAATTCCCCCATAGGAATCGGGGCGGCGCTTTGGTAGTTGATGGGGTCGTACATATACTGGCCACGTCCCGAAGCCTCTGAAAACATCGCCAAACCATCTTCGGCCGCAAGCTCCGACAGCGTTTGAAAAGCGCCTGTACGAATCAGGTGAGCTATTGTTTTACGGAAGTCCCAGAGAAACCGTTCGGAGATTTCGTAACTGCCGATGACGTGGCCTCCGACCAGAACCGGCAGAAAAGGTCTCAAGTCATACCCATTGTACACATGAAATAACTCCTCCATTCGGCTTGTCCAATTCTGGAGTCCGGACTCCCAACTGTCGATTTGCGAATAGGATAGCGTCGTATTGTCCTGGTTCACTTCTCTGTTTGCCAGGAGCCCCATGTAATTTTCCCAATGCTTGCGCAACGCATCCGGATCCATCTTGTCAGCCTCCAAACCTCTCCCCTCCAAGGTAGCGGGGACATTCGTCTTTCCGGTGGTTGTGTATCCAATCCTTAATAAACGCCAATGACCGATTGGCGGAGACCAATCGAGCCTGTTATCCACTCCCAGCCTGTCGCTGATATCTATGACGAACTCGGGGTCGATCGCGCTGTTGTCAAAGCTGCCGTCATGGCGTGTTCTATCGACAATATAGACCTCCGGCGCCCCTCCGTGCTCTTCATGGTGCATATGAGCGCCCTTAACCTCCCACATCTCCATACGCTTGGTGGAATAAAGTTGAACATCGGTCAGATCAAGCGTCCCGGTTCTTAAAAATGAAATCCGAAAGTAACGTGTTTCTTGTTCCGGAAAACTAAACGTAAGGCTCCTGTTCTCCCGTGGTATCTTCCAGTCCCAGGCTGGCTGAGAAATGGAGCCGACCTGATTAAAATCTTCACCGTTGTCTGAAACTTCCAGGGAAAGTTCGCACTCCTGAATAACTCTGCCGCCGAGCATCAGCCTGACCGATGCGATCGTTTGGGGTTCGTCGAAGTGAAAGTCCAAATGAACAGGACTGTTCCGCCTGATGTTGCTCAACGAGAGACTCCGGGAATTGTTCTCCTGTAACGCATCCAGGTTCAACTGCGACTGATTGGAGCTCAATCGGTCAAAGGGAACCGAGGAAGAACTCTCCTGCACGGGCAGGGCTAGAACAGCCACCTCACGATAGAAGTCATGAAGTGTCTCGGGCTGCTCCAGAATGATGTTCCACTCGCCGGCACGCGCAAAGGTTTCAGTCCAAACCAACTTCTTCATGGAATCCTCCGGCCTTATCCAGGGTCCGCCGCTATGCGACCAGCCGTCGCAATTGTGGAAACCAATCTCCAGACCGAGACGATTCGCTTCGGAGATCGCGTAATCGGCCATCTCCCACCATTCATCCGATTTGAAGGGCACTGGACGCGGGACCCCATCCGACAGTCTGTTGACATTGAAAACGATGGCGCCGCTCAAACCGAAATCCCTCATCCACTCCAGGTCGCGAGTGATGCCGTCTTTGGTGATATTGCCGCTTATCCAATGCCACCACGTCAGCGGAAGTGAGGACATGGGCGGATCCTGGAACTCCGCAGCCAAACGGCGATGCCCGGCATCAGCTCCTGCACAGTGAGCTATCACGTTGAGCAGCAAAATGCAGACCACGCCAATTCGAATGATCTCCAACAGCGTCCTGAGATGACTGTGCTTTATCATTTTATAAACTCCAATTGGGAAACAAATACCTCAAAAGTAAATTCCTGCTCGCTTTGGATCATTATCCCGGTAAATTACCGTGTAAAGACCACCTCAACTTCTGTTTGCTTGACCTCTTTCAAATGAATGGTCAGCTTATGAACATCGTCATTGGGTGTTTGAAGACTGGGCAATTGAGGCGAGGCCGGCCCCGGCTCGGCGGGCAGCACTGTAAAGACCGCATCTGTGGGTTCGATAAGCTGTACCTGAAGCGTCCGGCCGTCTTGCTTCAGTGTTGCCGTTTGTTTGTCGTCACTAAGCTCTATGTCCGCCTTCGTATGAAAGAAGGACCTCAGGTCAACCGCCTCTGTGCATTCAATGGTGTCGGACACGGTGAAGGATTCTCTGCGCTGCAGGGTAAACTTTCGAGTGAGGGTTCTGGCCAGAGGATAGGCCTGGGAAAGATCCATTATTGCTTCCGCCCTATCCGACTGCGAGTCAAAGTGTGTAATTCGAGCGGCTGCCCGACGTTCCTGATTTCCGCCATCCTGATCGAGATTCATCACATAGGTATTGTGTCCCTCGGTACGGAGGCGATAGAAATGCCAGCGACTCTCAACACCGGTTCTGTGCCTCTGATAAACCTCGTCTTCTCGGCCCAGGTCAATGATCCAGCGCACTCCATCACACTCCAGAATAAACGTACCAAGATCCAGATGCCGATGCGACAGCGCATCATTTTCGCCGCCGTGCATCGCGACAACAAACCCTTTACTGTTCTTCCATGTATC
>PWMT01000090.1 GCA_003558085.1 Methanobacteriaceae archaeon
AGGCTAGGGTTATGGTCAATACTGCTGGTAAACCTTCAGGTATAGCTGCAACCACAAGTGATGCCGAGGCTAAGAAAGCAAAAAGCAGGCCAAAACCAAACAATGCAGATAAAACAAAATTGATTAGAGCCACGGTCAAAATTGCAATTACTATAACTTTAGTAAATTCTTCCATTTTTCTAATGAGTGGGGTAACGATCTCCTGGGTTTCTTTTATTATCTCTGCTATTTTACCCATTTCAGTATATTCTCCGGTGGCTACCACCACACCTTCTGCTGAACCCTGGGTTACAAAGGTTCCACCAAAAGCCATGCTATTTTGATCAGCGGGAGGTAAACCAGAAATATCTATGGCTTCTGTATCTTTTTCATCAGGTACAGATTCACCAGTTAGAGCCGCTTCATCAATATATAAATCTTTGGTTCTAAACAAGCGGATATCAGCTGGTACCTGACTTCCGCTTTGAAGAATTACTACATCTCCGATGGCCAGATTATGGGCATCTATCATTTTTTTATTATCACTTCTAATTACGGTGCACTCTGGAATCATCATTTTCTCCAGGGCTTCGATGGAAGATTCTGCCTTGCCCTCCTGTATAAAACCAACACTGGTGTTTATAATCACCACAGCTAAAATTACAATAGTATCCACCCATTCTCCTAAAAATCCAGTGAAAATAGCAACGAAAATTAAAAGATAAATTAAGGGATTGTTAAACTGTCTTAACAGTCTTATAAGGGGACTAACTTTTTTAGTTTCTAATACATTATAACCGTACTCTTCCAGCCTCTTAGAAGCTTCTTCATCAGTAAGCCCTTTAGTACTAGAATTGACTTTTTTAAAGGTTTCTTCCGGTGTAAGTTGATACCAGTCTATTTTTTCATTTTTAGGCATTAAATGACTCCCTTATAAATTTTTGATTAAAATATAGTATTGATTAGAAAATTTAATTTATATTATTTTTACCTATAAAAATTATGGTAAAGCTATTTACTTATAAATTTTTTAAGATTTATGGTTGAAAGTAAAAGTTAGGTTTATAATGATTCATAATATTGATTTTTAGAATTATTCCTTGGATTGTTTAAATTTTACGCCTAGGATTAAACTTTATAAGAGTAATTGTCCTTTAAAAAAATATATTAGCGGGGTAATAGTTCACAGCTATGTTATAATATAACCTGAAGAAGTGATTATACTAGATTAAAAAACTTAACTAGTTCTTTTTTAATCCAGAAATAATAGTTATAGGATTTTTGGCCTTCATCATGGTTCCTCTCTCTAAGATCTTGGCCTTGGAAATAGATACATTTACTACATCCACATCCATACCTAAATTTTTTAATGTTTGTATTGCTTCTGTAGCAGTTTCAAGTAATATAGCAGTAATTATGATTCTTCCATCAATTTTAAGCTTATTATAACCTTTTCTAATTAAAACTGATAATTCTCCCCCACTACCCCCTATAAATAATAAATTAAAAGGCGGTAAATTATCCAACACACTAGTAGCATTCCCGGTCAATAGAGTTACTTTAGAGGCTAGGCCAAATTTTTCCAGATTTTGGGAAGTTAAATTTATGGCTTCAACATTTTTATCCACAGAGTATACTTTAGAGGCTCTTTTGGCAAATTCTAGAGTTAAACCACCTGTTCCAGATCCAAGATCTACTACTATATCATTAGAATTTACTTGGGATTTGCATACAACTAAACATCGAATCTCTTCCTTGGTGGGGCCAGGTACATTGGATTTAGTAATAAAATCTGCGTCCTGGATCATATTTCTTCACCAGTCCATCTCCTGAAAAGATTATGCTCCAGTTCTAGTGCATCTAAGATTTTTCCAGCAATAAAATTGGCTAAATCCTCTAAATTTTCAGGTTTATGGTAAAAACCAGGCATAGCCGGTAAAATAATGCCTCCTTCCCCCATAATTTTTAGCATGTTCTCCAGGTGCACCCTCCTGAGTGGGGTTTCCCTAGGTACTATAATTAGTTTTCTCTGTTCTTTCAGGGTAATGTCTGCTGCACGAGTAATAGAATTATTAGCATAACCATTAGCTATAGCTGAAAGGGTTTTCATAGTACAAGGAACTATAACCATGGAATGGAATTTAAAGGATCCACTATTTATAGAAGAAGTTAAATCATCAACTTCATAATAATATTCAGCTTTTTTTCTAAGATCTGCAACTTTTAAACCCAATTCATACTCCAAGATTATTTTAGCAGGGTCAGTTACAACTAAAGCCGTTTCTATATTACTTTCCTGTAGTGCTTCTAAAAGTTTATAAGCATATATTACCCCACTGGCTCCGGTTATGGCTACAACTATCATTTCATACACCATTTATTTAATTAAAATCCCTTAAACAAACGCATTTGTTTATCGTGTTTATTCATTCTATCAGGTAAATCTAAATAATTATAAAAATCGAAATCCTTCAATTTATAGGCATGTTCCTCGGGCACATACAGACATAGATCAGCATGATTAAATCTTGCCTCTCTTAAAGCACCTACAATACTTGAAATCTGACTTAAGTTAACAATAGCATCCCCTACAGATACCAAGGTTCTCATTTCATCAAATGAAGGATATTCTGGCATGTTGATCATTAAATAATCTGCAGGTATATCTTTTTCTTCGCTGATTTCAAGTTCTGCTTTTTTAATTGATTCTTTTTTTATTTTAAATAATTTTTGCGGCTCTTCTAATTCAGAAAGTTTCAGACTAGTTACCTGTTTAAATAAATCCCTATTATCCAGTCGCTGTATAATATCTTTTATAAAACCTTCTTGGCTGCGACAAGCCATGATAATATCCGAGTCATCATACTGGTAGATCTGCTGAGCATCAATAACATCCTGTTTAATTAATTTTTCTAGGGATCTTCTAAACATGGAATTAACTATACGGGTAGTATGATGTTGATAGACACTGGGATACATAAAATAACGAGCCACCAAAGTTGATTCAGCCGCCTGAACTCCTTTTTTATCCAGAACTAAATTATTTTCCAGTTTCATATTATAGATCAATCTCTCAATGTCGATGATGCCATAGGCCACACCCGTATAATGAGAGTCACGGATCAAATAATCCATACGATCCACATCTAACTCACCTGATATCATCTGACCTAAAATACCTATGCCATTTATAATATCTAGTATTTCCTTGGTGTTATAATTTTCAGCAATTATATCACCTAATAGGGAATTTTTTATGATTCTGGATGTTAGAACTTCATGCGAAACATCTAAGACCGCTTCTGATACATGGGAAAATGGTCCATGGCCAGCATCATGCACCAGGGCACAGATACGTAAAATTTTTTGTTTATCTGCATCCAAATGCAGATGATCAGCCAAAAGAGATGCTAAATACATTGTACCAATGGAATGCTCAAAACGAGTATGGTTAGCCCCGGGATAAATGAGATAAGTAAATCCTAACTGTTTTATTCTTCTTAATCTTTGAATCTGAGGAGTGTCCACTAATTTTAATTCATAATCATCGATAGATAAATTTCCATGCACACTATCCCGAATGAATTTCAAAGCAATTACTCTCCAGTCCTATATTCTAAATAAAATGTTTAAAAAATTAGTACTGTCTATCCACCAGACATAATAATATTGGTGCCCTGTGTACTTATCTCTTCTTTTTTAAAGTCTAGATCAAATTTTGTTCTTTCAATTAAATCCTTTAAAGCATCTAAAGTTTCCTGACGATGTTTTCCTAAAACAGCTACCAGAAAAAGAGATTCTCCACTATAAAATTCACCTAAGTAATGTACCAATCCAATCTCAGCCACCTCGTATTTATTTTTTACTTCATCTACAATTTTTTCTAAATCTTTTAGAGTTTTGTTTTTATCAGGAGTAGATAAAATTAACTTTTCCACGTGCTGATCTTCCTCTTGGCCTCTTACAATTCCTTCAAAAGTAAAGATAGCTCCACATTCACTTATTTGTGGACTATTCTTTAGCTGATCTATTAAATCTGAAATACTGATTAACTCTTCATTTTTTTCCAGGAGTTTAACTAACATAAAATCACTTGAAATCCTATTAACTAATCTTCATTCTATTATTTCTTTTTTAGATAGATGTCTTAGCCTTTCCACTCCCTCAATTTCTTTAATAACCATCACCACGGAGTCAGGTACTAGTTCCTCCCAATCTTCAGCATTCAGCATTCTATTTCTGATTTTAGTACCAGAAAGTTTATCCCGATAATAAAGTGGGGGTGAGGTGACCTGAAATCTTTCCTCCTTAAATAGCCTTTGTACTAAAGGATTGCCACTATAAACTCTCTCAAAAGGCGGAGTCAACATTTTTATATGGGAAACCCATACGGAATTACACTCAATATCCTGTATAGGTATTATATAATAACGGGAGGCTGCTATTGCATTTTCACTTAATGCTTTAGTAAGCATCATAACTCTTTCTCCCGCAGTAAAGGGATCTTTTAAGCTGTGAGATAATTGAGCGCTTCCCACCCCAATAATCAATTCATCCACTTCCTCCAGTATGCTTTTAATCACCTGAAGATGTCCAAAGTGGAATGGTTGCATTCGACCTATCAGCAATCCTCTCATCCAAGCACTTCCTAATAAATTGTGAATATAATTATATGCTATAAATCTATTCTTTCATTTTATAGTTAAAATAATAACTGAAGTTCCTTAGTTCTTTATATATCAATAACTAATAAATATTATTTACTGGAATTAATTGAATTTTTAGCATATTAAAGGTGTTTAGCTGTAATAGATTATCAATCAAGAAAATTTACCAGCTCTAGCACTTATAGCGGTTCATGAATCCTTATAAAAGGTAGGATAAATAGATGGATTCTATTAGATAATTTTAAGTGTTATAAGTAATAATTGAATAGTTTAATATGAATATAATTCAATTAAAAATGTCCATCTTGAATTTATAAAAATAGAGTTAAACATTTTAATAATATTGCATGTAGGTGTTATGGATGCTAAAAGTGGAAAATCTTTCAAAAACTTTTAAAATGGAAAATGGAGAAGAAATTACAGCTTTAAAAGATATAGATTTTGATATTAAAAAAGGAGAAATATTAGGTATTATTGGAACAAGTGGTTCAGGTAAAACTACTCTACTTAGAATCTTAAGGGGAGTGGAATCTTTTGAGAAGGGAAAAATGATATTAGATGGTACTGAAATTATACCTGAATCCAGCGCTTATGAATTTAATAGATTAAAAAAAGCTACCGCCATACACCTCCAACGATCATTTGGTTTATGGTCTGAAACTGCAATCCAAAATATAATCAGAAAACTTTATGGAGTTCAATATGGTGACGAAGCCCTTACTGATTTTGATTACGCTTATGATGAATTTGAAGCAGAAGCTATGGAACTTTTACGATTGGTGGGTTTAGATCATAAAGCATTTCATTTCGCTCCAGTTCTAAGTGGTGGTGAAAAACAAAGATTAATCATGGCTAGGCAATTAGCTAAAAAACCTAAATTATTACTCTTAGATGAACCTGCTACCATGTCCTGCCCTAGGACCAAACAAGAAATATTAAATGCCATCAAAAATATTAACCAGGAATTGGGAGTAACAGTGATACTGGTGTCTCATTTACCAGAGATCCATGAATATATAACTGATCGGCTGATCTTAATGGAAGAAGGTGAAATAGTTGCTGAAGGAAATCCTGACCAAATTATTGATAAATTCTTAAAAGATCTAGAACCAACGAAATCTTATCCAGAATTTGAAAGTGAAGAACCCCCTATAATTAAAACCATGGATTTAGAAAAAAGATTTTACTTACTCAAAGGAGGAGAAGTACTAGAAATTGAAGACCTTAACTTAGAAGTAAAGAAAGGAGAAAGATTATCCTTAATTGGGCCTAGTGGAGCAGGTAAAACAGTTATTTTACGTATGATTGCTGGGCTGGAGTTTCCAGACGGTGGGAAAGTTTGTTTTAAATCAAATAGTAATTGGGTTGACATGCACCAACCCAGTATTGATAGAATGGAAATTAGAAGAAAATTAAGTTTCATGCATCAGGAATTTTCTTTAATTCATCATGCTACCATAAAAGACCAAATAGCCTCCCGATTGGGAATAAAAGGAGAAAATGTAGTTTGGGAGGCTAAGAAAAAAGCTGAAGAACTAGAAATTAGTGATAAGGTTTTAGATGTGCTTTATCAATTGACTGATCTTCCTGAAAACGAAGCCAAAATACGTTTAGAAAAGATAGGTCTTAGTCCCGATATTTTAGAAGTTTTATTCCCTACTTTCCCTGATAGTGAAGTTAAAAAATATGCTGAAACAATATTTGATGCCCTTGAGCTTTCCCTGGATATTTTAAATCGGAAATCTTATGAATTATCCGGAGGACAGAAAGTAAGAGCAATTATGGCTTTGGCTCTAGCCTCTGAACCAGAAGTATTAATATTAGATGAACCATTTGGAGATTTAGATCCCCTAACATTAAGATATGTTTCTAATTCATTGAAGAAAATAAATAGCAAATTCCATACCACTTTTATCATGGTATCTCACCACATTGATCTTATTAAAGAAGTGAGTACTCGTTCGGTAATGATCGAAAATGGTAACTTAATTATGGATGGTAAACCCTCTAAATTATGCGCTGAATTCATCCAAAGAAGTGATGCCCAGTATTTAATGGATAAGAATTGAATTGAATTAAGTTTTAAAAGAGGAATCCTGATCATATCTTAAGAAAGATTAAACTATAAAAAAAATATAATATATAGCTAGGAAGTGTTATCATGAATTTGATTGATTGGCCTGTAGAAAAAGCAAATAGAATATTAGCACCTCGTCCTACGGTGATTATCACCACCGTTAATAAGCAAGATGAAATTAATGCTGCTCCATTTTCTTTTGTAATGCCGGTTTCGATAGATCCTCCTATAATTGCCTTGGCATCAGCACCTACGCATCATACCACTAAAAATATAGAGGAAACTAAAGAATTCGTAATTAATCTAACACCTGCCAAGATAATGGATGAAATGTGGATAACCAGCAAAAAATTACCTTACGGTGAAAATGAATTGGAAAAAGCGGGATTAACTTCCTTATCATCTGTGAAAGTTTCCGCTCCACGAATAAAAGAATCAATGGCTCATTTAGAATGTGATTTATTGCGGATGCAGGAAGTAGGGGATCATAGCCTGATTTTAGGAGAGGTGGTGCATTCCACCATTGAAGAAAATATAATGAAAGATGAATTACTGGATGTATCTCAAGTTAAGCCTTTAATGCATTTAGGTGGTAAGTCCTTTGTGGTAGGCGATCATTTAAGGAAAGTGGAATGATGTTCCACAAAATAATGGTACCAACTGATGGTTCAGTCCAGTCTGGTAAAGCTGAAGATTTAGCTATTTCTTTGGCTGAAAAATTTGATAGTGAAATTGTAGCGGTGCATGTGATTGATGATAAACTAAGCCAGTCCTTTGCAGCACTGGAAACAGAAGGTAAGGAAATACTGAATCGGGTGCAGAATAAAGGTCAAGCTCGTGGAATTACTGTTAATGAAATCCTATTATTTGGTAATCCTGGTTATGATATGAATAACATTATCAACAAAGCTGAAGCAGATTTGGTGGTCATAGGTGCACAAGGTAGGGACAGATCAGAAAAAATTTTATTAGGCAGTGTGGCAGAAAAAACTGTTAAAACATCGCAAATACCTGTTTTAGTAGTTAAATAATTTTTTTTTATCAAAATTTTTTATTCTTTTGATTAATAAAAAGCTTACTTTTTTTCTTTTGATTTATAAAACGATTAGAATAATTTTCATTATATATAAATGACTCGATACTTTTTTTAGGGTAAAGACTGATTAATAAATTTATTTTAAGAAAAATATTCATCGACTAAAATTTAAGTGAAGTGATAATATATTAATATAAAACTAGTTCGTATTTAATCAAATAACAATATTTTTATCTACATAAGTTAATAATTATATTGTTGAGTTAAATAAGCTGGTGATTTTAATGAGATACAAATGCAAAGTATGCGGATACATATACAATCCAGAAATAGGAGAACCTCGAAATGAAACTCCTGCAGGCGTGGAATTTGATGATCTACCAGATAGCTGGTCCTGTCCTAAATGTGGAGCAGGTAAAATAAGATTCCGGCCACTATAATAATCAATTAATATATTTATAAATTTTAAATAAAAAATTGTCTCCTTAAAAAACTGAGAGGTGTAGTTATGGCAAGATATAAATGTAAAGTATGCGGGTACATATACGATCCAGAAGTAGGAGAAGCTAGATCAAATATAGAACCAGGAACTCCCTTCGAAGACCTTCCTGAAAAATGGAAGTGTCCCTCTTGTGGGGCTCCTAAGCGAATGTTTATCTTACTAAAATGAGAGTATAAATTTCCATAAATAGATAGTAAACGATTAGGAGGAAAAAAATATGGACAAATATAAATGTGAAATGTGTGGTTATGTATATGATCCAGAAATAGGTGATCCTGAATCTGGAATAGAACCCGGGACTCCATTCGAAGATCTTCCAGATGATTGGATTTGTCCCATATGTGGAGTAGGAAAAGAAGAATTCGTTAAAATGGGTTAATATGCCATTGCGGAGGATTAAGGAAGGTGTCTATTATGTGGGCGCTCTTGACTGGGACCGGCGAATGTTTGATGAACTAATCCCTTTACCGCAAGGAACCAGTTATAATTCTTATTTTATACAAGGAACTGAAAAAAATGCCTTAATAGACACTGTAGATCCCGAAAAAACTTATGAACTGTTAAATAATTTGCATGAATTAGACTTAAAAATTGATTATATAGTAGCTAACCATGCTGAACAAGATCACTCGGGATCAATACCTATCCTGCTGGATGAATATCCTGATTCTTTGGTAGTGACCAACCCTAAATGTAGAGAATTATTGAAAAATTTTTTATTTATTGCTGATGATAAGTTTAAAACCATTGAAGATCGAGAAACTCTCTCCTTAGGAGATAAAACTCTGGAATTCATTTACACCCCTTGGGTGCACTGGCCAGATACCATGGTTACCTATCTCTCCCCTTACAAAATTTTATTTTCCTGTGATTTTTTTGGATCACATATAGCTAACAGTGAGTTATATGCCCATAACATTGATGAAATTCATTCTGCAGCCAAAAAATATTACGCTGAGATAATGATGCCCTTTCGATCTATGATTAAGAAAAATCTGTTAAAATTAAGTGAAGTAGATATAAGTATGATTGCACCCTCTCACGGACCCCTATATTCTTCACCCCAAGACATATTAGATTCCTATCAAGAATGGACTTCTGATGAAACTTCTAACTTAGTGGTTATACCCTATGTTTCCATGCATGGCAGTACCAAAACCATGGTTGAATTTTTGGTAAATTCTTTAATTAAAAAAGGTTTGAATGTGAAACCATATAATTTAGCCCAGATAGACTTAGGTGATTTTTTATCATCACTAGTAGATGCATCTACCTTGGTCATAGCCAGCCCCACGGTTTTAACTGGACCACATCCATTAACAGTTTCCAACACTTATTTAATAAATATTTTAAGACCGAAATTAAAATATGTTGCCATAATAGGTTCCTTTGGCTGGGGAAGCCGTATGGAAGATATTATAAAAACAGAATTAAGTAATCTAAAAGTAGAATATCTGGACTCTATTTCTATTAAAGGCCTACCTTCTAAGGAAGATTTAGATAAAATTGATTATCTGGCCGACCAAATTCTAGAAAAGCACCGTTAGTAAATAATTTATTAAATTATAGGAAGATATCGAGGAGGATTTAAATGGTAAGTGAAAAAATGCAAGATGCTTTAAATAAGCAGTTAAATGCTGAATTATACTCAGCCTATCTTTATCTGGCAATGAGTGCTTATTTTGAGGACTCGAATTTGCCAGGTTTTGCTAACTGGATGAAAATTCAGGCCCAGGAAGAATTAAGTCATGGTATGAAATTCTATGACTACTTGATTAGAAGGGGTAAAAGGGTAATACTAGATGAAATTGAAAAACCAGCCAGTACCTGGGAATCACCACTGGCTGTATTTGAACAAGTTTTAAGCCACGAACAGAAAGTGACTGGACTAATAAACCAGCTGGTAGATCTAGCCCAGGATGAAAAAGATCATGCCACTAATAACTTTCTCCAATGGTTTGTAGCAGAACAAGTAGAGGAAGAAGAAACAGCTGGAGGATTATTACAAAAAGTAAGATTAGCTAGTACGTCCCCCAGCAGTCTCTTGATGCTAGATAATGAGTTATCACAGAGAGTTTACCATCCACCAGCTGAATAAATAATAATTTTTTTTCCTATCTTTTTTGGCTAGGTAAACTATGTTGCATTCCAATAGCGATACTTTATAATACTTCGCATGAATTTTAATTACTAAATGAAAGTTATTATAAAAAATAGTCGTGAATAATCTCCTTTTTTATTTTTTTCCTTATTAATTATTGTAAAAAAACAAAATAATTAATAAAAACAAGAACATAAATATATATTAAAATTCGATTGGGGGTTGAATATGGGAGAAAAAATATATGAATTAAGAAAAATTAAAAAGAAAGACCGGGGAATGCCTTTAATTGGAGATCCTTTTCCTAAAATGAAAGTACAAACCACACATGGAAAAATGAAACTTCCTAAGGCATTTAAAGGAAAGTGGTTTATTCTTTTCAGTCATCCAGGAGATTTTACACCGGTATGTACTACTGAATTCGTGGCCTTCCAGAAAAGATATGATCAATTTCAAAAACTTAATTGTGAATTAATAGGACACAGTGTAGATCAAGTACACTCACACCTTAAATGGATAGAATGGATAGAAGATAATCTGGATGTAGAAATTACTTTTCCATTAATTGCAGACACCGGTAAAGTCGCTGACAAGTTAGGTTTGATTCATCCTGCACGGCCAACTAATACCGTACGAGCAGTATTTATTGTGGATCCCGAAGCCATAATACGGGCGGTGCTCTACTATCCTCAAGAACTGGGAAGAAATATGGATGAAATCCTTAGAATGATTGAAGGTTTTACTACCATTGAAGAAAAAGGAGTAGCTATACCTGCAAACTGGCCAAATAATGAATTGATTGGTAAAGGTCTAATCATACCTCCCGCCAGTGATGTGGAAACCGCTAAAAAGCGCACAGAAAAATACAAATGTTATGACTGGTGGTTATGTTATAAGAATTTTTACAAGTGGTAGGCTCCTTAACTATAAATTAAAGAAAGGAAGGTGAAATAATGGAAAAAAAATTGTATAAAGTGCCTGATTTACCCTATGGTTATAAGGATTTGGAACCCTACATATCAGAGGAACAGTTAACCATACACCATACCAAGCACCATCAAGCCTATGCTGATGCTGCCAATGCAATATTAGAGCAAAAGTTTGATGCTGCTCGAGAACAAGATGAAGATTTTGATGTTAAAGCCACAGCCAAGGAATTATCATTTCAGGTAGGTGGTTATAATCTACATAACCTATTCTGGACTAATATGGGGCCGGCTGATGAATGTGGTGGAGAACCAAATGGTACTTTAGCCGAATATATAGAGAAAGACTTTGGAAGTTTCGAGAGATTTAAAAAAGAGTTTTCACAAGCCGCTATTAGCGTTGAAGGTTCAGGTTGGGCTGCTCTTACCTTATGTCGGAGAACAGATCGTTTGTTTATAATGCAGATAGAAAAACATAATGTTAATGTCATTCCCAATTTCCGTATAATGATGGTGTTGGATGTATGGGAACATGCCTACTATCTGGATTATAAAAATGTAAGACCTGATTTTGTAGAAGCCTTCTGGAATATTGTAAACTGGGATGAAGTGAATAAAAGAATGGAAACCTGGTTAGCATCACCTTTATAAACCTTTTTTTATCTTTTTTTTTAACTAAATTCTCCTTAGAGCTTAATATAAATAAGCTAATTTTATTAACCTAATTCTATTTAGAGCTTTAATTATAACAAATCTAAAAATTAAATTATTTCTAAAGTTTAATTAATTCTAAAAAAGTCTATTTTACCCCTATTACAATTAGAAATATAGTTTAATTAGGTGACTATAATAAGATCTTACTGGAAAACTCATGTAGTAAGATTTAATTTACATTATTTTATAACATGTTAATAATTTTAATAAGTAAAATAATTGGTAGGATGATAACTCGATCACCATGTAAGGAATTTGATAGCATGATCTGGAATGAAAAAGCAGAATGTATGTCTCGTGATGAAATAGAAGAATTACAATTAAATAGATTGCAGGATGTGGTCCAAAGAGCCTTTGATCATGTTCCCTACTATAATCAGAAATTTACAGCTCTAGGGCTTTCACCTGAAGATATTCAAAGCCTGGATGATATAAATAAATTTCCCTTCACCACCAAAGACGATTTAAGGGAAGTTTATCCCTTTGGAATGTTTGCTGTTCCTCGAAAAGAAATTATTGAAGTTCATACTTCTTCTGGTACTACTGGTAAACCAGTGGTTTCTGGCTACACCAAGAAAGACTTAGAACTCTGGAGCGAAGTGATGGCCCGGGGATTGACCATGATGGATGTAAATGAAGATGATATTATTCAAAATACCCATGGCTATGGTCTTTTCACTGGGGGCTTTGGAGTTCATTATGGCGCCCAGAAAATTGGTGCTACAGTCATCCCTATTTCCACTGGACAGACCCGAAGACAAATTGAGATTATGAAAGACTTTCAAACCACTATTATGATTTTTACACCTTCTTATGGATTATACCTCGCTGAAGTAGCTCATGAAGAGGGTTTAACTACTGAAGATACCTCCTTAAAGGCCATTGGTTTTGGTGCAGAAATGTGGACTTCACAAATGAGGAAAGAAATAGAAAGGAGATTTGGAGTAAAAGCTCAAAATATATATGGATTAACTGAAATTATAGGGCCTGGAGTGGCTGTAGAATGCCAAGAACAAAGAGGCCTGCATGTATTTGAAGATCATTTCTATCCAGAGATAATCGATCCAAACAGTACCCAAGTTCTAGGTGCAGATGAAACAGGAGAATTAGTTTTAACCACCCTGACTAGAGAAGGAATGCCTATCATTAGATTTAGAACTAAAGATATCACTACACTTAGATATGGAAGATGTGGCTGTGGAAGAAGCTTAGTGAAAATGGATCGAATAACTGGAAGATCTGATGATATGTTGAAGGTTAGAGGGGTGGCTGTATTCCCCTCTCAAATAGAAAAGGCTCTATTGAAAATTGAAGGAGTGCAACCCCATTATCAAATCATAGTAAACCGACCTCATCTAATGGATGAATTAGAAGTAAGGGTGGAAACTTCACCAGAAATTTTCTCGGATGAAGTTAAAGAAATGGTGGGTATCAAGAATAAAATCGAAGATTATATTCAAAATGAAATTGGTTTAAAGGTTAAGGTGAACCTGGTAGAGCCAAAAAGTATACCTAGAAGTGAAGGTAAAGCAGTTAGAGTAATTGACAATCGAGAGCTTCATTAAATAATAGCTGAACTTTTAATTAATATGCTTATACTAACCAGGAGGATAATATGAAAATAAAACAAATATCCATTTTTTTAGAGAATAAGAAAGGAAGATTGTGGAAAGCTCTGGATACCCTGGCAGCTTATGATATTAATATCAGGGCCTTGTCTTTAGCTGATACCTCAGAATTTGGTATATTGAGATTGATTGTGCCAGAACCAGAAAAGGCCCAGGAAATTCTAATTAAAAATAATTTTGTAGTGAAAATTAAAGAAGTGGTGGCAGTTGAATTATCAGACCATCCTGGCGACCTAGCATCAGTTCTTAAAGTTTTAAACGATTCTGATATCAATTTAGAATATTTATATGCATTTGTACATGAAAAAAAAGATAAAGCAATTCTGCTTTTAAGAACTGATAATTTGGATCAATTAATTAATGTACTGGAGAAGGCAGGTATTAGCCTCGTACCAGAAGAAGAAGTATACCATCTATAACTATCTAAATTAGTTTAACTATCTTTTCGCACATCCTCCAAATTATAGTGTATGCCCTCTTCTTCGAGTAAAAGTATAATGCTACGATTCATTTTTCCCACCGCCAAAACCAGGACATTCAATCCTCTCTTAGCAGCTGCTAATGTGGATTGAGGTGTGGCGAATTCAAAATCTGGTTTTATATTTAATTTATCAATCACCGCCCGGGAAACAGTGCCCATAATACCTACTCGATCAAAACCAGACCCATACACCATATTTATTTTTTCCAGGTCAGTAGCTCGAGAACCACCTTCTTGAATAGTAGGTAATGTTAGTATTACTACTTTACCTAATTCTAATTCAATAACTCCTCCTAAGTCAGTCATGGCCACATCTTCACCTTTTTTAGCATCATTTAAAACTTTTCCATGAGCTGAAGCGGAATCTTTGGTAGCGTATAATATACCATCTTCCATGAATAAACCTACTTTATCTCCTGATCTAAGATCTTCCCTGGCAATAGCTGGCCAGATCGATTTATAGGTAGTCATGGTATCTAAGACTTGATCGGAAAATTTTCTAATCTCCAGAGCCTGTTTTTTAAGTTTTTCAATCCCTCTTTTAGTAATCTTATAGCGGGATCGTCCAGCCCGGGATTCAACAAATCCCTCATCTACAAGACTTTTTAAATTTTCTGAAACAGCCTGCACCGTGATACCTAACTTATCTGCAATATCTTTTTGTCGTAAATGAGGTTCTTGTTTAGCAATTTCTGCCAAGATCTGAAAACGAGTTATTTCACCTCTTTTTTGAAATATCTTCATATTTTTACCTGACTTTTTTTTTATTGAATAATATCAAGACCATGATTACTAAGCTAATAATATAATGGCAAAGATTTAATAAATTCTAGTGGCCAAAATTAATTCTTGATTGACTTTAAAATGGATTAGAAATTAAATTAACCCATCTAAGGCATTATTGAATAATCTTATAAATTCATGCTGGCGGGAAGAGGGTATATAAGCTCCGCAAGCTACTGCATGTCCCCCACCGGTACCTCCTACTTTTTCAGCAACTTTTTTGATGATATGGCCAAAGTGTATGCCATCATAAGATAAAAGCCGTGAACATCGCAGAGACACTTTTAATCCATCATCTTTACCCATTCCCGTAAATCCCAGTATAGGTTTTTGCCAATCCCCATGACTTAAAAACATGCCCGTGATGGTACCTATAACTTCATTTTTTATTTCTGGAGCATGGAAGTATTGTAGATTATCCGTGGATGCTAATAAATCCTCATCCTCAATCATCGCTAGTTTTTGAGCTAAATATTTACGATGCAGTCTGGCTAGATTTTCTAACTCGTTTACCGCCTCTAATCTATCACCCTTCAATATATCCAGGGCAATATCCGCATTATTATTTCGAGTGCAGGCATTAATTGCCGTTGAAAATTCAGAAGCATCTCTAAAGTAAGTGTATTCTTCTTCATTTAAAAATTCGTAGATATCTCCCATGATCAATCTAGGGATGTATTTGATATATTTTTCTGGGACTTCCCGGGTTAATAATCTCACCAATTCCGAGAAGAGTTTACTTTTCTCACTGGTAGTTAAATCAGTCAAGGTACGGTATCTATCATTATTTTTATGGGCAATACCTAATTTTTTCAAACATAAAATAGCTTCAGTTTTATTATTAGTTATAGGGAGATTCACATCACCAAAATAGGATAGAGCCACAAATAAGGGGCGCGTTTGTCTACCATAAAGAGAAAGATCAGCGCTAGAATGCACCAAACCATGTTCAACACTATCCTGGAGGACGATTTCATTCAATCCTTTCAATTTACCATGTAAGCTATGCTGCATATCACCTATTGCAGAGAGAACACCTATCCAACTTAAACATTCTAAACCAAATTTTTTTGCTAATAAATAGGATAAGCCTCCCCCAGAAATTTGAGATGTTCCGTCAATACCATAGAATAAAGGGTTGATTTCCAAAAATTTCCCAGAAACTTTAGAGTTATAATGGAGAGTTCTAAGAGGCGGATGATGATCCAATATTATTATCTGGGATGAAGAATTTGAAATTCTATCTATAGGTTGTCCAGAGCCCAGATCAGAAAATATGGTTAACTGATTTTCTATTTTAATATCATCTAATTTATCTAGTCCTATAAATTCAATATCATGTTCCTTATCTTGACGATCCAAGGTAGAAGATAATAGGGCGCCAGCGCAAATCCCATCACAGTCGATATGAGAATATATTTTTATATCTTCTGCTGAATCAATCATCTCTTTGGCCTTAAGATATGATTTTTTCAGGGGTTCTGGTAGCATTGGCCTCATAAATCATCCTCAATCTAAATTATATTAGGAACGAAAACCTTTAATTAAGTTACTTATTTTTAAAAGAAGTTCTCTTTTGGACATATCACCCCGATCCACCACCACTCTTCCTGAATATTCATACCAATATCCAGGGAAAGATTTATCAGTTTCGGATTTCGGTTTTAAATTTAATTTACGTGCAGCTCGGGATATATCACTTAAAGATGGAGAACTAACTGCATCTTTTTTTGGTATCTTTCTTCCTTCTTTTTTTGATTTTTTTGCATCAAGGTAAACTGGCCAAATTATGGTTTTCATGATAATACTCCCATTAAATTAATCCAGTACTTGGGCAAGTTTATCTAACATATCTTTGAAGGTGTACACTTCAGGCATCACTGGTTCAATTCCATAGGCATCCAGCACTTTTTTAGTGATAGGTCCTATTGCGGCAACCATAACCTCTTTATTTCTTAATGAATCAATTATTTCTTCCTTACCTTCATCTTTAGCAATTTTAATTAGGTTTTTTACAGTTAAAGGACTGGTGAACATGATAATATCAATTTCCTGATTAAGTATATATCCAATTAACTGATGAATCTTGGATTTATCCTCAGGCATTTCAGACTTGTAAGCATCTGCCAGGACCACCTCAGCACCTCTAGCTTCTAGTCCGTGAGGTAGAGTGTACCTGGCAACCATAGTCCGGGGAAGACCTATTTTCATATCTTGGAGGTCAAACTTTTCAAATGCCTGTAGTAAACCTTCTGCAGTGTATTCTGCAGGAATTAAATCTGGTTTTACCACATATTTAACCAGTGCTTCTCCAGTTTTAGGGCCGATAACTGCAATCTTTAAATCCGGTGCCTGCTGCATATCACAATATTTAAAAAAGGATTCAATGGCTCTGGGAGAGGTAAATATCAACCAATCTAACTCTGATAAAATATCACATAACTTTAACATTTCCTCAGGCTTGGAATCTTTAAGTTCAATGGTAGGAATCACCAGGGGAATGGCATCATAAGCCTTAACTAATTCCACTGAATCTCTAGCCCTTTCTGCAGGTCGAGTAATTACTACTTTTTTTCCTTTTAAACCCTTCATAAAAAACCTCTTACTACATTAATCATTGATCTCTTTTATCTGTTTAAATACATCCACCACTTCACCTATAATTAAAAGAGCTGGTGGTTTAACATCTTTATAGGATATATTTTCCAGGGTCCCCATTATAATTTTCTCTTGAGGAGTGGTTCCATTTTCTATAACACATACTGGAGTTTTAGGATCCCTATATTTCATCAAGGCATCAGTGTTTTCTTTAATCTGACCTATACCCATTAGTACTATAATTGTATCTGCAGTATAATCCCATTTAACCTGTTTTTCTGGTTTAGTAGGATCTTCATGCCCAGTAACTATGGTAAGTGATGTGGAAATACCTCTATGGGTCACAGGAAGTCCAATAGTAGTGGGTACTCCTATGGCTGAAGTTACTCCAGGAATGATTTCTACTGGTATTTTTTCTTCACTAAGGGTAATGACTTCTTCACCCCCTCTACCAAATACAAAGGGGTCTCCACCTTTAAGTCTGACCACCACCTCATTATTATTAGCCTCTTCCACCAATATCTGATTAATTTCCTCTTGACTTTTATAGTGTTCTCCTGCTTTTTTACCCACATAAATCAATTTAGCTCCTTTAGCATATTTTAAGATCTTTTCATTGGCTAAACGATCATATATGACTACATCTGCTTTTTCTAATGCCTTTATAGCTTTAACAGTGATTAGTTCAGGATCTCCTGGTCCAGCTCCAACTAAATATACTACCATCTATACACCTTCTAATAAATATTCTATCATCTTATAAACTGGTTTATCAAAAAATAGGTTTTTAATTGACAGTGCACGTCTATAAAAAAGTAATTATGGCTTAGAATCTATTTTATGAACCATCAAGTTAATAGTAAACACAATTTACTTACTATTTATAATTTAATAAGCCTTTAAAAAAGTTTAAGCCATTATCAGAGCCCATTATTTGTTCTAATGCTCTTTCAGGATGTGGCATTAAAGCACAAACCAAACCAGTTTCATCGCAAACTCCGGTTATACCTTCTAGAGATCCGTTAGGATTTTCACCCTGGAATTTAAGTACTATTTGATCTTGATCTTTAAGTGATTGCAGGTCAGAATTATAGTAGCGGCCCTCAGCATGAGCTATAGGTATTTTTATGACCTGACCCTTATCAAAACTACTGGTAAATGGAGTGCGAGTGCTTTCTATTCTGATTTGGCTCCATTGACAGTTGAATCTAGGATTTTCATTAACCATGAATACTCCCGGTACTAAACCCACCTCAGAAAGAATTTGGGCTCCGTTACAAATACCTAATACTGGTTTTTCTTCTGCCACCAAATTTTTGATTCCTTCGATCACCGGAGTGATGGCTGCAATGGCTCCCGCTCTTAAATAATCACCATATGAAAATCCTCCCGGTATTACTACAGCATCTAAATGTCTAAGATCTTTTTGATTCCACCATATATATTCTGGTTCTGCACCAGCAAGTTGCAGGGCATAATGAACATCACGATCACAATTTGAGCCAGGGAACCGAATTACACCAACTTTCATTCTAATCCTCTCTCTAATTTTATATATTTAATCCTGCTGGGGATTTATAGATATCTGATAATCCTGAATGACCGGGTTACACAGTAATTTCTCACACATATCTTCCACTTCACTTTTTACCAGTTCCTCATTATCTTTATCCATGGAAAACTTCACTATATCCAAGGTTTCAGTTTTATGAACTTCATAACCTAAAAGAGCTAAAGCTCTCTGGATAGTTGAAGCTTCAGGATTAAGCATCCCTTTTTTTAAACTAATCATTACTTCTACATTGTATTTCATAATATCATCCTCTGTTTACAGCTATCCTGAAATCTAATTAGTTTTTTTATTTAGCTTTGGAGTTAAAGGCTTATATAATATTAATTCAATTATAGTGATATATTGTGATTTTAATTAAATATAATGATATCCATTAAACTCATAAGAAATTATATATGCTGGGTTAAAAAATCAAGCTATGATCATTTATTAAATCTAATGGTGAAATAATGTGTGGAATAGTTGGATGTATCTTAAAAGAGGAAAAGGCTGCACCGATATTATTGGGATGTCTTAAAAAACTTGAATATCGGGGTTATGATTCAGTAGGTATTGCTACTGTCTCCTCGAAGATAAATGTAAAAAAGGACAACGGAAAAATCAGTGAAGTTGATGAAAAAATAGGTTTATCGCAGCTACCTGGAAAGATAGGTATTGCACATGTTAGATGGGCCACCCATGGAGTACCTACCAAAATAAATTCCCATCCCCATACTGACTGTAGAGATAATATTGCGGTAGTTCACAATGGAATAATTGAAAATTTTAAAGAACTTAAAGATGAATTGATAAAAAAAGGACATGTTTTCAAGTCTGAAACAGACACTGAAATATTACCACACATTATAGAAGAATACATGTCTTTAGGACATGACCTGGAAAGCGCCTTACGAGAATCCTTAAAAAGGATCAGGGGATCCTATGCTATAGCAGTAATGAGTAGCTTAGAACCAGATAAAATTATAGGTGCTCGCAAAGAAAGTCCTTTAATTGTAGGTAAAGGAGAAAAGGAAAATTTCATCGCCTCGGACGCACCTGCCATCTTAAAGCATACTAAAAATATTATATATTTAGAAGACCATGAAATGGTGATTCTAGATGGTGAGGAAATAACCATCAAAAATAAGCAAGGTGAAGTAATCCACAAAGAAATTGATGTGATTGATTGGACCCCGGATATGGCTGAAAAAGGAGGTTATGATCATTTCATGATCAAAGAAATCCATGAACAACCAGAAGCCATAAAAAATACTCTCATGGAATTAGCATATATTAAAAAGATCGTGGAGAGAATAGGTAAAATAAAAAGAATATGTTTTGTTGCCTGTGGAACCTCCTATCATGCTTCACTCATTGGTAAATATTTATTAGAAAATCTGGGAGGAATCCCCACCGATGTGATCCTGGCCTCTGAATTTAAATATGCTGCCAATACTTTAGATGATAAAACCTTACTTATCTTTATCAGTCAATCTGGTGAAACCGCGGATACACTTAAAGCACTAAAAATAGCTAAACAAAAATCTAAAACACTAGCCATTG
>PWMT01000155.1 GCA_003558085.1 Methanobacteriaceae archaeon
GATCCAAGTAAGGGAACTAACATTGAAGTTTAATAAAGATCATTGTAAACAGTGCAGTTTATGCATCCAGGTTTGCCCGGTTAAGGCACTGGAAGAGGATAGATAAGGTGTGAAAAATGCTAATAGAAACTGACATTTTAGTTATCGGAGCAGGGCCTGCTGGATCCACTGCAGCTAAACATGCGGCATTAGG
Organism: Methanobacteriaceae archaeon; assembly: GCA_003558085.1. Lineage (GTDB taxonomy): Archaea > Methanobacteriota > Methanobacteria > Methanobacteriales > Methanobacteriaceae > Methanobacterium_F. Next base: position 194 of record PWMT01000155.1, read on the forward strand.
AGAGGCCAGGGTTTTATTAATAGATAAGAAATCTGAAATTGGTGCTCCTAAAAGATGTGCTGAAGGAGTATCTAACGGTGGATTGGAATCTTTGGGAATAGATAAAAATCCGCGATGGATAACAAAAGAACTTGATGGTGTGCGCTTAATATCGCCCCAGGGAATTGAGGTACGTTTAACATCAGATAAAGTAGACTTACCGGAAGCAGGGTGTATTCTTGAGAGAAAAGTATTTGATAAGTACATGGCCATGGACGCGGCTCGTGCTGGAGCCGAAATTAAAATTAAAACCCTAGCTACTGGTATGGAAAAAACTAGTGAAGGATACCTAATATCCGCTGAGTCCATGGGACAAGTTTTCCACATTAAAGCAAAAATAGTTATCGCTGCCGATGGACCAGAATCTAAAGTAGCTCGCTGGGGAGGACTTAACACCACATTCAAACCCAAAGATATGGAATCTGCAGCCCAATTTGAAATGGTTAATGTGGAAATGGAAGATAATAATTGTATAGAATTTTACTTTGGCAGTGTGGCTCCTGGAGGTTATGCCTGGATCTTTCCCAAAGGTGAGGACATTGCCAATGTAGGCCTGGGTGTTTTAAGCACTAAAACTGATAAAAGTGCCTACGAACACCTACTGGATTTTGTTGCATCTAATCCAGCCACCTATAATGCTCAACCGGTAGAATTAAATGTTGGAGGGGATCCGGTGGGGGGAATGCCTAAAAAATTAGTACATGACAGCCTTATGATTGTTGGAGATGCAGCTGGCCAGGTGAACCCTTTAACTGGAGGGGGAATTATAAGTGGCATGACTGGTGGAATGATTGCTGGAAAGATAGCAGCAGAAGCTATAAAGGAAGGTGATTTTAATAAAAAGAAACTTCAAAGATATGAGAAAGAATGCCAAGATGCTATCGGCAAATCCATCAACAAATATCTTAAAGTCAAGGATTACATGATGACCCTTAGTGATGATGAACTGGATTCTATTGCAAAAGCCTTCCAAGATACAGAATTTGAAAATATAAGTACAGCTGAGTTGGTAAAAAAATTGATTAAAGTATCCCCTAAAGCATTATTAAAACTAGGTAAGATGTTTTAATTTCTTTTTTATTACTTAACTAAATACTATTAATATTATTTTCTAGAAGCAATACCTATTAAATTCCGTTATTCTTTTATTAAAATTGCTCTTAGAGGGGCTCCATCACCGTCTATATTTAAGGGAAGTCCGATAAAGAGGTATTCTCCGGGTTGCACATCTTTTAAGTATAGTCCTTCAATTACAGTTACTTTATCCAGCAAAACCTCATGCACACCTGCTTCTCCATTAAATTTTTCCACACTTAAATAGTCCACTCCCACGGTTTTAATCTTCTTTTTGGCTAAATAGGCTGCGGCATCAAATTTTAAGTGGGTGAAGTTTTTCCTAAATTTTTGGTAATGTTTGGTGGAATTAGCGGTTTTCAATAAAATGATATCTCCCTCATGAATGTTGAAAGGAGTTAAATCCTCTTTATAGATTTCCTTACCTGCAGATATAAGGTCAAGAACTTTACATTTTCCATAGAAACTTTCAAGAGAAATATCAGCTAGAGTTTTTCCATCCTCTTTAACATGATAGGGAGCATCGATATGAGTTCCGGTATGACTGCCCAAGGTGATTTTAGATTCATTAAATCCATCCTCATTAATAGAGCCGTATTGTTCAATTTTGGGTCGGGGATTACCAGGATAAACAATCATATCTTCACTTATTTTCAGTGTAACATCAAATATTTTCATTTTTTTCACCAACTTTAATACTAAAATCCCAATAATTCAATATAAATGTAAATAGCGGCAAAGATCATAAAAAATAATCCTACTGCAGCGGTGAGTACTATAACTAATTTTGATGGTTTAAATTCTAAAGGAAGAGTTTTCCAGTTAAGATATAGTACGGAAAGTGCCACTACTGGGATATGGATGGCTTCAATAATTCCAGCAATAATTAAAAATTCCACAGGTTCCGGTCTGAGGATAATTAAAATAGCTGGAAAAATACCCATTAAACCAATTAAGTATAAATAACGATAAAAACGCATGGATAGATATCTTCCACTACTTTTAAACTGTTTTAATATCATTATAGATCCCTGACCTAACATACGGGTCCATCCATCAAGGTTAGCTACAATGGTACTCCAAAAGGCAAAAAAAGCAGCCACAATCATAAGCGCTGCACCGTAGAAACCCCAAATACCTCCCAGAAGCTCACTTAAAACTGCAGTTACTTCCGGTCCTTGCGGTACCAGACCCGCAGGTCTCAATAATTGGGCACCAAGTACCATCAACGCTATAAGCAATATCAATACAATGGAAGCAGCCACCGTGGTGGAAAAGGTCATCATGTTAATCCAACTTTTCAACTGCTTTTTTTCTTCCGCGCTAATATCAGATGTGTCCAGGGGTTCTGTTTCTTCAATTACTTTGAATTCAGCTTCTTCTCCATCGGAAAGCTCCATCCAACTTTCTCTTTTTACATCTCCTTCAGCTTTTTGGAAACGATAATAAGCTGCTCCGTATCCTCTAGTAACTAACCAAAAGGAATACCAAATAAGACCTGCTGCTCCCGACATCATAAAACCTATCCAGGGAAGTAATTCGCTGTAATTAATATCCGGTGGTAGTGCTGGAATTAAACCCGTTGCAACTACCTCTATTCCTGGAGATATTAAAATGGCGGCTATTACCAAAGCTATAGTGATGATAAGGGCCATCACTATAGATATTAATTCCACACCCCGGTACTTTCCAAAGTATACCAGCGCCACGGATATTGCTAGAAATATAATCGCCCACAAGACAAAGTCTCCAGGGATGGCTAATATGATGGCTGAACTTGCTGATCCGGCCATGCCTGCGATGGTGGAAAAAGCAACAAAAAATTGAGGTAAAAGAATTAACCACACCCCCCAGTTTCCAGGACCAGGTAATTTTTTAATACCTTCTAATAGAGAACTACCAGTTACCACAGCATAACGTCCTATTTCCCTGGCAAGTAAGGCTTTTAAAAAAATAGCCAATATCATAATCCATAAAACAGTATAGCCGTATAAGGAAGCTATCCTAGGTGTGAATATTAATTCTCCGGTAGCTATAGCCGATATCATCCATATAATAGCTGGTCCGACCCATTTAAGTCTATCAAATCCTTTTGGAGCTTCAGATACGATTTTATTATTTTTTATTTTAGCTCCTCCCATGATGGTTATTTACTTCTAGGAACGCTTTATTTCAGCGCTATGTTCTGGAGTTCCTATTGGATATTTTTCAGGCAGAGGTCGTCCCTCAGCATAGGCCAAATAGATCATACTGTTGATCATGCCTATATGAGAATAGGCCTGAGGGAAGTTACCTAGAAATTCACCAGTAATAGGATCTAACTGTTCTGATAAAAGTCCTACATGATTTGTATGATTTATCATATTCTCGAAGATATCTCTAGCTTCTTTCGTTCTTCCAGAAAGTGCAAGAGCATCTACTAACCAGAAGGTGCAGATTCCGAAAGCTCCTTCCTCTCCGGGAAGTCCATCATCAAAGAAATACCTGTAAACCAGTCCATGTCGGCTGAGTTTTTTTAGGGTCATATCGATGGTTCCCTGCACCCGATCATCATCAAAGGGTAAAAATTCTAAAAGAGGAATACGTAGATTGGCTGCATCTAAATCTTTAGATCCAAATACTTGTACAAAGCTACCTAATTCCTCATCGTAGCCTTTCTGGAGCACTTCTTTTTTAATTTCACTCCTGGTTTTTCTCCATTTTTCAACTTCCCCTGGAAACCCATAATCAGTGGCTAAATGTATGGCCCGGTCTAAGGCCACCCAGATCATTACCTTAGAATAGGTAAAATGTTGTGGTTCACACCTCACTTCCCAGATTCCATAATCAGGTTCTTTCCAGATATTACAGGCATGATCAACTACTTTTTTTAAAAAATCCTTAATTTTTGGCTCTAATTGCACATGCCGTCTTACTAACTCATAAGCAGTATTTAAGAGTTCACCATAAGTCTCCAGCTGCAATTGTTTGGCGGCTTCATTTCCAATACGCACTGGTCTAGATCTCTTATAACCTTCCAGATGTTCCAATTCAATTTCCTCAAGATCTGATTCTCCATGTAGTCCATACATGATCTGCAACCCATGTCCCTTTTGAAAATGATCAGCAGATACTCTTTCCATCCAGTGTAATAAATCAACAGCTTCTTTTTGATGTCCTGCTGAAATTAAAGCTTGTGCAATTAATGAAGCATCCCTAATCCAGGCAAAACGATAATCCCAGTTTCTTACTCCCCCTATCGTCTCAGGTAGGGAGGTGGTTGGTGCAGCTAACATAGAGCCTGTATCGTCATGTATCATTAGTTTTAAGGCCAATCTAGATCTAATTAAAAAAGGAAGCCATTCTTCAGTCCATTCATGTTCATCTACTACTGATTCTTTTAGGGACCAATTTTTCCAAACATTAATAGTGCGTTTCATTAATTCCAGAGAGTCATTCAGTTTATTATCATAAGGGGGATTATTCCAACGGGTAACCATCACCTTCTGCTCTCCTTCTTTAATTTGGAAAAGCGAATGTAAAATTGGCCCATAACCTTGGTCTATTAGACGGGCATTCTCTAATTTACCTAGAGATAAACTATTATTTTCAGCAGTGGCAACCCAACCTTTATCCACTTCTTTTATTTGGGTGTTGGTCCGGGCATAGTCCAGGCGAGGAGACCATTCCACTTCTATTTCCATATCATCCCCCTGACATTCTACTATACGATGGATTTCAGGAGGGGCGTAGGAACCTCCACATTTACTGATATCTCCCCATAAGGGCATGAAATCAGTTATAGTTAGCTTACTTTTACCTATTTTAAATTCTGTTTTAAGAACATTACTGTCTTTAGCATAGTACTGAACTCCTACCCCAGCATCAGGGACTGATACTTGGAAACGACCACCTTTTCTTACATCTAAAAGAGATCCGAATACACTACCAGAATCTACAACTGGAAAACAACACCAATCGATAGAACCATCATTACCTATCAGTGCAACACTACGTAGATTGCCAATGGTAGCATAGTCGGAAATCTGTTTATAGTAAGTACAGATCATTTAAACACCATTAAATAATTTATTTAAAGTATTAGTTTAAAATCTTCTTCATTTTACTTTATCATTCTTTAAAGACGGGTAAAATTTCTTTTTGATAAAATTCGATAAATTCCAATTGATCCACGCCTAGCTGGTGTACTGTAGCATGGTCATAACCTGTTTTAATACTTTTTTCTATTTCATGTATATGATGTTCAGGGTGGGGACTGCAAACTAGAGCTTCGGCTATATCCTCCTTTTTTATCATTTCTGCTGCTTGCTCAAAATGAGTTGTTGTTTTAATTTCCCAGTTTAATTCCCCTTTATTTGCGAATATAGGCCAATATTCATAAGCCATGTTAATAGCTTCCTCCTCAGTTTCTGCAAAACAGACATTGAGAAATGAATAAGCTGGTTTATCGTTAC
>PWMT01000072.1 GCA_003558085.1 Methanobacteriaceae archaeon
TAATTAGAATTCAAATCTTTAAAAATATTTGGAGTAAGATTGTAAATTTTATTTTAGAATCTTATTTCCCTATCCTTGGATAGTGCACAAATCGAGCACTATTCCTCCAATAAACAATAATATTTGGGATTGGCTTAATTAATTGTTCCGCCGAATATATATGACTATAAATTATTAGTTCTTCAAAATCTGGTTTTATTTTTCAGTACCAGTAATAGATTGGAAGACTAGAAAAATAGTCACTACTTATTCTATATCTATACTATTCCAGAATATAAATAGAATTGCAGAATATAAATAGATAATAAATGGGAAATTATAATCTAATTTCGTAATAAGTTTCTATTTAATGCAATACTTATCATATAAGCTGTTTTTAATTTTAATTAAAGGAAAAAAATTAGGTTCCTATCTTCAAGTTTTGTTTAAAACTTTGTAGAAGTTTGATTGCTGAGTATGCTGCTAATAGACTGGTTTTGGTATTGATATCACAGGCCTGGTTTCGAGTAGAGGTTTTTATATCACCGAAATCTCCAGAAACATGGATATCATGGCAGTTAAATTTAACCGAGGGATCTGCTATAATCTTTACTTTTGCTTCCATGCCACATACTATAGTTAAGGCCGCGGCCACATTGATATTTGTCGGGAATTTTACTACTGCATCGCTTGCTTTACCCTCAAATAAAACAGTTTCCTGATTGGTTTTTATTCCAAAGGAAGAAGGAGATTTCCTAGTTATCATATAAACTTCTTTTATTTTTCCTATTGAAGCTGATCTGATACCATCTAAACCTACAAGAGCCCCTGAGGGCAGATATATGTGGGAATCATGTTTCTGGGCTAAGTTTTCCAAATAGTCTTTAAAATTTATATCCATCAAGGCCCCTAAACTCATGATCATGACATGTTTTCCTGCTTTTAAAACTGTAGGAATTAAATCTACCACTGCCTGGGGTGATGCTGCTTCAACCACCAGATCTACATAGTTTAACATGTCCTTAAAATTTTTAACAGCCACTCCATTTACTTTAGCTGCCATATGCTTCGCCTTAGTCCAGTTTTGGTCATGAAAATATTGTAGTTCAACACCTAGCTTACCCTTTGCAGCAAAATTAGTGATGATTTCAGCTATTGCCCCACAGCCGATAATTCCAACTTTACTAATAGTCTGTTCTAGTTCGGCCGTTAGATGGGGTGATTTAATAAAATTAAAAGTTGCTTGATCATCTTCTAAGCTTAGGAATTCATCAATACCTTTTTTCATATTTATTATACCATAAATTTTTATTTTGTTAAAAGTTACTCATATAAAATATAGGGAAAAAAGAGATGATTTTGAGCGAAAAATTATGCTTAATGCATTATTTTATTTTTGACTATTGAATTTAAAAATCCCCCCACTTTATGGATTTAATTGGAGCTTAGAAAGGTTTACATTCGGGATCTATGCCGGTTATGCGTATTCCAGCATCTTTACAGATCTTTTTAATGTTAAGTCCGATTAGTAGTGGTGTGATTTTTTCTATGATTTGTGCTCTCTCTAGTGGTCCACAGTCCACTACCTGCACTCCTGGGATCTGTTCAATTAGTTTGGCTGCGACAATTTTGGATTGCTGATCATCTCCTGCTATGAGGCAGTCGCAGTCAATTTGTTCGTTGAAATCCATTAGTGCTCCGCTGCTGATGTTGTTGAAGGCACATATAACATTGGTATCAGGTATGATTTTTTGTGATCTCTCTGAGGCTGCACCATCTGGTAGATATAAACATCTGGTGGGTAAACCGCCTATAGCTGTTTCTAAAGGACCAGTAGCGTCTAGAAGTATTTTACCAGCGGCAGCGTATTTAATGGATTGTAAAGTTGCTCTTTGTGCGGCTAGTGGTACGGTTAAAACAAGTAAATCTGCTTTTTCAGCCGCATCTGTATTTTCTGCTGCGCTTAGATTAGATATTTCTTCCTCTTCTAAGAGTTCTTTTATTTTATCCACTGCATTTTGAGCCTTTTCCAAGGACCTAGAACCTATTATAACGTTCTCTCCAGCTTGTACAAAACGTATGGCTATTCCTAAACCCTGACCGCCAGTACCGCCAATAACTCCAATCTTCATATTATCACATCCTTTCCATTATAAAAAAAATAAAAAAAAGATTTTTATAGTTTACTCCTCTACCAGTACTACGGGTTTGACCAGTTCTCTAGGTTTATCTTTCATGAGAAGCAGTGCTTCTTCTAATTTATCAAAACCTTTAAAAACATGACTGGCCATTAGAGAAGGATCCATACGTCCATGGGTTATAACTTCTGCTAACCTTTCCATTCTAACTCTTCCACCAGGACATAGGCCTGTAACTATGTCTTTTTCCGCCATACCTACTCCCCAACCTGCACGACAAAGGGGTATAGTATCTTGTTCTCCAAATCCTGATCCGAAATAGTTATTATTAGAAATTTTTGCTCCGGGTTTAGCAATATTTAGGGCATCAATTAAAATATCTGGACCTCCACCAGATACGATCACTGAATCTACACCTTCCCCATCAGTTGCCTCTAGAATTTGTTCTGCAGTGTCTCCTTCTTTGTAGCTAATTATATCGGTAGCACCGTATTTTTTAGCTATTTTAATCAGGTTGGGTCTGCTACCTACACCAAATATTCTTCCAGCGCCTCTTAATTTTGCACCTGCTATACCAGAAAGTCCAACGGGCCCAATGCCTATAACAGCAACACTGGATCCAATTTCAATATTTGCGTTTTCAGCACCCATAAAACCAGTGCTTAACATATCAGGTATCATTACAGCTGCTTCTAAAGACATACTGTCAGGTAAATGTCCCAGGTTACTATCGGCTAGGTTAACATGGAAATATTCGCCGAAAACACCATCTTTAAAGTTAGAGAATTTCCAGCCCCCTAGCACTCCTCCTGTTTGTGAAGGAAAACCACGTTGTACTGCTTCTGTATCCCAATCTGGCGTTATAGCTGGTACAATTACTCTATCACCTGGTTTAAAATCTTTAACATCATTTCCTACTTCATCTACAACCCCGACAGCTTCATGTCCTAGAATCATATTATGTCGCTCGCCTATTGCTCCTTCCCATACAGTATGTACATCTGAAGTACATGGTGCTAAAGCTAAGGGCTTTACAATAGCATCCCGTGGGCCACATTTTGGTTTATCCTTTTCTATCCATCCTATTTCGCCTATTTTTAACATTGCTAGTCCTTTCATATTTATTCAACCTCTTTTTACCTAGAAGTGAAATTAGTAATTCCAACATAAAAAACTACCGAACGTTCGGTTCGTAATCAATTTTATAAAAATTTAAATAGTTAAAATTAGAAACAATTTTTATTATATAAAATTAAAAATTTAACAAGTTTTTTATAGATAAAACTGTTTAATTTAGGAGATAATAAGTAATCAAGAGATATAAAATAGGTTTTAAGGATTCTACAATAATTAAACCATCTAATTATTAATACTTTTTCGACTTACTAATACTTACTACATTAAATTGATGCTCTGTGCATATGTTTAAGAATAAAATATAGTCATTATAGCCTCTCACAATCAAAAAAAGAAAAGTTTATATCTAATTTCTTTTCTTACTTTATATCATAGCTTTTCATCTGATTATTAATCCATTTAAGATTAATTTAAATTTATTGATTAATTAAAAAAACTAGTAAGAAGTATAATATGGATACCAAGTCAAGAATCATGGAAACATCTTTTAAACTTTTTCTAGAAAAAGGTTTCACTGATGTTACTATGAGTGAAATAAAAAAAGCTTCAAATATTACTACCGGTGGTTTCTACCATCATTTTAATAGTAAAGATGATTTAGTAGTCCAGATTATTGATAAGTATCTATTTAAATATTTTAAATCAACCTTAAACCAAATTAGAAAGGTTAAAGGTACTCCTAAAGAAAAATTAATAAATGCAGTATTATCCCTAGTGGGTGACGATACAAAGATACATAATACTACCAGATTAGTTGAAAGCCATGAAAAAATTGATTACAAAGCCTTACACTTATTATTGCTAGAAGGTGTCCATAAATATGATCTCATAAGCCAAAAATACACTAAATTCTTTTATAATCTCTTTAATTTCATTAAAGAGGTAATAGAGGAGGGCATAGATCAAGATTTGATAAAGGATAACGTTGATGTTGTGGAATTATCATTACTTATTCATACTGTAATGGCAGGAACAGTTATAATTTGGATAGGTATGCCTCAACTGTCATTAGAAGAAAGAATGATTTCAAATATAAACCATATATGGAATTATATCAAAAAATAAAAGAATCTATTATATTAGTTCAGAACTCGAGGACTATAATAAAGAATAAGTGCTAAAGAGTACAACCTCTAACTTATTCGGTTTTAAAAAATTAGTAAAAAAAGCTCTAATCCAATGACAAAATTTTAAACATTTAACCATTAGTTAAAAAACAAGGAAAATAATATATCATGATAACTACCAACTAATAACATTAAAGCTTTTTTTTTAATTGAAAACTAATAGATAATAAACAAATATTTAAAAAGGATTAGCTAAAATCCTTATATTAAATATTCTGCTTCAATTATGATGATTTTATCCTATTACCAGTAAAATTTCAAAAATAAACCGAAGAACGTATATAAAAGAGATATTTACTTAGAATAAAAATAAATGAATTTTGGAGATAAATATGTCAAATGAAAATGAAAAAATGTTCACTTTAAAAGATATGACCGCCAATCCTGCACCTTTAGGGCTACTGGGATTTGGTATTACTACTGTTCTTTTAAACATACATAATGCTGGATTCTTCCCTTTAAATAGTATGATTCTGGCTATGGGATTTGCCTATGGAGGTATAGCTCAAATATTAGCTTGTTTCTTAGAATATAAAAAAGGTAATACCTTCGGGACCGTGGCCTTTGGTTCTTATGGCCTCTTCTGGTGGTCTCTGGTAATTTTGCTTATACTTCCAGAAGTAAACTTCCTGAACACCGGACCTGGTTCAGCAGTGCAGGCCGCTGGTGCTACTTCCCTAGCAGCCTATCTTTTTATGTGGGGAGTATTTACTCTAGCGATGTTTATCGCCACTTTGAAGTTGAGTCGTGGATTGCAGGTGATATTCATATCATTAGCCATTCTTTTCTTCCTATTAGCTGCAGGTGAAATTACCGGTTCCCAGACTATAATTACCATTGCCGGATTTGAAGGCATATTTACTGGTGCAGTTGCCATGTACGTGGGGCTGGCTGAAGTAATTAATGAAACTCATAATAGGGAACTCTTACCGGTCTAAAAATAATTATTTATTTAAAAAGAGCCACCTAAAAAGAAGCTTTTTGATGTGTGGTAACATCAACTAGCTTATATTTTTTTTTGCCAATAAGATTTTTTATCTACTTTTTTTTTAGAATTTTTTTTTGATAATGTAGAGATAAATTAATTTTCTAGAGTCTATTCTAATATCTAAAATTTTATTTGATAGAAAGACCTAACATAATAATAGGGATTGATAATTAAAAAGGTGATATTAATGGATAGACCCACTATAGCAGAATTATTAAAAGCCATAAAGGGAACAAATTTTCCAGCAAATAAGGATGAGGTTATTAAACAAGCCACGGAGAACAACGCAAAAAAAAATGTGATTCGGACTTTAAAGAAATTAGAAGTCGACAATTTTAACTCGGCAACGGAGGTCTCTAAAGCATTTGCAAACCATTTAAGAAATGAA
>PWMT01000047.1 GCA_003558085.1 Methanobacteriaceae archaeon
ATCACATCGTTGTTTACTGGATCCCCAGATACCAAAAATTCATTCTCTATATAACTGTCAGGGTTTTCATAGGCGATGTCTATTGTGGAGCGGAAAGTTATAAATCCAGTGGTGGCACCCTTATTATCTTCACGATTATACAATCCACCAGTTAATACTCTGCTCTCACCTCTATTTTCTAGAAGATTGGAAAGGTAGAAGGTTAGGGTGGTGGTTCCTGCAGCAGGATCAGGATTAAGTGGATCATATGGATGGAAAACTGCTTCAAACTCCAGGAGATCTCCAGAGTTATCAAATTGAAGATTAATAGTATTTCCAGCAATAATCAGTGTTAATTGAGGTATGTATTCAGCATTGAATGTTTGTCCATCACCTAATGTGTCAGTTATAATCACATCTGTTATAGCAAAAAAGTCAGATACTTGGAAGTTTAATGTGTACTCTAAAGTATTAGTTGGTTTAACTTCACCAGTACTGGTAATATCAACCACCCCTTTTTGGATGGCCAATGATCTTAGATTTACTCTATCAAAAACAGGACCAGAACTAACGGTTATTTCCTCAAAAGGATCATAAAGGGTTTCATGTTTTCCTTCTACTAAAGCTTCGTTATCAGTGATTACACTGGCCCCAGTGTCAGGGTCTAATACTGGAGTATCTGGTGTAATTTCCTCCTGGAATTCTGGTGCGTAGACCTCGTATATCATGGTCTTATCTGGACCGGCAACTCCGGTTAATTCGTTGAAATGGAAAATTAGTTTTCGGTCCGGTTCCTCAGGCAATATTACCTGGTCTGCACCATCAGCACTTACTACACTTACAAAGTGTAGATTTCGCGGAATAATATCAGAAACATCGATATCGGTTACGGTTGCTCCTTCGGCTATGTCTAATATAAGCCTATATTGGTAAGGATAATTTGGTCCGGTGGCCGTTTCCTTCTCAGGAAGAATAGCTACCTTGGTTAATCTAATCACCGTAGGGTTAATAGTACTGGTATCTGGATCACCATAAATAGCTTCAGTGCCTGTGGGGCTGTCACCAAAACGAAAAGCGGGGTTTACTTGTATGGGAAGGGGCACTCCTAATTCTGCATCCAGTGCAAGTTTAGCATTGACATTTAAAGTAGCAGTTGGTTGATCTGGAGTGAAACTTCCTAAAGGATATATTAGTACATATAACTGGTATCCTTCAGTGCCAATTACATCTTCTCCAGTAAGGGGATTAGTTATTATACCTGATTCGGGGAAGATTCCTAGATCCAGTCTAGATATGTTTATACCCAGAAAGTCGGCACTATTAAAGGTCACCTCTGGTGGTAGTATCAACTCCACTATAGGTCCAAAACCAACATCGCCGGGATTTATACTTCCATTATCAAAGTCTATAGTAAAAGTGAAATTTTCATTTATAAAAACATCACCAGGTGTATTAACCGTGGCTACTGGTAATGGTGCTAATTGGAAGTTAAAAGTACCAGTATAATTATTCCTATCAGGGGATAGAGTTAAATTAACTCTGCGGGTTATAATTCCATGTCCAGGTGCAGTGGCAGTTACATCCAAAATAGTCTCATCAGTAAGTAAACTTATCTGATAAATGCCACTTTCATCGCTTATAGTAGTTGCTAATTGAACACCGGATAAGGATTTAATAGTAAGGGTTGCTCCAGGTAAGGGTTCTCCGGTTCTACAATCTAAAATTATTCCAGAAATAGTATTATAATTGGAAGAGTTATCAATTTGATCTGTATTCAAATTATCTTCATCATCAATATCATCAAATTGCTTATTAGATAAATCAGGATCAGTTAATAAGTGTTCATCCTGCATCTCAGTACTCTCAAATGGTTGATCTATACTTATATCTGCATCATCTGAATTATCAGCAGCAGTTACGGTTCCTGTTATTGCAAATGCAATCAATAGGAATGTTAAAAACAGCAATATTTTTTTTCGCATAACCCTTTCCCCTTACTTATTAAATATAATAATATTAATTATTAAACCTATATATAATTATTCGTTAAAGTAAAAACAGCTAGTTAGAAATAAAGTGAAGGTTAATATAATTATTATTAATAAGCATAATAGGTAGTATAGCTCTTTTTATCCCTTATAATGCTAATAAAATCCTTTATGGTGAAAAAAGAGTACTTAATATTATAATTAATTATGTATAAGGGAATATTATGCATCATAATTCCCATTTTTTATATTGGTAATAACTTAGCTTAATAGAACAAAGAAAATATAATGATACCCTAATTAATTAAAAATATATCAATGTTATGGTAAATATTAGAAAACGAATCCCAGCTCTAAGATATATTCTTATGACGACCTAAGATTTAGAAAAATGGTGATATAAATGTGTGAATCAAGTGTTTATAGTAGGAAAGGCTCATTACTAATGGAAGATGTTTTATATGTCAATATAGACGGTGTGCATATTGAATTAAGGAATATATTAAATCAGAAAAAAGAATTAATAGGTAAAATCGATGAAATAGACCTAGAAAATCATAGAATCTATGTAAATTTAAAATAAGAAGTATATAATACTAAAAAGAATGATCCTATTACTTTATATCTACAAAATAATATTATTTAAACTAATACCATTAAAAAAAAATAGGTGTTGGTGGAAAATCCACCTAAAAACTTTTTATTTCTTATTTACTTGAGGAACAATGCTTCTTTAGGACAGGCCGGTATACACTGATCGCAGAGTATGCAGAAACCTTTAAGTGGTACCTTATCCTCGGTGAGTTTCAGCATATCGTAGGGACATACCTCTATACAATCACCGCACTGATTACATAATGCTGGATTGTACTGCACTCTTTTCCTTTTAACCATTTCACCATCAATAATCTTATCCATATCCACCAGGCTTAGAGCCCCTTCAGGACAGGCAATAGTACAGGCACCACAACGGGTGCACATATTAAATGATGGTTCTTCATCAACCTTTACCTGATCAGGTAGCTTCATACCAGTATTGGTAACTACTCTAATGGCATCGGTAGGACAAATCTGAGCACAGGCCCCAATGAAGTCACATTTTTCAGGATCGTATACCAATCCTTCTTCACTGGCAGGTTTAGCTGGTCCCAACTCCACTTCCAGGTCAATAGCATCTACTGGACATAGTTGCTCACATAAACCACAAGCTGTACAGATAGCTGGTAACTCCACTGTCAGATTAGATTCTTTGGGTATTATGAAATCACCTGGACAAGCTTCTACACATGTATTACAACCGATACAGGTTTCTTCATCCACCTGGAATGTAAGCATTTCTTTGGTACGTTTTTCTGGTATTTTTCCAGAGATATATACTGCATTCCAAGGACAGGTCTGAGAGCAGACACCACATTTAATACAAGTATCTTCATCGATTTCAATGGTGCCGCCTATTTCTTCTAAGGTTATGGCATCTACTGGACATTCCGGGACACACATATTGCATCCTACACATCCAGTGATGAATATTGGTCCTTCAATGTTTAAATCCACAGTGGCTGGTTCTTTAACTCCATCCACACCAATTACTTCTACTGGACAGATATCCACACATTTCTGGCACATGACACAGAAACCTTGTAAGGGTATCTTTTTAACTTTACCTTCTTCCAGTTTTAAAGTTTGAGGAGGGCATACATCCACACAGTTACCGCACTCATCACACAAAGCAGGATTGTATACAATCCTACCTTGAGTGGTACCTTCCTCATCCAGCACCATATTCTCTAATTTCAATGCATCTTGGGGGCAGATATCAACGCACTTTGGTTCTCCCTCACATATATCACAGTAAATCACATTTTCAGGACTTACTTCAATAGCTGCAGTAGGACAAGTACCTTGACATGCTCCGCATCTGATGCAGTCTTCTTTATTGACTACTATCATTTTACCACCTCAGGCAAATTTAGATCTTTTTGACTAGATTACCATCTTTGTCAAAGACTTCTAAGGTGGCTAATCTCATTTGGCTATCAATAGTGTGAGTAGCACAGGACAGGCAGGGATCGTAGGATCGTATAACCATTTCCATTAAGTTGAAGATTTTATCATCTACTTCTACACCTGGTTTAATGTAATCGGTAGCAACTTTCTGGATACCCATTTCCATAGCAGGGTTGTTCTGGATAGTAGCAACTACGATGTTAACATTGGTCATAAGACCCTGGTCATCGGTTTTGTAGTGGTGGATTAGAGTTCCACGTGGAGCTTCTACTATTCCCACACCTTCTCCAGCTTGTCTTTCAATTTCATCTGGGAATTTTTTTCCAGATAAATCTTCTTCTAATGCGCTGGCAGCTGATTCAGCTGCAGCCATAATCTCTATGAGACGAGCCCAGTGGAATAGTAAAGTTTGTTGAGCATATCCAAAGTTGTCCCGGAATTCTTTTAAGTAATCATTGGCTTTAACTGCAACATCAGGGAATTTATCAATTACATTTATTCTGGATAATGGTGCTACTCGGTAGATACCATCAGGGTAACCTAAGTCCTTAATGTAAGGGAATTTTAACCAAGAATAAGGTTTAACATGCTCTGCAACTGTGTCCAAGTATTCACTTGATCCAAATTCTCGGAATATGTTACCTTCTTTATCTTTTATTCTTACATCACCATTATAAACATCCCATTCTCCCCCATTGTTCACTAAACCGGTGTGATATGTTTCAATGTTACCCAGGGAGTTTACCAGGTCGATATTTTCTTCGAAGATAGGTATGGCAGTTTGTAAGGTGGCATCGGCTAGTTCTATGTTTTTAGCTGCCTTTTGTTGTAAATCTTTTTGGGTTTCATCATCCAGTTCCGTGGATATACCACCAGGTGTGGATGAAGTAGGGTGAATTGGTCTTCCACCAATAGCTGTTACGATATCCAAACCATTTTTACGAAGTTCTATTGCTTGTAATGCCAATTCAGGGGCATCTTTAATAATTTGGAATACATTTCTGGTTTTTCGATCTTTACCTGCAATGAAATCCGGTGCTGCCAGGAAGTAGAAATGCAGAGCATGGGAGTGCATAAGAGAACCCCAGTTCATTATTTCTCTCATCCGATAGGCGGTGGGTAGGATATCATTATCCTGGAATCCAAAGCACTGATCAGCTGCTTTAGCAGCAGATAAGTGGTGCTGAACATCACAGATACCACAAATTCGTGGTACTATCCGTGGTGCTTCTTCCACCGGTCTTCCTTGCATGAATTTTTCGAATCCTCTAAATTCCATAACGTGTAAGCGAGTGTCTTCCACGTTTCCTGCATCATCCAGGTTTACAGTAATTTTAGCGTGACCTTCAATCCTGGTTACAGGTTCCATAGTAAGTTTAACCATTATTTACCCTCCTTTCTCATTTTTACGGGTACTAAAGCCGCAGGGAGTGTGAATGTATAGAAGGTGCCCACGATATCATCCAATTGTTCAGCTACTTGTTCAGGATCTACGGTTTTATCCTCTTCTAAACCGTAATCTGAAGCTATTGCACTGATCATCTTGGCTCCTTGATCTTGAACTTTAGGAGTTGGTCCGTAACAACCTCTACATTGGATGGCTATGGAAGGACATTCTGCTCCACAAAGGGAAATGGTTGCCGGTCCCATGCATATCAATCCCTGAGGGATTAGGCATAGATCTTCTTCTGGCATTCCGATTTCAAATTGTCTTTTAATGAAATCCATAGCCAGACCTTCTGGTGGCTTTTCTCTTG
>PWMT01000037.1 GCA_003558085.1 Methanobacteriaceae archaeon
ACAGGAATGGTAATATTATCATCTAGGGGAGTATAAGCCTCTATTATAGCTCCGGAAGCAGCTCCTAAAAATGCTATTTCTAAGGGTAATTGAGTCCAGGCTCCTAAAAATCCCACCAAGCAAAAACTAATACTTCCCTGCCAAGTTTTATGAGAATGATAGGGTAATTTATTTTTTCCCAGTCTTTTACCAACCAAAGTAGAAGAGGCGTCACCTAAAACCAGTATAATGATAGCTGCATTGGCTATGGCCATATTAAACCCGAAAAATGCAAAAGTTAGAGTTAATCCTAAAAAAAAATAAATAAAACCCTTTTCATTTTCATCTCGACGGCAATTCCTTAAAATTTTAGAAAGAAAAGGGATATAGTATTTTTTATCTAGTTTTAGTATTATTTCCCCAGAAATAGCAGCTAGTAAAGATAATATGATTAGAAAAGGTAGTGGGATGATTGTTCCTACGAAAATGAATAATATGCCTGAACTATGTATAAGTTGTCTAAGTAATTCTCTTTTAAATTTCAAAAATTCACCGAACTATGTTATGAGAATAATTCATGACATGAAATCTTCTATTACACCATAATAGGCCTTTTCTAGTTTAGTTAAATCCATATCCACTAGTTTTTTCACTTTTAATTTAGTGCCTTTTACTTCACCCAAAACTGCTGCAGAGACTTCAATTTTTCCTAGCACTTCTTCTACCTGATCTGCCTTTACCGTGATAATATATCGGCCATGTGATTCTGAAAATAATGTTTCAAATTTGTCAGTATTCTTGCTTGGAGCTTTATCTAAATCAACTTCCGCCCCCAAGCCCGATTTTATAGCCATTTCAGAGAGAGCTATAGCAACACCCCCCGCTGAACAATCATGAATAGCGGTTAGGGATGAAGATAAATCACTATTTAATAATTCAAGTATGGTATTGGCAGATTTCAGTTCATCATCAATACGTATTTTAGGTGCAGATCCCTGGACCAGTCCATGAATGGTACGATAATATTCTGAACCATCAAGTTCTGGATAAGTATCTCCTAATAGAATAATTTTATCTCCTTCTTCTTTAAAATCCATAGTCCTAACTTGAGAAATATTAGCTAAACCCACAACTCCTACCACTGGAGAAGGATTAACAGTTACTCCTTCAGTTTCGTTATAAAAACTCACGTTTCCGCTGATAACCGGACTCTTAAATTTTCGAGCTACATCTGCCATTCCCTGCACACATTGGGAGAATTGCCAAAATACTTGACTTTTTTCCGGATTTCCAAAGTTAAGACAATCCACCACACAAATCGGTTTAGCGCCCATAGAAACCACATTTCTTATAGCCTCAGCAAGAGATCCAGCACCTCCATGATAAGGATCTAAGGTAGTATGTATACTATTGCAGTCTACAGTTAAAGCCACTGCAGTATCCTCATCAACTCTTAAAACTGCTGCATCATCACCTGGCTTTATCATAGTCCTAATTTGTACTTCATGATCATATTGACGATAAATCCATTTTTTACTGGCTATATTAGGAGAAGATAATATTTTTAAAATGGCTTCATCTGGAGCAGGGTGTTCTACCTCTATCTTTTTTTCTTTTTTATCTATTTTTTGAGATTCTCTTTCCACTACTGGCGGATCAGCTAGCAAATGAGCTGGTAGATTTGCAATTATCTCTTCATCATTTTTTACCATCATCATACCTGTATCTGTGACCTCGCCGATCACGGCCACTGGTAATTCATATTTTTCACATATCTCTACAAGTTTATCTAAATACGCAGGATTGATTACAAACATCATTCTTTCCTGTGATTCGGAAAGCATTATTTCATAGGGAGTCATGCCTTCTTCTCTTAGTGGTATGGCCCTTAAATCCACCCAAGCACCATTATCACCTTTAGCTGCTAATTCAGATATGCAGCAAGTCAACCCGCCTCCTCCTAAATCCTTAGCTCCAGAAACCGGTATTTGTGCCATTATTTCTAAACTAGCCTCTAAGACCATTTTTTTGGTGAAAGGATCTCCAATTTGGACAGCAGGGCGGTCTTCTATTTCAGAACTGGTTGTTAATTCTTCACTGGCGAAAGTGACCCCATGAATGCCGTCTCGGCCTGTTCTACCTCCCATTAATAAAAATAAATCACCGACATTAGACGCTATTGCCTGTACAACATCCTTTTTGGGAACGATTCCTGCGCACATTACATTTACCAAGGGGTTCAACTGAAAATTATCATCAAATTCTATTTCTCCTCCCACCGTAGGTATGCCTACCCTGTTACCATAATCTGAGATTCCTTTAACTACATTTTCAAAAAGATATCGTGATTTTTGATCCTCCAAGGGACCAAAACGAATCGAATC
Source organism: Methanobacteriaceae archaeon (assembly GCA_003558085.1). Taxonomy (GTDB): domain Archaea; phylum Methanobacteriota; class Methanobacteria; order Methanobacteriales; family Methanobacteriaceae; genus Methanobacterium_F. The sequence goes on from PWMT01000037.1 coordinate 2,364, forward strand.
CAGTAAAGCAATTGGCATGGCACCCATAGAAATTATATCACGTAAAATACCCCCTATTCCAGTGCCAGCGCCACCATAAGGTTCTATTGCTGAAGGATGGTTGTGACTTTCAATACCTACCGCCAGAGCTAATTCTTCAGTAATTTCCACCAGGCCAGCATCATCACCTGGTCCTAAAATTATTCTTTCACCTTCGGTAGGAAACAAACTCAAAATTGGGCGGCTGCTCTTGTAAGAACAATGCTCAGAAAACATTACATCTAGCATACCATGTTCTAAAGAATTAGGTTCCCTTCCCAATTTATCTTTTATATATTCTATTTCTGAATCAGTTAAAACCATTTTAGCACCCTTAAAATGTCCATTTTATAAGTTTAATTTTTAAAAATTTGTAATTATAACTGGTTATTTTTTAATAGCAATTTATTTATAATAAATCTTAGCTAATAGATCTGCTAAAATAATTGAGAAAGGCGATTTTAAACTTTTGATATGGAAACTGTAAGTTTTTCACCTTCTATCTCCCAGTTTTTAGTATAATCACCAGAAATATGGCCAAAGGAAATCTGTTGACTTCTAACTTCTTGGGCTATAAATTCCAGGTTAGATTCCACTTGTTCCTTAAATTTTTCACTACATTGAACTTGTACCTCAATATTCGCTTCTATTTCCAGATCCATATCTTTTCGCATATCTTGAATTCTTCTTATTAGTTCCCGGGCCATTGATTCAGAGAGTATCTTAGGTGTAAGTTGCGTATTTACGAATACACTTCCTCCCTCAAATTCTGCACTTACTACATCTTCTGGAAGTTCAGTTTCATAAATTATATCCTCTGTAGATATTTCCACCGTCTTATTTTCCAGATCTATTTTCAATAATCCTTCTTCTTCTATTAAATTTTTTATATAAGCTGCATCTAAATTATCCAATATATTAGCAACTTTAGGAACATCTTGACGTAATTTTGGGCCTAATGTTTTCATATTCGGTTTAGCTATAATCTTTAAATCAGGAAATTCATGTTTGGTAAATACTTTTTTTGTATTGGCCTGTTCTCTGATTACTGATTGTAGATCGTTAGCAGCCTGAAGTACATTTTCATTTTCAGATACTACCATAATTTCACTTACCGGCCATCTTAATTTGTAGCGAGCAGTGTCCCGTGCTCGGGCACTAGCTTCTATAATATTTCTAACCACGTCCATTTGTGATTCTAGTTTTTGATCAATTAGATCTTCGGAATAACTCCAATCCAGCATATGCACGCTTTCCCTGGCCTGATTATTAACCTTTCTAATTAAGTTATGATACATTTCTTCACAAACGTAGGGAGCTATGGGAGCCATCATAGTAAGTAAAAGTTCCAAGATGGAATGTAAAGTATGATAAGCACCTAATTTGTCAGGATCATCTTTTTCTACCCAGGTTCGGCCTCTAATTAACCTAATATACCAACGACTTAAATCTTCCAGGATAAATTGATTGAGGCTGCGAGTGGCTTTATGAAAATATAATTTGTTTAAGGCATTGGTTACTTCTTTAGCTACAGAATTGACTCTAGAAAGTATCCAAAGATCCTCAGTTCTGAGTTTAAGATTTTTTTCGCTACATTGGAGCGGATTAAATTTATCCAATGCCATATAAGTGGTGGAAAATACATAAACATTCCACCATATGTTAAACATTTTATTAACATTCTTAAGTTCTTCCCAAACAAATTTAAGATCTTCCCAGGGTTTATTAGCCCATAATAAATAGAATCGGAGTATATCGGCTCCATATTTTTCTATAACTTCCTCTGGCTCTACCACATTACCTAGAGATTTACTCATTTTTCTTCCCTCTTCATCCAGAGTGAAACCATGCATCAATACCTTCTGGTAGGGGGTTCTATTTAAAGCAATTATTCCTGTACCTAATTGTGAGTAGAACCATCCTCGGGTCTGATCATGTCCTTCGGTGATAAAATCATAGGGGAACCATTGCTCAAATAAATCCTTTTCTTGAGGATAATGTAGAGAAGCCCATCCAGCTACTCCTGAATCAATCCATACATCCAAAACATCAGGGGTGCGCTTCATCTTACCGCCGCATTCACATGGTATGGTGATTTCATCCACATGAGGGCGATGAATATAATCACCCTTAAAATCAGTTTGTGAGGCTTTTTCTTTTAGTTCTCTTAAGGATCCGATCACAGTTATTTCTTCACAACTATCACAAGACCAGATCGGAATAGGAATACCCCAGTATCTTTGCCTGGATATAGTCCATTCACGAGCATTTTCAATCCAATTTCGAAATCTGCTTTCTCCTGCCCAGGAAGGTATCCATTCTACTTTATCTAATTCATTGAGCATCTGCTCTTTAATCTCCGGTATTTTTAAAAACCATTGTTTGGTAGCCAGGTAAATAATAGGCGTTTTAGATCTCCAACAAAAACCATAACGGTGAGTAATAGTATCTGATTTCCACAATACTCCCTTAACATCCAGATCAGCCATGATGAAAGCATCAGCATCTTTTACAAAAATACCTTCATATTTACCGGCTTCTTCCAGGAAATGGCCTGATTCATCCACTGGAGAGAATATGGGTAAGTCATATTTTTTACCAATTTCAAAATCCTCTGGACCATGCCCCGGTGCAGTGTGAACACAACCCGTTCCTTCGGTTAAGCTGACATGTTCACCAGGCAATATTTTATGTTTAAATTCTTTTTGTACTGGTATTTCCTGATTTAAGGGATGTATGTATTCTTTTCCTTCCAACTGGTAGCCCTGCACAATTTTCAATATTTCGTAATCTTTATCTTGGAGTAGACTTTCCACTAAAGCTTCAGCTATAATGTAAACTTCATCATTTACTTTTACATATGCATAATCAAATTCAGGATGTACGCAAACCGCCATATTTGCAGGGAGAGTCCATGGAGTGGTGGTCCACAGCATAATATATTCTTTCCCATTATCAGCTATTTCTGGATTTTTTAAGGGGAATTTCACATATATTGATGGATCTTCCTTGTTTTCATAATCAATTTCAGCCAATGCCAGGGCAGTTTCACAACGGGGACACCAAGATATTACTCGAAAATCATGTAACAGCAGATCTTTTTTATAAGCTTGTTTTAAGGTCCACCAACAAGATTCCATGTACTGGGGATCAAAAGTTTCGTAGGGATCATCCCAATCCATCCAGATACCTAAACGCTGGAATTGTTCCGTCATTATCCCCTTATTTTCAATAGCAAAATCCCTACACTTGTTGATAAAATTTTCTATTCCTATTTTAGATTCAATTTCTTTCTTACTTTGGATTCCCAATAGAGTTTCCACTTTGTGTTCTATAGGAAGGCCATGAGTATCCCATCCGGCCTGTCGGCGAATGTTATAACCATTCATAGTTTTAAAACGAAGATAAGTATCCTTAATGATCTTATTCCAGGCTGTTCCTAGGTGAATGCGTCCACTGCAGTAGGGAGGGCCGTCTAAAAAAGAATATTTTGCTTCTTTTTCTCTTAATAGCTGGGTTTTTTTATAAATATCTTTTTCATCCCAGAAATTCTGGATTTCCTCTTCAATAAAGTGGGGTTGATATTTTTTTTCTGCCTCCTGGATGGGCATGTGAAATCTCCTTTGCTTTAATAAATCCTTAGACTAGTAATGGTCTATAATTAGAATTATATAATTAATTATTTTGAGTTAACTAGATTAAAATCTCATTCATCACTATTCCATTATGAATATCTTTATAAAGGTTTTAAAGTAATCATGATGCTCTAGATAAAATTATGATATATTTCTGCTAAGAACCAATTATTTTTTATCTTAACTCAATATCTAGTTTTAAGTTGTTTTAGTAGAATAAAAATACTATTCTTATTAAAAGGTTCTAAGTTCTCCTTTAATCAGCTTATCAGTGATGGAGGAAATATCTTCAAACCAGTTATCCATAACAGATTCCGCTTCCTTCTGCACATCCCCCATTTTATAGCCATTCTGAAGAATAATTTGAGAGTTAGCTGCTTTAGGTTCATCAATAGGTTTACCTATTTGACTTAAAATTAGTATATGAACCTGTTTAACACCCTCCACCTCTTTCACAATATCTACTGCAATTTGGTTAGATAGTAGATTATAAATTTTACCTACATGATTTATAGGATTTTTTCCAGATGTAGCTTCCATAGACATTGGCCTATTGGGAGTTATTATACCATTAGCCCTATTTCCTCTTCCTACTGAACCATCATCACCCATTTCAGCAGAGGTGCCAGTAACGGTTATATATACTGAAGGTTGTCCATCTTCTTCAAAATAATCCGCAGTGTTTACGAATATTTCTAATTCCCTATTAGTGAATTTGGAGGCTAGATGAAAGACTTCTTGTTTAATAATGGACTTCATATCCATATAAGTATCTATAGTATCAACATAACGATCTATCATAGCTACAGCCACAGTTAGGATAATTTTATCTCCTTCACGAAGACCCATAACTTTAATATCCTCCCCTACAGCAGGATACTTCTTCTTAAATTGTGGAGAGTTAAGCATGTATTCAGTTTCCATAACGATAGTTTCAGTTTCAGAGAAGGGTGCAAAGCCCACTCCAAAGGAAGTGTCATTGGAAAGTGGCGTTTTTCCTTCCCGGGCAAAAACATCTCTTAAATCCCCTGACCCATGGCCGATTTTGCATTCCACGACAACACAACTTTCCACATCTAAATTGATAATATTATCTTTCAAATAATCTTTTGCGGTTTTAATAGCAATTCTATCTAATCCTATCTTTTGTCCATCAATTTCAGAAATGCCACGCCCGGTTAACAATATATCCATGGGCTTAAGGACTTCTCCCCCTCCAAATTCAGGATTTGATTCCCCTGCAGTTATCTGAATTTCGTCAGTATTATGATGCATGATAGCACCAAATCTATCCAAGTAGGCATTACATAAAGATTTACTTACTGCTTCTGCTATTCCATCACTTATGCTATCTGGATGGCCGATCCCTTTTCGCTCCACTATTTCTAAGTCTTGATCCTCAATAGGAGTTTGATTAAGTTTTTCTACAATAATGTTCCTCATAAAGAATAACCTCCCAATTAATAAAAAATGTTGAAGCTAATTTAAATGATTTATTCTAACTCTGATAATTAGAAGACTGGTCAGAGTGATTAGAAATTTATTAGTTAATGATAGCTCCTTTAAAAATGGTTAATAGTATGGTAGATATTAGTGCTTGGCACTGATAATATAAATAAATTTTCTTATACATATTAATACCAGCATATGGTATAGGAAATGTAAAATTTTTACTTAAAAATTTTGTTAACTAAGTCTATCCTTAGGTGTATTTATGTCCAAAAAATTTATGTTGATTAATCTTACACGTAATAAAATATTAGGTCCAGTTACATTTGCTGATAAATTTTTATCTCGTTTTAAAGGACTCATGCTTAAAAATAAAATAGAATCAGGCCTGGTACTTAAGATTCCTGCAGGAAGGGGGAAAAGAGGTTCGGCAATTCACATGTTTTTTATGCGGATACCGCTGGATGTGATTTTTCTAAACGAAAATAGGGAGGTATTAGATATGGTTTCATTAGAACCCTGGAATATGTATACCCCCATTAAACCAGCCCGTTATGTTATAGAATTAGAAAAAGGTTCTATAAAAAAATCTTCTACTCAAATAGGAGATTTTTTCGATTTCCAATAAAAAAAAGTAGAATTAGTTTAAAGTGAAAAATTAACCTCTTTTTTTTATCTCCTTTAGCGCCAAATTAGAAACCCTTTGCACCACCTTATTATCATCATTTTGAGCCCTTTCCAACGGTTTTATAGCTCTCTCATCCCCTATAATTGATAGAGTAATGGCGGCCGCATATCTTACACCGGATTTTTCATCTTCTAATAAATCAATTAAAGGTTCTATTGGGTCTTTACTGTCAAATGTAGCTAAAGCTAATGCCGATGCTTCCCTAACATGATAATCTTCATCTTGTAGAGATTTGATCAAATGATCTACTGCGCGAGGATCTCCTACCTCAGCTAAAAGTTCTGCAGCATCTTCACGTACATTCCAATCACCAGTTTCTAGTTGTTTTACCAGAAAATCAATTCTTTTTTTCGGTTCAACCATATAACCACCATTTTATATTATATAGTGGGAAACTATTAATTAATTACTATTCTCAGAAAGTCTAAGTATAAGACCATAACCTCATTAAAAAAAATATTCAGATATGTTTTTCAATATCATTAGGATTTTCCAAAACAGATACTCCATTTAGATGGGTTAACTTGCGGGTATTTTCCACATCAAGATATCTCATATAAATAGTAATAATTTTTCCACCGGAGATTGCTTGAAAAGGACAAGTTAATTCACAGGTACCACAACCAGAACATTTTAACAAATTTATTTCAGTTCCAGGTATTATGGCATCTTGAGGACAAGCTGCAGCTGCTTTACAAGGCTGACAATTTTCACATTTTTCTAGTTCTAATTTGGAAGGAAGTACGGTATCAACATCTCCTTCTTCTAAATCAACCGGAATAATTAAAGTCTTAACTTTTCCTTTACCTGCCTGGGCTACCGCATTGGTTATTAGGTTATCAGCAATTCCATGTACTATCTTGGCCACGGTATTGGAGGTAGTGGGGGAAACAATAAGTAGCTTATAACGTCCCATAGATAAACGGCCTGTTATGGGATAACTATATTCCTGTTCCCTTTCCAAAGCCAATTCTCTATAATAGCCACCAGTAACTTTTTTAACCCTGTTAAATAAACCATACATTTTTAATACTTCTTCTCCTGCTCTGGATAGAAAAACAGTGACTTTATGTTCCAAAGATAACTTTTCCAGTTCTACTACACTTTCCAAGAGTAAGTGGCCTGCCCCGGTAAATGCCCATGCAATACGCATAATTATTGCCTCAGTGAAAAAAGTTCATAAAAATTGATTTATATTATAATTCCACATATTGATAAGCCTCATCAGGAGTGAAGGCATAGTGAACTTTAGTGTAATCATCCATAAATTCTGCAATTTCATCTTTAAGGTTAGCACCATCCACCACTACTTTTTTAATATAATAAGCCACCTCACTCATATGTGATTCTTTCATACCTCTACGAGTAATTTCCTGAGTCCCTAAACGAATTCCAGAAGGATCATCAGCACGGTCTACATCATCCCATGGTAATAAATTTTTATTTAAGATTATATTGTTAGATTCTAATTGTTTAGAAAGTTTTGCTGCTCTTCCCACATCTGAAACATCCATTACAACTTGATGAGATTCAGTAAATCCTAAATCTTCACATAATACATTAAATCCTTCTTCATGAAGACTCTGAGCTAGGGCCTTAGCATTTTTAATTATTTGATAAGCATATTCTTCACCAAATTCTAACATTTCTGCGGTGGCAATACCCAGCCCAGCCAGATGATGTAGATGATGATTGCTTAAAACTCCAGGGAAAACTGCTTCATCAATCTGGTTACTTAATTCTTTTTTAGATAAAATAATCCCACCTTGTGGTCCTGGAAAAGTTTTATGAGTACTTCCTACTAGTAAATCCGCTCCTTCCTTTAGAGGATCCTGGAATTGTTTACCTGCTATCAATCCCAGTACATGTGCTCCATCATACATTACCCGGGCTCCAACTTCATCTGCAGCTTCACGAGCTTCTTCTACTGGATGAGGGAATAAGAATAAACTACCACCTAATAGAACAATTTTTGGTTTTATTTCCAAGATTCTTTTTTGCATACTAGGGGCATCAATATTCATTTTTTCAAAATCAAAGGGATGAGTGTAAACTTTTAAACCTCTAATACCTGCAGCGCTAACCTTAGCATGGGAAATATGACCACCGTAAGGTACTTCCATGGCCATGATAGGATCGTTATACTTACTGAATGCAAAAAAAGATGCAAGATTAGAAACTACACCTGAAATAGGCTGTACATTAGCATGTTCCGCGTTAAAAAGTTTTTTGGATAAGGAAACGGTTATATCCTCAATAGCATCAATGTACTGACATCCTTCATATAATCTGGAGCCAGATAAACCCTCAGCATACCGATGTGATAGGTCTGATATGGTAGCTTCTCTAACCAGGGAACTAGTAATATTCTCACTGGCAATTAGGTTAATACTTCTTTCCATCCACTGGGTGTGCTCTTTTAAAAGTTTCTTGATTTCATGAGCATGATCTTCATTTACAGACATTATTAACAGTACTCCTCAATATTGATCTTGATGATTCTCATAGATGATATGAAAATAAGAATATAAATTTGAGTTAAAATATTATTATATTCTAAGTATTAATTAAAAATTAGAAATAGTACTATAAATGATTTATTCTTCGTCAATAGAGGAATTTAAAAATAAATTTTGGGTATAAAAAAAATTTAAATAAGGGAGATTATATCTCACTTATTTGGCGGTTTTTTCCATAGCGGCTACAATTTGAGCCATGATTTGATCTGTTTTGAAGTGAGCTTGATCCATAGCTCCAGATGGGCAGGCAGCAACGCAAGTTCCACATCCTTTACAAAGCGCAACATTCACTTCAGCTTGTTCATCTTCAATCTCTAATGCACCATAAGGACACAATTCAATACAGACTTCGAATCCACCACATACTTCAAGATCGGTGACAGCCACAATAGGTTCAATGGAAACTTCTCCTTTAACCATAGGAATAGCTGCTCGAGCTGCAGCACCAGATGCTTGTGCAACAGAATCAGGAATATCCTTAGGACCTTGAGAAACACCTGCTAAGAATACACCCTCTGTTAAAGTATCAACTGGCCTTAACTTAGGGTGTGCTTCCATTAAGAATCCGTCTGCAGATTTAGATAAACCAATAGTTTGTCTTAACTCTTCTGATCCTTCTGGAGCCTCTAAACCTACAGCTAAAACTACCATATCATACTCATATTCTGTGGTTGTACCCAATAATGTGTCTTCACCCCTTACTGTAAGGGTAAGGTCTGGGTTTTCCATAATTTCTGCTGGTCTTCCACGAATAAATTTAATACCGTATTTTTCTTGAGATCGTTTATAGAACTCTTCAAATCCTTTACCAAAGGCCCTAATATCCATGTAGTAGAGAGCTATATCTGTTTCTGGCGCTTTATCCTTGATCAGTTGAGCATTCTTCAAAGCATACATACAACATACCCGGGAACAGTAAGGTTTACCTATCTGTTCATCCCTGGAACCCACACAATGAATGAATGCTACTCTTTTTGGTTTCTCACCATCAGATGGTTTTAGGACTTTACCTTCAGTCGGACCTGATGCATTAATTTGTCTTTCCAATTCTAAACCAGCGATTACATTAGTATAGTTTCCGTAACCATATTCCAATTTTTCTGATGCTTCATAAGGATCAAAACCAGTAGCCACAATTATAGTACCTAATTCCAATTCAATTTCTTCTGGTTCCTGGTCATGTTGAACTGCTCCTCTTTCACAAATCTCATCACAAAGTTTACATTCGATACAATAATCCTTATCGATGGTTGCAACAAGTGGTACAGCTTGAGGGAAAGGAATGTAAGCAGCCTTAACCATACCCATAGCTTCATCAAAGTAGTTGGGCATTTCAATTGGACATACATCCACACATGATCCGCAACCAACACATAGTTCTTCGTCTATGTATCGTGGTTTTTTCTCTACAGTAACTTTAAAGTTACCAATATAACCATCTACTTTTTTAACTTCTGCATAGCTAATAAGCTCTATATTATCGTGTTTTCCTACATCCACCATCTTAGGAGCTAAAATACACATGGAACAGTCCAGAGTAGGGAAAGTTTTATCCAACTGGGCCATTCGTCCGCCGATAGTAGGTTGTTTTTCTATCATGTAGGTTTTGAATCCCATATCTGCTAAATCCAATGCAGCCTGGATACCAGCTACACCTCCACCAATAACCATTGCTTTATCTATCACACTCACTGTGGAAGCTTCAAGTGGCTCCAATAATCTGGCTTTAGCTACAGCCATTCTAATTAAATCTTTAGCTTTTTCTGTAGCAGCTTCAGGTTCATCCATATGTACCCATGAATCATGTTCCCTGATATTGGCAAACTCAAATAGATAAGGGTTAAGTCCTACTTCTTCAACACATCTTCTAAAAGTAGGCTCGTGAAGTCGAGGAGAACAAGCAGCGACCACTACACGGTTTACACCTTTCTCTTTTATATCTTTTTGAATTTCCATTTGTCCTGGGTCAGAACAATAGTATTTGTATTCATTAGCAAGAACCACGTTTGGTAAAGTTTTTGAATATTCTTCAACTTCTTCTATGTCTACTACGCCACCTATGTTAATACCACAGTGACATATGTAAACACCAATTTTTGGTTCTTCCATGTTTTCTTCTTTCTTTTCTTCTGCCATTAGATCACCTTGTACAAGTCAAAAAAATCTAATATGAAATATATTTTAGGTGATCTAAGGTGTATCACACACACATATAAAGATTTCTATCAAAATTATAGAGTAAAGTTTATATAATATTAAATATTTTTTTGATAAAACCTAATTCTAAGCTTTTAATAATCATATTAAATAATTTGACCCAATATTATATGTTTTCAGACTCTTATAAATAGATATATGTAAAAAACCTGATAAAAACCTGGTTAAAAATTAGCTGTATACACATATACTATAGCAAAGCAATTACTATAGGTAAAGTTATTAAACTCATTATCGTGCTGAAAAAGACACATGAAGCTGTAAGTTTAAATTCTAGATTATAGTTTAAGGCTAAAACTAAAGATAACATAGCCGAAGGCATTGCCGCTTCTAAAATAGTTATGTCACGTTCTAATCCAGTTAGACCAATAATCAAAACAATAAAAAAGGCAATTAACGGAGATAAAATTAATCTAACAAAACTAACCATGGCTGCAGATCTAAAATATTCTTTAATCCCTCTGAATTCTAAAGATAGCCCTAAAGATATCATGATTAAAGGTATGGCAGCGCCAGATAAATAATTTAATATATTTTCACCTAATAAACCTATGGGAAAGGAAATAAAATTGGCTGTGATTCCTAAAATAATACCCCATAAAGGAGGGAAACTCAAGGTTCTTTTAATTATATCCTGATATTTTCCACCAAATATAAAGAGCAATACGATCCCAAAACTAATAAAAACCAATATAGAACCCATATCATAAAATATGGCTCTGACTAAGCCTTGGCTTCCGAAGACACCGAGGGATATAGGATAGCCTAAAAACCCAGAATTAAGCATAGCACTGGGTATAATGATACTCCATCTAGTTTTTTTAGGTAATTTTCTTAATTTGGTCCAAGTATAAGCAATGATACTAGTAGTTAAAGCAACTAAAATACAAACTAATGGAATAGGAGTAAGTGAAGGTAGAATCGCTAAGTCTACATCGTACATGGCCAAAAAAATCATAGAAGGGATAGCCACATTAACCACTATTTTGTTTAACGATTGAGCATCTTCCGCCTTCAAAATCCCCCATCTTCGCAGCAGATAACCTAATATTACCATCAGAATAATAGAGATTATGGTTTGCAATGCATTCAAGTTCATTATTTTTCTCCCTGTATAAAACTAATAGAATATTCCACCCTATATGGAAATAATTATCCACCAACTTAGCAGCTTACTTTTATAATCAGTCTAAACAGAAGGAAAAATTTTAAGTCAATAAATAAAGAATTAAACATCATTAAGCCATGTAAAATAATCCATTAGACTTAAAACTTAAATTAAGTAGAACAGAACCAGATTTTTTTTTAAACTCGGCTTAAAGATTATTTTAAATAAATTCCTCTTTAATCTACAATACCATCAGTGGTTATTTTAAATACACTTTCACCCTCAGGCAAGTGTGGGCTATCCACTAATCTAGCAATTCTTTTTCCAGCCAAGCCCTTCTTTAGCCATATACGATAAGTAGCGGCATGCCCTAAAACATGCCCTCCAATTGCTTTAGTAGGACTTCCAAAAAAAGCATCAGGACGAGCTTGTACTTGATTAGTAACAAAAACCGCATTATTATATGTATTAGCAATATTCTGTAAGGTATGGAGATGTTGATTTAATTTTTGTTGTCTAGTGGCCAGTGATTCCCTACCCACATATTCTGCTCTGAAATGAGCAGTTAGAGAATCCACTATAACTAAACGAATATTATTTCCGCTTTGAATTAATTCATTAACTTTTTCTGCCATCAAGATTTGATGATGGGAGTTAAAAGCTCGGGCAATATGAATATTTTTTAATACTTCTTCGAGATCTAATTCAAAGGCATTTGCTATTTGTTCAATTCTTTCCGGCCTAAAAGTATTTTCAGTATCAATATAAACACATTCAGCCTCTAAACCACCCTTATCAACAGGGAGCTGAATTGTAACTGCGAGTTCGTGTGCAATTTGACTTTTACCAGATCCATATTCGCCAAATACTTCGGTGATGGATTGGGTTTCAATACCACCGCCAATAAGTTCATTAAAAGATTCGCTGCCCACGGTGATTCGGCCCACATCTTTACGCCTTTCCATTACATCTAAAGCTGTTTCAAAATCAATTTGTTCTGCTTTACGAGCAGCTTCAATAACTTTATCAGCTACTCCCTCGCCAATTTCAGCTTTAATAGCCAATTCTTTACCTGTAGCTGTAGCTAATCTCATCATATCTCCGAATCCAGCTTCTCGGAGTTTTTGGGCAGTTTTTTCGCCTACATTAGGCAATTCTTCCAGTTCCACCATTTTAATCTCTCATAATTATTTGATTTTAATTATTTTTTAAATTTTAGTTCCAAAAAATTCTAATGTCATAATTCTATTTTAACAATTTTTTTAGGATTTAATCGAACTTCTTCATTGAATTCGTCAAAGTTAGCGTCTCCAATTAAGGTTAATGCTATACCATTTAAATCTTCAATTTTTTCTTCTAAAGCACCTTCATCGGCACTTTTGGCAATTACATCTACCACTTCTTGAGTGCTCATCTTCAGAAGTTTTTCAGCTTGTTTTCCAAAGAAGGTAACTCTTATTTCTCCACTATCGTCAGATAGTCTAGCAGGAATCATAAGCAGATAACGAGGATTATCAGTTTCTTCACCACAAAAATCACATACATATTCTTCATCAAGAGCTTCCAGTCGATTATTACAAGTGGGGCAGCGATAAGATAAAATCTTTCCGCCAAAAGCATCAGTTAATTCTCCTGAAATCTTAACATTACGATCATCTTCATCTAATTCTTCTATTAATTTAGGCTGATAAATCATTTCCTCTAATTCTTTGAATGTAGGTAGAGAAGCTATTTCTTTATCTTTAGCAGGATTTATCTGAGTATTTCTACCAAAAGATAGTTCTAAATTATCATTACGAAATATTACACGAGGATTTTTGATATTTATGGCATCTCCTATATTAAGAGGAATTTCTGATTTATCATCCCATAGTGAAGCTTTTATTACACCGGTATCATCTGCAATTTCAATTGAACGCACCATTCCAGGACTACCGTCTTGTCTCTGGAACTCTCTAGGATCGTAAAGATCAATTACCCGAGCAATGATATTTAAATTGCGATCATCTTCTTCTAAAACATCTATCTTTTTTTTAGTGTAGATAATATCTTCCAATTTTTCTAAGGAAGGTAAATCCTTCAAATCATCTTCTTCTGGTTCTATGATCCTAGAAGTTTTTCCAACACTAAGATCAATACTATAAAGGCCAAATTTTATTCTAGCATTTTCTATACGAATAGTATCTCCAATTTCAAGGCTAGAATGAGCTTTTTCATCCCAAAAAGATATTCTGACCATGCCTGTTTCATCAGCTAGATCAGCAGAGCGTACTAAACCTGTGGTGCCGTCTTCTCTTTGAAATTCCCTTGCTTCATTGATATTAACAATTCTTCCCACCACATCAATTTCTTCTCCTTCAACTTCTATGTTAGAAATATTTCCTATTTTTACAGGTTCTAAATGCTTTTTATATTCTTTGAGTAGTTCTAAGAATTTTTCATCGGTTTCAGGATTAATCACTATTCTGCTATTCCAGTTGGTATTTATACGGTATCCTTCTGCGGCATATTGATCAAATTCTATGTTTCCACCTGCAATTTTTATTATATCTCCTTTATTTATCTTCAAAGAAGTATCATCGCCCCACAATGTGGCCCTAATTTTTCCAGTATCGTCTAATATTTCAATAGATTTTACCGCTCCAGTAGAACCATCAGATCTTTCAAAGGTGATAGGATCCTGAATTTTAGTTACCAAACCGACAACCGTCACATCCTTTTTCTCGTGTGCATCCCCTATTTTAAGTATTTCCTCTTTTATTTCAGGTACTTCAAAGTCCCCTTTTATAATTCTCCCCATCCAAGAATGATTAAGAGAAATTTCACCGTTTCTACTTCGACTTTGAGCCCCTAATATCTTAACTGCATCGCCTTCTTCCAGATTCATATCTTTTATTAAATCAGTATCCCGATTCCAGAGAGTATAATTAATACGGCCAGTTTCATCCTGTAGTTCCAGAGAAGCTACCTTACCTTCATTCCCATTTCGGTCAAATTTTCTGATTCTAGAAATGCGAACTATTCTGGCTATGATATTCACTTCTTGATCTTCTTTAATAGAATTAATAGGAGTTATATCTTCATCATAAGGTGGAAAGTTAGGATATTCATTAGGATCAAGTACTTCTACTGTGGATCTTGGCTGTAAATGAATTTCCTTCCTTCCTCGAAAACCTTCTTTTGCTTGAGCCCCGTGAATCTGTATAATGTCTCCTTCCTTAAATTTTTTTAATAGTTTAATATTTTCTGTCCAAAATACTACTCTAACTTCTTCAGTTTCATCTGCCAGTAAGATATTTGCTACTTTGCCCTCTTTTCCTTTACGAGTAGTAAAATTTTTAGGATTAGAAATTCGCATAACCCGACCTTTAACTGACAGTTTATCTGCCCCTTCTTCTATTTTAGATATTTTATCCATGCTGTTTTCTTTTTTATCGGCAATGGGAGTATTTTTTTCCGTTATAAAGTGCCCTACGATCATTCTTGCCAGGTCAATATCGTTCATGAAACTTACATCTTCATATTCCTTTTTCATTTCTTCCATACGTTTAAGGAATTCCTCTTCTGAAATTTTATCCTGGATTTTAAGGTATTCCTGCTTAATTTCCTTATTCATTTTATTCCCTCACATTAATGATATGACTACCCTATATTATTTATACACTTGGTGAGCTTTTGAAAAGTATTTATAATGATACTTATACTTAGATAAGTATTACGATTATATAAATATTATTATTTAATTAAGTATCGGTATGCTCAATTTGGGATGAAGACGTTTTTGCATAATAAAAAAAAATCTGTAATTTCTCTAATAGATTAATATATATTAGACTGGGATATAGTTATAAATAAATTTAGAGTTTTTTAAATTCAATATTTTTTAATATTAAAAAAGCCTATTTTGACCTTGATATACTTATTTAAGTGATAAGACTGTTTTAAATTTTAAAATCATATAATGAATTAAAAAAATAATTGAAAAATTTTTATCAATTGAGGGATTATCTTATATTCAAATTTAGATTTGAGGATTTAATCTATTAATCCAATATCATTTAAATATATTAAATATAATTAGGAGGATTATGCATGAGTATGACTATGGCAGAAAAAATACTGGCCAAAGCTGCCGGTAAAGAAAAAGTTAATGCCGGTGAAATAATAATGGCTAACATTGACGTGGCCATGACCCATGATTTAACTGGACCTCTCTCTGTAGAATCTTTTGAAAAAATAGGAACTCCTAAAGTTTGGGATCCTGAAAAAATTGTGGTTATTTTTGATCATCAAGTCCCAGCAGATTCTATTGATGCCGCCAAAAACCATCTTATTATGAGAGAATTTGTTAAAAAGCAGGAAATTAATAATTTTTATGATGTAAATGAAGGTGTTTGTCACCAAATATTGCCTGAAAAAGGACATATTGTACCAGGAGAAGTAGTAGTAGGAACAGACTCACATACCTGCACTCATGGTGCTTTAGGAGCTTTTGCAACAGGAATTGGATCTACAGATATGGCCATGGTGTTTTCAACTGGTCAGCTCTGGTTTAAAGTACCTGAGACGATTCGTTTTGAAATAGAAGGATCCCTCAAATCAAATGTATATGCTAAAGATGTGGTTTTGAACATAATTGGAAAAATAGGGGCTGATGGGGCTACCTATAAAGCTTGTGAATTTGCAGGGGAAACTGTAAGCAAGATGTCCGTATCTGAACGGATGGTAATGTGCAATATGGCTATTGAAATGGGAGGGAAAACTGGATTAGTTGAACCAGACCAGAAAACATTACAATATATAAAAAATCATTCTTATAAACCATATACAGTTAAAAAAAGTGATTTAGATGCAATTTCTATGGAAAAAATGCCCTTAGATGTAAGTGAACTAGAACCTCAAATTGCCTGTCCACATAATGTGGATAATGTACAAGGAATTAGTGAAGTGCAGGGTATAGAACTTGATCAAGTATTTTTAGGTTCCTGTACCAATGGAAGAATAAATGATTTACGTACTGCTGCTAAAATTTTAAAAGGAAATAACGTAAACAAGAATGTCAGGATGTTGGTAATACCTGCTTCTAGAGAAATATATCGAAAAGCACTAGATGAGGGGTTAATGAATATTTTCGTTGATGCCGGTGCCTTGATATGTAATCCTTGTTGTGGTCCTTGTTTAGGAGGTCATATTGGTTTGTTGGGGCCAGGTGAAGTTAGTTTATCTACCTCTAATAGAAATTTTAAAGGTCGTCAAGGTAGTGCAGATGCAGAAGTTTACCTGTCCTCTGCCGCAGTAGCTGCTGCTTCAGCTATTACTGGTAAAATTACCGCACCAAGCTAATATGTAGTCTGAGTCTGCCTTAAATATTGATTAATTTAAAAATAAATAGGTGTATAAAATGAAAGGCCAAGTATGGAAGTTTGGAGATGATATTGATACTGATATTATAATTCCTGGACGTTATTTAGTTATGAGAGATCCTAAAGATCTGGCTGAGCATTTAATGGAAGGTTTAGATCCTAAATTTAATGAAAAAGTTAATGATGGAGATTTTATAGTTGGGGGAAAAAACTTTGGTTGCGGTTCTTCCCGGGAACATGCTCCTCTGGCTTTAATTGGTGCTGGAATATCTGCAGTTATTGCAGAGTCATTTGCCCGGATTTTTTACCGTAATTCTATTAATGTTGGTCTGCCTCTCTTAGAAGCTCCAAATATATCAGAATTTCTAGAAACTGGAGATGAAATAGAAGTAGATATGGCTAAAAGTGTGATACGTAAAATAAGTTCTGGTGAAGAACAACCTTTCCAAAAATTGCCGGATTTCATGTTAGAAATATTGAATAAAGGTGGATTAATCCCTTATGTACAGGGAAAAATGGAATAATGTAGAAAAAAGATTAGTTCTTAGAATAATTAATAATAATGTGGTGTAATTTATGTATAAAATATCTGTTATACCTGGAGATGGAATAGGAAAAGAAGTTATGGAGGCTACTCTCCATGTAATGGAAGCCTTAAATTTAGATTTTGATTATGTATTTGCTGATGCCGGAGATGAATATGCAGAAATTAGTGGGGTGCCTTTACCCCAAGAAACTATAGATATTGTTAAAAATTCTCAGGCATGTCTATTTGGTGCAGCAGGAGAATCTGCTGCCGATGTTATTGTTAAAATGAGACAAGAATTAGATTTATATGTTAATTTACGGCCAGTTAAATCGTATCCTGGTACTAAAAGTGTTTTTCCTGATTTGGATTTTGTGATTGTTAGGGAAAATACGGAAGGAATGTATTCTGGTTTGGAGGAGTTTACTGATGAGGGTGCGGTTGCTAAAAGAGTGATCACTCACCGGGCTTCTAAGAGAAT
>PWMT01000168.1 GCA_003558085.1 Methanobacteriaceae archaeon
CAGGTAGTGAAATAATTTATTATGCGGAAGATATGGATTTATCTGAAGATCTGGAGATATGTGGATTGTGTTGCAGTGCTATAGAATTAGGTAGAGTTTCGTCTAAAACTAAAATTGTAGGTCCTATTTCCCGACAATTGATGTTCATCAAATCAGGAATTCCTGATGTGGTGGTTTTAGATGAACAATGCATAAGATCTGATATATTCGAATTATGTTTACAAAATAACATTCCTATATTAACTACCACAGATAAGTGCTCGCTAGGCTTATCAGATGTGACCAGTAAAAAGTCATCGGAAATAATTAATGAAATCATAAGCGGAAATCTACCTGGAGTATTAATCCAAGACATGGAAAAATTAGGAAAAGTAGCTGTAGAATTATCCCTTGCAGTTAAAAGATTGCGTGAACATTCTAAAAATGAGAATAATGAATTGATGGGTAAAGATTCTATTGAAAAGGATGTTAGTGCATGTTACATATGTAAATCATGCGCTGATGAATCTGATATGAGTGAAACCATCCCCCTTAAAGAAAAATTTTTAAATCAAGAATATGAAGACCCTGAAACTCTCATCCAACAGTGTTTAGAATGTGGACAGTGCGATAGAACCTGTCCAGCAATGTTACCCATAACCCAATCATTTTCAGAAGCTAAAAATGAAAATAATTCACTATTAGCCAGTCTTTATAGTAAATGTGTGGGTTGTGGTAGATGTACAGAATCTTGTAGCCAGGAAATGCCCATTGTAGACTTGATTCGCTGGGCTGCCCAGCAAGAAATTGCCCAGGAAAAATATTTGATAAGATCTGGTCGAGGACCAATACAGGATGTAGAAATACGTAAAGTGGGAGCACCTATAGTATTTGGAGACATACCCGGAGTTATTGTTCTGGCCGGATGTTCGAATTACAGCCAGGGCGGGAAAGAAGTAGCCCTAATAGCAGAAGAATATGTAAAAAGAGGTTATATAGTAGTTGCTTCTGGTTGTGCAGCCATGGATATAGCCTTATATAAAGATGATGAAGGTAAAACCCTTTATGAAAAATATTCAGGTGATTTTGATAAAGGAGGTCTTCTTAATTTAGGACCCTGCGTGGCCAATGCTCACGCCATAGGTAGTGCTATCAAAATAGCCAATATATTTGCCAAAGTACCCTTGGAAAACAATTTCATAGATATAGCTGATTATATTATCAACCGTATCGGGGTTTGTGTAATAGCTTGGGGCGCTATGTCGCAAAAAGCATTCGCCATTACTACTGGTGCAAATCGGTGGGGAATACCCGTCATTATTGGACCTCAAGCATCCAAGTATCGTCGATTATATGTGGGGGATGAGGGAGAAGCAAGAATTATAAACGATAAGAGAAACCAGGAAACATTACTTAGTGAACCCGCCCCTTTACATTTATCTTATGCTGCAGAGAGTTTAAATGAGTGTATGGTGCTCACCGCCAAGATGTGTATCAGACCCAATGATAATCCTAAGGGCAGGATGATTAAATTGACCAATTATGTGGATCTGCATAAAAAATATTATGGTTGTTTACCCTTAGATTTGCATCAATACATTAGAGATGAAAAGGAGATACCCTTTAAAGATAAAAACGAAATTTTAAAACAACTGGATAAAGTTAATTGGAAAGCTCGAACTAGGGCTCATGAACCATCTCTACTGGATAAGGTAGATTAAATCTCTATCTTATCTATTTATAAAAAATGATTAGCTATTTTTCGGTGCTATACTTATGAATCCCTATATCAATCTTAAAGATCCTTTAAAATGTTCTAAATGTAACCTTTGTATGGTCCGATGTAGGCAAACTCATGGTGAAAGTAGAATATTAAGTGTGGACTCTATTCCCCATATCTGTATACAGTGTGAAGATGTTCCTTGCCAAAAAGCTTGCCGGGTAGGGGCTATCTATCTTAAAGAAGGTATAGCTATAGTAGATGAAGAAAAGTGTGTTGCTTGTAAAATGTGTTTAGATGCTTGTCCTCATCAGGGAATGTACATTAAAGATTTAATGGTCTATAAATGCACCTTATGTCTAGATTCGGATTTACTGATTCCGGCCTGTATAGAAGCATGTCCTAATAAAATTCTAGAGGTAAAATGCAGGAAAGAGGAAGATGAATAAAAAAGTGCATTAAATTATTCTGACTACTTAAAATCAGGGTGTTTTAGGAGATTAATGCTAAATATTTTCTTTAAAAAAAAATAAAATTGGCAGTCAGATTGACTGCTTTTTAATATTTATTTTGGTTTTTCCATTAAATCTATTTTAGTAATGGTTTGTCCTTCTCCACCATGTGGATTTCTGAAAACAGTGTTATTGGCTTTTTCAATTTCTCGTGCTTCATCAGCTAATTTAGCTGCAATAGCTATCATTTCATGTGCAGAAGCTACGATAGGTATGTATTTTTCAAAGTCTTGTACCATGAAACAACCTTCCACGTCAATATCAGCTACTTTCGTAGCGATTTCATATGCGGACATGGCTTTAGCTTTAGCGTATGGGTTAGCGAATTGAGCAGCTTCCACAGCTACATCACGAGATATTACTACTTTAGGTAATTCAATTCCTTTTCCAGCTTCACTATCAGCTATTACAGCATCAATAGTATTTTGAACTACGCGGTAAGCGCCAGTTAAAGCTAATACTTTAATTACATCAGCATTGAATGAGGCCATTTCGGTAGGATCTAGGAATTCTCTTCTAGCTCCAATCATTGGATCTGCTTTAACGATAATGTAACCTACACCTTGTTCATCCATCTCGTCTTTGGATCTTAATCCTGGAGCATCCCCAATGATGATAGCTGGTACATCTGCATCTGCTAATATTTCTCTAGCTTTAGCAGGGCCGGGAGCACCAGGGTTGGGACTTATAAATATTACAAAGTCCCTATCCATTTCAAGCATCATAGGTACGGCGTTTTCAATCTCTTCAGGGTTCATCTTAGCTCCGGAACCTATAACGCGAACGTCAATGTTGGGACGGTCTGCTCTTTCATCTAATAATAAGTCCAAGACCGGAGATGTACCAATATTACCACATTTAATTATACCAATTTTTACAACCATTAGATCACCAAAAAAATTTATTCCCCCCATAAGTAAGTACTTTTTGATTTAATTGTTTTAATTAACTTTTTATATGATGAAAGTAGCATGAAAAAATCCTATATAATTTTTATCTTTTCAGGATATTCCCCAAGATAAGCTGGTTTTAAACAAATTATATAAGAATTTGGCTATATAGCACCTTTAGCACTTATTTCAGCTTATAAATTACCAAGGCATTTCCGCTGTATATTTGATTAAAAATATCTTTTTTCATTTTTATCTCACCCAGAGAAGGATCTGCTAAGTATACTTTATCATTGCTAATTTTTCTTATAACACTATAATGGGAGCTTCCATTGAGTTTAATGAAGACTATATTATTGGTTTTAAGATTTTCTAGACCTAAACGCATACCCCATGCCCCCAATCCTTTTTTTCTAGCCGCCTGAATAAGTCCATACATGCTGGTGCCGCTTTCATCAGTTCCTGCTATTTGTGCTAATTCCATTTCACTGCAATCAATTCCTTGAGCTTTGATTACTGTGGCCAGAGCTGCTGGTCCGCAGTTATAATTAGTGCTTTGCATTACAATATCTTGATAGGTCTCCCCCTTATCATTAATACTAATCACCTACTTTAGTAATAAATATAATAGGGAGACCCCACTATTTAATAATTATCATTTTAAAATTATTACTCACACTGACTCTAAAATCAAAAATCTTAAAAAGAATAAAATTAGCACCTATCTATACCGTGAACGTGCTTCCCATATTTTTTTAAAACTCTTAAAACCTGACTTGGTGGTTTTTTCTTTAGAAAAGTTATTGATTAAGTATACACATTTTTTTACTGCTTTTTCTGCATCTTGCAGTAGATCTTTTGATTTAGGTTTTTTTAAATCAGGTAAATACTTAGGAATATCACATATAGCAGCCACCGGAATTCCCACCTTTTTAGAAATATCCACACTACTATGTTTATCATGGAACCCGGAAATTTTAATCGCTGGTGTCTCTAAAGCTGCTGCTTCCAGAGTTATGCCCATACCTGCTCCATAAACGATTGCTTTAGAAGCATTCATTATACTAGGTAGATCTACAAAACCTTCCAAGACAATGATTCGGGAAGATTTGATCATGCTTCTAATTTTAGAGCTATCAAAACGAAACGGTACAATTAAAACTGGAAAATTCAATGATTCCATTGTTTTTATTAGAACCGGTAATTGATTTGGTTTTAGATCTCCCCCTAATACCAGGAGAATAAAATCTTCTACACCATATTTATCTATGATTGCAGCAGGATCTTCTAAAGACAAACTTTTTATATAAGAAACTGCAGGATATCCTCCGATGTTCTGCACATTTTTAAGCTGATAATTTTTTTCTAGATAATTTTTATAATATGGGGAAGGGGCGGTAACCATCTCAGCAAAAGCTATAGTCTCTATAGGATTATATATATCCTGTTCCAAGTGTAAAACCGGAATTTTCAGTATATTAGCAGCGCATAACCCCTTACGAACATCCCCCGCGTTTCCGCAAGTTAAAAGTAAATCTATTTTCTTACCCTTTAAAGCCTTTACTGCTTTTAAAATATCCTTTAATACTAGATAAGCTATTTTAGACCGACTTCTTTTTTGAAAACCAGACCCACGGCCAGTTCCAATAAAATGGATCTCGTTGCAGTATGATTTTAATATCTGATCGGCTCCTGTACCATGACTTAAGCCGATACAATCCACATCTAAATTATATAAAATTGGAGCTAATGTTCTAGCTGGAGCAGCTTCACCAGCGACCGCAATTCTCATAATTCATCCTCAAAATTCTTATATCAAAACTTTTCTAATTTAAATTTTCGTTTAATTTGTAATAGAATAAATATAATCAGTATGACTGAAATAGCATAAAATATCCATACAACCAGATCTGTAGGTCCGGTTTCGATCCAAACTAAAGTGTGGGACAAAATTATAGCATAAAAGGCTGTGAAAACACCTTTTTTGTATACCTGTATAATGTGCATTAATTTTAAAATTAAACCTAAAAAAAGCATTTGCACTGCTAGGCCCCATGTTCCAAAATCCAGAAGTGCAGGACCCCATATAGTGGAAGTACTGGAGTGACGATAACCCAATACTGCTTCTCCAATGATTACTCGAGGATCTACAGATTGAAAATAGCCGGTTAAGGTATAATAAAATAAAGAGCCCTGTGTAGATCCTTTTAGAGGTATTAACTGGTCAAAAACATTTAATGTATATCCTGCTCGGTATAAAAATAATTCTAATGGATTCAAAGACCATTGCTGCCATTCAATAGATTGAACTGCCACATAACCAACCACTAATACTAAAAACAGTATAGAAGCTATGAATATCAGAATATAAGTCCCTTTAAATTCACGAGTATAATATAAGGTGATAAAAGCAGATAATAAGATGACTACGGTAGTGGTTCTATATCCAGTCAAGGCAAATAATAATATTCCTAAAGCCAATAAAATATAGTATTTTTTATTAGGATACTTGGCTAATAATATGTTAATTCCTGGTAAAAATATTAGATAAGAAAGTAGCCATATTTTGGTAACCGCTGTGGCCTTCAAATGGCCACTAAGAAGAGGTATTCCCCCGGAAGAATAAATATTCCCAAGTTGTAAAACTAAACCCCCTATTACCAATGCCAATATTATTTTTTCAACAGGAAAATCTATTTTAGATTTAAATTCTCTTTTAGAATTACCTAAAAATTGCCTATAAGAAGTTAAATTAAATTTAGATGGAAATATTTTATGCAAAATTAAGGGCAAATTAATTCCCAGCAAGTAAAACAAAGACCCAAAAAATATATAAAAATATAAATCGATGGAAGGACTTATAAGACCTCGAATTTGATAGTGAAAGGCCAGATAAGCTAAAAGAATATACAATAAGGTTATCAAGAGCAATAGATATGGAGAAAAGATATCTATTTTATTTAACGCACTGAATTTTAATTTGTGGAAGAACATTTTATCGTATCTAGATTATTCATAGTTCTGCGGCATGCTGGATAAAATTTGAAGCAAAAGTAGGATAGGAAGCAGTATGGGTATGCACGTAACTAGCTAAAGTATTATTATCCATTATTCCATCATTAGTATTCATAATTCCCTTACCCCTTAAAATTTGAAAGGCAAACTTTGCAGGATGGGAAATATTTATACATGAGTAGTGAAATTCATGTCCTCGTATAATTTCTCCTTTTTGGCTTATAATATTGTCTTCCTGGGTTTTAGCAATAACATAACTCAAACCCTGTACTTTAGAACGCATATCAGCCGTGTAAGGAAAAACTCCGCACATTTGATGCTGATTAACAGATTTCATAAGATAAATTAATCCACCACATTCAGCATAGATAGGATGTTTTTCCAGATGAAATTTTTTAATAGATTGGCGCATAGAATGATTAGATTCCAATTCCTTGGAGAATACCTCAGGATAACCTCCCCCAATATAAAGGGCATCGACATCAGGTAATTCTTCATCATGATAGGGGCTGAAAGGGACTATATGGGCATTATTATCCTCTAAAGACTCAATATTTTCTGGATAGTAAAAGGTGAAAACTTCATCCCAAGCCACCCCAATTTTAACTCTTGGGGCTTTCACCTTTCTCCATAAAATCTCTCTATGGGAAGGAATCTTTCCTGCGTTGTGCATAATATTCAAAAGTGCCTCCAAATCAATATTTTCTTGCACTGCCTGACTCCATTTTTCAATAAAACTATATAAGTTTTCTCTCTCCACAGCAGGTACCAGGCCCAAATGTCTTTCTTCTACGGTCAATTTTTCATCCCGGGGGATTCCTCCTATAACAGGAGTATCAGTAAAAGTTTCTACAGCTTCTTTTGTCTTTAAATAATGAGCTTTATTTTTGACTTGGTTTAAAATAATACCTTCGATTCTAATTTGAGGATCCAAAGTTTTAAATCCCAAAACAACTGCAGCTGCACTTTTTACCAAACTGCGGGAATTTAATATTAAAATCACAGGAGAATTCAAAGCTTTAGCAATAGATGCGGTGTTTCCCACATCCTTGATAGGACTTATACCTTCATAAAGACCCCTTACCCCTTCAATGATTCCTGATTGAGATTTGGATATTTTTAATCCTCGATGAAAAGCTTCTCTTATCTGTCCTGGGGACATGAAAAAGGAATCCAGGTTCCTAGATTTATTTCCCGTAGCCAGAGTATGATAAGTAGGATCAATATAATCCGGACCTACTTTAAAAGGTTGAATTTTTATCTCATCGGATAATGCTTTCATTATTCCCGTGGAAATAGTGGTTTTTCCCACTCCACTACCAGTACCTGCCAGAACAATTCTCATATTTAAATAATCATTGCACATTTTATTTAAAATTTAGTTATCTAGCAAATATTTCTAAATTATCTTATCCATGATATGCAATTAAAACTTATATCATAAAACTACTCCTATGGAGGAAAAAAGGTTAATATGAACTTAATAATAATATTATACAATGAATACTTTAGAAAAGATGCAAATCTTAACTGATTCTGCCCAATATGACCTTTGTGATTACGTAAACCATCAAACTAGCTCATCCCCGAATCTGCCAGGAATATATAACAGCACTATCAGTTCTGGATGTAAAATACCTATTTTTAAGGTTCTAATGACCAATCAATGTTGTAATGACTGTAAATATTGTTTGAATAATTCAAA
This sequence comes from Methanobacteriaceae archaeon, assembly GCA_003558085.1. Lineage (GTDB taxonomy): Archaea > Methanobacteriota > Methanobacteria > Methanobacteriales > Methanobacteriaceae > Methanobacterium_F. Next base: position 7,822 of record PWMT01000168.1, read on the forward strand.
AAGAAAATTTACTAGAATAGAGCTTAGCCCTGAAGAATTGACTAGGGTATTCCTCAACTATTATCAACAAAAATATGTGCATGGTTTATTTTTAAGTTCAGGTATATCCAGAGATATTGAAACTTCCATGGGAAAAGTGGTGGAAGTGGCCCGATTATTAAGATTAGAACATGGATATCAGGACTACATTCATTTAAAAATTATCCCAGGAACATCAAGGGATCTAATTAAAAGAGCTATGGCATTGGCTGATAGAGTAAGTGTAAATATTGAAGCAGCCACCCCTTCCGGACTCCAGGAAATCAGCTCTACTAAAGATTTTCAAGGAGATATCATACGGCGTTTGAAATGGATAAGGAATATACATAAAAAGGATCCACATAAAGCACCATCTGGACAAAGCACCCAATTTATAGTGGGGGCCAATGATGAAAGTGATGAGGACATTCTAAAAAGAGTTAAATGGCTTTATGATAAATTTAAAATTAAAAGAAGCTATTTTAGTACTTTTCAATCTTTAGAAGACACGCCTCTTGAAAAAAGGCCCAGTGCTGACCCTGTACGTTCTTCTAGACTTTATCAGGCTGATGCTTTACTAAATTCCTATAATTTCAAGCTTAGAGAATTAATTTTTGAGGAAGATGGTGATCTTAATTTGCATCAGGACCCTAAATATTTAGCTGCCCTGAATATGGACATGTTTCCTGTGGAAATTAATCAAGCTCTATATAAAAATTTAATTAGAGTACCCGGTATCGGTCCTATATCTGCTAGAAGAATCATTACCCTAAGAAAAAAACAAGCCTTTGAAAAGGTAGGAGAATTAAAAAAAATCGGTGTGGCAGTAGAAAGAGCTCAACCATTTATAAAAATACAAGGAACTTATCAGAGTTCATTGGATATTTTTTCTTAGATTTCCAAGTGAATATTAAATATTAACTTAGATTATGTTTAAATTATAAATCCTTAAAAAGTTCCCAAATTTCCGGATATTTTTCCTGAACAGCCTCTTCTATTAGCTCAGAGGCGACTTTGCTAATGCTAAATTCGGGTTGTGTTTTTTTCAAGTAGCGAAGTACAGCAGCAGACCTTGCAGACCATAAGGTTATTCTAGGATTTTTTTTAACTTGATTGGTGACCTGCTTTAAGTTTTGAGAATCAATAGATTGCGCTGATGATGAGTTTTGAATTTTTTCATTATCTTTATTAATATCAGTTCTATTCTCTTCTTTAATCTGTAAATTTTCCTTGGGTTCTTCCGGAGATCTAGTCTTGGATTTAATTAAAGCGTCTAAACCCATACCTAGACCAGAAGTTTTTATTCTTTTACGGGCCATTATTTATCCTCCATTTTTAAAAGCTCCTCAGCCAGTTTAATATAAGATATGGTGCCTTTACTCTCTTGATCATATAAGATACAAGGTTTTCCATAACTTGGGGCTTCTGCTAGACGCACATTGCGCGGTATGGTAGTTTTAAAAATATATTCTTTATCTCCAAAGAATTTTTTAACCTCTTGATGCACCTCACGACCCAATCTTGTTCGTGAATCATAAAGAGTCATTAAAATACCTTTAATGGGTGAGGGACTTTGTAGACGCTCTTCTACTAAATTCATAGTTTTAAGTAAATCAGCCATTCCCTCCAGTGCATAATATTCGGCCTGTATAGGAATAATAACACTATCTGATGCAACCAAAGCATTTAAAGTAAGTATGCCTAAAGAAGGAGGTACATCCACAATAATATAATCAAAAAGCTCTTTTACATTTTTTAGAGCCTCTTCTAAAATGGAATGGTATCCGATTTCTCTACTAAGCTCTACTTCCGCACCAGATAGGGAAATATTGCTAGGTAAAATATATAATCCTTCCACCATTGTGGGCAGTATAGCATCTGCTATATCATGTTCTCTGCTTAAAACGGAATATATGCTATAATCAAGATTGGCTTTTTCCACCCCAAAACCCGTGGTAGCATTTCCCTGAGGATCCATATCAACCAAGAGTACTTTTTTATCAAATAAAGCTAATGCTGTGGATAAATTTACTGCTGTGGTAGTCTTGCCACAACCACCTTTTTGATTTAATATTGAAATTATTTCTCCCATCCGATCCCTCCAAAAATAAGCTAGTATCCTAGTTATAAGTGATATAAGCTAATATCCTACTTATAAGTGATAAGTATTATGTTATAAGTTAAAACTTATAACTTATAAGAGCCAAAGAGGTATGAGTATTGTTGAAAAAAAATAGATTAGATTAAAATGCAATCCTTTCAGAAACTAGCAGCGGTAAAGGCAAAGCTCTAAATGGCATGCCGCTAGTTTCATCTTTTATTATTTTCACCAGATTATCCAGATCAGTGGTCTTTTTTTCTTCATTTTTTCGTATGTTTGCGGTGATTTCACCACTTTCGACTTCTCTATCCCCGATTACCACCACATAGGGTATCCATTCTTGGGCCGCGTTTCTTATTTTTTTACCCACCCTCTCTACACGATCATCCACATCTACTCTTATATTATGATCCTTTAATTTAGCGGCAAAATCAAGGGCAAAATCAAGGTGCCTTTCAGAGATAGGTAATAATCTAACCTGGGTAGGTGAAAGCCAAGTAGGTAACATTGGTGCTTTTTCATTCCTTTCAATAGCTGTTTTCTCAAGTAAACTGCATATCACTCTTTCTATGCTTCCAGTAGGACTACAATGAATAATTATAGGGTGTGCTTCCTCTTCATCTTCATTTACATAAGTAATATCAAATCTTTCCCCGCTTTCCACATCAATTTGTATAGTAGGATTTTCAATAGGTCTTCCTAGATAATCAATAGCAGCAAAATCCATTTTACAAATCCAATAATGTTTTCTTTCTGCTAAAATTTCGATTAGGACAGGTTTATCTACTTTAGAAGCAGCCTGATGCATCCAGTCCTTATATTTTTCATAGAAATCTTCTGTAGCCCGGAATATAACCTCATAATTTACTTCTAAGTCCTCACCGGTCTTTTTACACATGAGGATTTGACGATCGAATTCCGTTAATGACTGTTCCAGATCCTGACAGACGGTATGCAAATCAGGCATGGTGAAACCACGCAAGCGTTTTAAACCTACTACTTCGCCTTTTTTCTCCATGCGGAAACTGTAAGTTGATAATTCATAAATTCTAACCGGAAGGTTTTTCCAGGTTAAAAAAGAGTCAGATAAAACTCTAAAAGCTCCAAAACAGCATGCATATCTTAACATGAGCTCCTTTTTACTATGGCCCATACGATACTGACGTTCACCAAACTTTTCAGCATGTACTCTTATGGCTTCATCTGCCAGATCATACATAATAGGAGTTTCTACTTGCATTGCTCCTTCATGGGTGACAAGTTGATATACATAGTCTGCCAGTAAATCACGAATTAATCTACCTTTAGGATACCAACGAAGATGTCCAACATCGGCAGAGGGTTCATAGTCTGCTAAATTTTTCTCTCGCATTAGTTTTACATGTGGTGATTCCTCACCGCTTGATTTAATCTTTCCCAACTCATACATGGCCAGTTTTCGTAGTTCTTCGCTTTTGAATTCAAATTCATCAGGTGAGATAAGCTTACCCTGATCTAAAATGTACCATTGAGATTCTATATCTTTTTCTTCTATTTCTTGAATTTTATCCTCAGGAGTAATAGTACGGGATAATTCTGAAAGAGGATGGCCTTTACAAGATATTTCAAAGGATTTATACCATCCAAAAGGAGCTCGGGCCACTTTATATCCTTTTTCTTTTAAAATAGTCTCCATGTTATTTAAAATTGATTTAGCGGTTTCAGGAGAACTTAAAGAAGAGGTTAAATGAGCATAGGGGTATATGACTATTCCTTCTGCTTTTATTTTTTTGAAAACATCTTCCACTTCTTTTATTACTTTTGGAACGATTTCTTCAGATTTATTTTCATCTTCTGCTTCCACTGCAGTGAAAACTACCAATACATCTTTAAAATAGCCTTCTTTTTGATCTGGTTCAATTTGCTCAGCAATTTTGGTTTTGTTTTTGGTTTGATATTTTAAATAATCGGAGTGAATAAATAATACACGCATTTAACCACCTAATAAAAAATTTGACAATGGATCAAGACATTAGTTAATTAAACTAAATTTGCTTTAGAAACTACGGATAAGTAATGGTTAATTAATAACTAATAGATTATATGGTATAATATTATCCTAGTTTTTAAGTTTATTCCTGAAATTTTTGTCTGATACTAAATTTTTTTATAAACCTTCTGCAACAATAAAAATAAGAACTGATTAGTAAAATTTACAAAAGTCATATAACAAATTTTATATTTTATTACTTTTTATTCTTTGATATTGTAAGTTTTAGGGGTTTTTTAGAATTACTTAAAATTTTTTAACCAAAAATATCTCATTTTTTTTAAGAAAAAGACTAAATAAGGTTTATAAAATAAGTGCTAAATAGAAAAACTTCCCCCAAACATTGCAAGGTATCATTTTTTTAAATTCTTTTATGCATATCTTCTTTCCACATTTGTTCAAATACTTGAGCATAATTTTGCGCTATTTCTTTGTATTGATTCCAAACCCCTATGGCACTTATGGGTAAGGCCTGATGATCTTCTCCAGAAAATTTGGAAAATATTAGCATCATCTCGGTTTCATCACGAACGATCATCTTAACAAAAGGTATTTGGTAAGTTCTAACCTGGCCAGATATACCATTTAACTCCTGGGCTAAGTCTACCTTTTCCTGTCCTATAAAAGTGTAAGGTGCGGCCATTATTTTTATTAAAACCCCTCTTTTTGCTGCCTTATTTAACTTTTCTTTTATAAGCTCTAATTCACCTTCAAACATGAACCCCGCTCTTATATTAATAGTTTTTTTGGCTCTAGAAATTATTTCTAGTTCTTTTTTTATTATCTTGTCAGGTCCGTGAATTAACCAAATAGGCGCGGAAACCTGAGATATTTGGTTGTCATAAATGTTAGTTAATTGCTGTTCAGCTTTTTCCAACTCTTTAAGCATGCGTTTTTTATTTATTTTAAAAACTTCCATAGGAGATATTACAGAATATTTTAATGGTCTACCTCTTTCTATTTCCACAAAGCCTTTTTCGGCCATTTCCTTTAAAACATCATAAATTCTGGAGCGAGGAATTTTAGAGTGAAGGCTGATTTCAGAGGCTGTTCCAGATATCATAGAAGTCAAAGCTAGATAAGTGCGGGCTTCATAGTCAGTTAAACCCATTATTTTTAGAGATTTCCATATTTTTTTATCTAAATGCATTTACTACACCATTCTTTTTTTTTTCTTAGATCATAGTAGAAAAATTAATTCCACTCAACAATATTTGTTTCATTTTATACTAAACTAGTGACAAAAGTTATTTATAGTTTGCTGATCTATTATAAAACAGGAAGAAAAGGAATTATTCTGAATATAAGGATCCTATCAAAAAAATTTAATCCTCAAAATAGATAGTTGATTTCTAATAAAAAAATGAGGAGTTTTAAAATTCTTAATCAAAATTAGTTTATTATATTTGTATTAAAACGGTTTAGCTCAATCTTATAAAGGTTAAATCTTATAAATTGCACTTTTTTAATAAAAAAAATTGAATATAGCTTTAAATGGAGGTAAAAATATGGAAAAAAAAGATGCATTAGATATGTTCTGTTATCAGTGCTCTCAAACTGCTAGAGGTACCGGTTGCACTATAAGAGGTGTTTGTGGAAAAAATCCCACGGTGGCAAGATTACAGGATAATCTCTTATTCGCCATGAAAGGCATATCTGCTTATCTATACCATGCTCGGGAATTAGGATATACTGATGAAGAAGTTGATGCTTTCTTAGAACGTGGATTTTATTCCACCTTAACCAATGTAAATTTTGATCCTGAAAGTTTTGTAGAAATGGCCTTAGAAGCTGGAAGGATGAACATAAAAACCATGCAACTGCTTAAACAAGCCCATATTGACAATTATGGAGATCCAGTACCCACTGAAGTTCCGGTAGGTGCAGTAAAAGGTCCTGGGATTTTAGCCACAGGTCACAGTCTCAAAGCATTAGAAGAATTATTAAAACAAACAGAAGGTAAAGGTATAAATGTTTATACCCACTCAGAACTGCTACCTGCCCATGGATATCCTGAATTAAAAAAATACAAACATCTGGTAGGTCAACTAGGTGGAGCTTGGTTTGATCAGCGAAAAACTTTTGCTAAATATCCAGTAGCCATCTTAGGAACCAGTAATTGTGTATTGATTCCTCCAGAGCAATATCGAGAAAGAATGTTTACTAGTGGAGTGGCAGAGTTACCTGAGGTTGAACACATTGAAGATTATGATTTTACTCCAGTTATTGAAAAAGCACTTGAATTAGGAGATTTAGAAGAAGAACCTAGAGATAAAGTTTTAACCACTGGATTTGGTGCATCAACTATTCTTTCTCTAGCCCCAAAAATTAAAGAACTGGTAGAAAACGGGAAAATTAAACAATTCTTATTGGTGGGAGGATGTGATTCTCCCTTAACCCAGGCTAAATATTATACTGAATTTGTTGAAAAATTGCCGGATGATGTGGTAATTCTTACACTTGCCTGTGGTAAATATCGTTTTAATGACCTAGATTTGGGAGATATTGAAGGTGTGCCTCGACTAATTGATGTAGGACAATGTAATGATGCCATAGTAGCTGTAGATGTGGCAAACGCGCTTAGTGAATTATTTGGGTTGGATCTTAACGAACTACCCTTGACTATCGTAGCCAGCTGGATGGAGCAAAAAGCTGCTGCCATTCTATGGAGTTTGCTGGCACTGGATTTAAAAGGAATTTATTTAGGGCCGATAATACCTGGATGGGCTAATGAAGATATAATCAACGTACTGGTTGATAAATATGATGTTAGACCCATAGGTGATCCTGAAGAAGATATTAAACAAATTTTGGGATCTTAAAAGACCAGTTTAATATCTTATTTCTTTATTTTAATACTCCGTCAAGGAAAGATTTAAATGCAAATTCAAATTTCTAGGCTGAAAAGAAAATTTAGCAAAAAGCGACTGAAAAGAAAATTAGGTTTTCGCGGTCCAATTATGTTGATATTGTTAGTGCTACTTCCTATTTTAATAATTATTTATTCGCCAGTGAAAATTATTATGGGTTCCTTGAATGGATTGATGACATTTAGTTCAGTGGTATTCCTTTTATGGATGATATCAGCATTATTTATAGGTCGAGGAGGATCATGTGGTTATTTATGTCCTTACGGAGCATTATCAGAAGTAATGGGCGGATGGTTGATGAATAAGAAAGTCCGCTCCCCTCTTGCATCAAAAATTAAATATTTATCTTTTGCAGGTTTTTTAGCGCTAATTATATTTTCAAGAAGAGTAATTGGTGGTAATAGTGGTTTTGATCCCTTTTTAATAAGTGATCAAGTAAATTTTTTAAATATAGATAGTTATGGGGTTATGCTTATGGTTATAGCCTTTACAGTGGTGGTTGGAATATCCAGCATCGCCGGAAATAGGGCTTTTTGTCGTTATCTATGCCCACAGGCAATTTTTTTATACATTCCCCAGAAAGTTTCCAGAATAATTAAAATACCTTCTTTGAACTTAAAAGCAGACCCTGGAAAATGCGACAGTTGCCAGCGCTGTAATTGGGTCTGTCCCATGGGTCTAGAGGTGATGGAGCTGGTAAAAGAAAAGGAAGATGAACATCTTATTAGTCATTCAGATTGTATATCTTGTGGTGATTGTATTCGGCACTGTAAAAAAGGTTCCCTTAAATATTCCTTTGGTATTCCCCGAGCTTAAGTGAGGAAATAGAGCTTTCAACTATAAATCTTATTCAATTTAAGATAATATGAAGTTTGATATAGGAATAAGCATAAAATAGATAATTAAGAATCTTGTTGGTGATTAAATGAAGGATGATTTAAAATCGAAAGTATTGGCCATTGAAGAGTTGATTGATTATCAGGACGGATCAGTAGTAAGTAGAGAGATCATCAGAAAAGAAACCGGTACTGTAACCATTTTTGCTTTTGATAAAGGTGAAGGATTAAGTGAACACACTGCGCCTTTTGATGCCATGGTGCAGATTATAGATGGAGAAGCAGAAATAACCATCTCTGGTAAAAAGAATCATCTAAAAAAGGGGGATATGATTATCATGCCTGCAGATGAACCACACGCCTTGTATGCCGTGAAAAAATATAAGATGATCTTAACTATGATCCGTTCTTAAAACACTACACTTAAATTAATTTTTAATCTAAAACTAGATTAGAAATAACTCATTTAATATTTAATTAAAGTTTTTATATTACAAGTTAATAATCTAATTTTACATGCTTATGATCTCTTGAGGGAAAGGTCAGTTAATTAATAATATAAGAAAAAATTTTATTTTACTTATATAAGTGCTAGCCTAAATTAAATTAATTAATTAAAATTATATATTTAGATAATGGATTCCGTTACTAGTATTAAATATTAGATTCTATATAATACTTAGGGTTCACCCCGTTTTTGTGAAATATTACATATTTAAGTTTATAAGCCGGTGGTTTAATGAGAAGCGATAACATTAAAAAGGGATTGCAAAGAGCTCCCCATAGATCTCTACTTAGGGCATGTGGATTAACTGATGATGATTTTGAAAAACCATTCATAGGTATTGCTAATAGTTTTACTGATATTGTACCCGGCCATATTCATCTTAGAGAATTAAGTGAAGCAGTAAAAATCGGGATCAGCCAATCTGGAGGGGTTCCCTTCGAATTTAACACCATGGCCATATGTGATGGGATGGCCATGAATCACGAAGGAATGAATTATTCACTTGCTTCTAGAGAAATTATAGCCGATACCGTGGAAAGTATGGCCCAAGCCCATAGTTTAGATGGATTGGTGCTAATTCCAACTTGTGATAAAGTAGTTCCGGGTATGCTCATGGCTAGTGCCCGACTTGACATACCTGCTATAGTATTAACCGGAGGGCCTATGGTTCCTGGTACATTTAAGGGAAAATCTGTAGACCTTATTAATGTTTTTGAAGGTATTGGGGCTGTATCTTCTGGTAAAATGTCCTTGGAAGAATTGGATGAATTGGAAAAATGTGCATGTCCAGGAGCTGGCTCATGTGCTGGTTTATTTACTGCAAATACCATGGCATGTCTTACTGAAGCTATAGGTATGAGTCTGCCTGGCTGTGCCACAGCTCATGCTGTTAGTTCGAAAAAAATGAGGCTGGGTCGTTTATCTGGTGCTAGAATAGTGGAAATGGTGAATGAAAATCTTATTCCTTCCAAAATAATGACTCAAAAATCATTTGCAAATGCAGTGGCAGTTGATTTAGCACTAGGCGGTTCTACCAACACCGCCCTACACCTCCCAGCTATTGCTAGTGAACTGGAAAATAAAGGAGTAAAGGTAGATTTAGAACTATTCGATGTTATGAGTAAAAATATACCTCATATAACCTCTATCTCTCCATCTGGAGAGCATATGATGATTGATTTAGATAAAGCCGGTGGAATACCTGCTGTTTTAAAAACTCTAGAATCTAAGATAAATACTGAGGTCATAACTTGTAATGGTAAAAAACTGAAAGATAATATAAAAAACATTACTCTAACAGATAGATCAATAATAAGATCTTTAGATAAACCAGTTCATAAAGAAGGCGGAATAGCTATTTTAAAAGGCAATTTAGCCCCTAATGGGTCTGTTGTAAAACAAGGTGCAGTTGATAAGAATATGTTAACTCATCAGGGCCCTGGTAGAATATTTAACAGTGAAAATGAATGTGTAGAAGCCATATTTAATAATGAAATCGAAGATGGAGACGTTATTGTAATTCGTTATGAAGGGCCTCGAGGAGGTCCTGGTATGAGGGAGATGTTAAACCCTACTTCAGCTATTGCCGGCAGAGAACTTAAATCTGTAGCTCTAATTACTGATGGTAGATTTTCAGGAGGAACTAGAGGACCTTGTATAGGACATGTATCCCCTGAAGCCATGAGCAATGGTCCTTTAGCAGCGCTTCAAGATGGAGACTTGATAAAAATTGATATTCCTCAACGTAGTTTAGAAGTTGAACTTAGCCCACAGGAAATTAAAAAAAGAATGAAAAATGCAGTTAAACCTGAAAGAAATGTTAAAGGTTTGTTAGCACGTTATCAGAAATTAGCAAGTTCCGCAGATAAAGGAGCAATTTTAAGATAGTAAGATGCAATATTAATACTGAAAATATATTAAAAAAAAGTTATAAACCATAATTATAGGTGTGAACATGTCCGCTACCCGGGAAATAATCATATATTTAGTAATAATTTTAGTAGGTCTCTTTGCAGCCCAACATATGAATGTGGTAGTTTCGGGAAGTATGGAACCAGTATTTCATCGAGGAGATATAGTATTTATCCAAAAAGCTGACTTCCTAGGTATACAAGAATTTGATCCTACTACCTTAGAAAGTGGAGATATTATTGTATACAATGCACAATGGTTCCCTGAACCTGTTATACATCGAATTATTGAGGTAGGAATAGATAATAATGGCCAAAGATTTTATATAACCCAAGGAGATAATAATCCTAACCCTGATCAGGCCCCGGTATATCCGCTACAGATTAAATCTAAAGTTATAACTATTGGGGATCAACCACTATTTTTACCAAGAATAGGATACATAACTCTCTGGATTAGAGGGTTATAAAATAAAATAATTTAATCAGCAATCCTAATTTTTAACTCAACTTATATAATTTATTTTAATATTTAATTTTGGGTGAACTCATGAATTCTCAAATAGAAAAAGAAGCTATTGATTCGTTAAAAACCGCTCTTGAAAAATTAAAATTTCCAATAACAGCTGAAATAAAATTAGAAAAACCTCCTAATCCTCAGATGGGGGATCTTGCATCTAATATATCTTTTAATCTAGCCAAAACACTCAAGAAATCACCCATAGAAATTACTGGTGATATAATTCAAGTGATAGAGACTCCAGAAATATTCCAATCTGTGGAATCTAAAGGTCCTTATATTAATTTTTTTGTAGATTATGAAAAATTTGCTCCCTTATTATTGAATAAGATCAAGGATGATTATGGCAATCTAAAACCGAAAACCGAAAAAATTATCCTAGAACATACGTCTGCCAACCCTAATGGGCCTTTACATATTGGACATATTAGAAATGCTATTATAGGGGATTCGCTAAGAAGATTATTAGTTGCAGCTGGTTTTGAAGTGGAAACCCAGTATTATGTGAATGATATGGGTCGTCAAATAGCCATGGTGGTCTGGGGACTGAATAATCTGGATTATGATCTTGAAATTAACAGCGAAACTGTAAAAATAGATCATCAAATCTGTGAATTATATTTTAAAGTCAATGAACATTTAAAAAATAACCCGGATATGATCAAGGAAATAGATAACTTAATCCAAAGATATGAAAAGGGCAACGAAGAAGAACTAAATGAAAGTTTTGCTAAAGCAGTTGAACATTGTTTAGAAGGTGTGAGAACAACTTTAAATAAATTAAATATTAAGCACGATATCTTTGTTTGGGAGGGTGAATTTATTAGAGATGGCTCTGTAGCTGAGGTAGTGCAAAAATTAAAGGATAGTGGTTATACTCAGGAAAATGATGTTCTTTTTTTAGATTTAGAAGAATTTGGGCTGGAAAAAGAATTAGTGCTCACCCGTTCTGATGGTACTTCCTTATATTCTACCCGAGACTTGGCTTACCATTTAGAAAAGTCTAAAAAAGGAGATGTAGTGGTGGATATATTAGGATCTGATCATAAATTAGCCATTGATCAGATAAAAATCGCCATGCGTCTTTTAAAAGGTACCGCGCCAGAAGTTATTTTTTATGAATTTATAACTCTTCCAGCAGGGTCTATGTCAACTAGAAAAGGAGTTTTCATCTCTGTGGATGATTTAATTGATGAAGCTATTAAAAGAGCTTCTTCGGAAATTAAAAAAAGAAGATCGGATCTTAGAAAAGAAGATATGGAAAAAATAGCTAGCGATATAGGTATTGGGGCTATAAGATATTACATTGCTCGTCTTTCTCCAGAAAAACATATCGTTTTCAAATGGGATGAAGCTCTCAGTTTTGAGCGAGGATGTGCCTCTATACAATATGCACATGCGCGTGCCTGCAAATTGTTAGAAAAATCCGGGAAATATGAAAATAAAAGTTTAAAAGTAAATGTTGATGATATAGAATCAGATTGGCATTTAGAAGAAATAGAAGTTAATCTAATTAGGATATTAGCCAGTTTCCCCCTACAAGTAGAAAAAGCAGCCAAAATGAGAAGAGTTCATAATTTAGCTCAATATGTTCAGGAATTAGCCAATGCCTTTAACAAATTCTATAAAGCTTTACCGGTCATAGATTCAGCATATACTAATGCTCGGCTACTATTAGTGGATAGAACACGCGTCACCATCTATAATTGTCTGAAATTATTAGGTGTAAATGCTCCAGATTCCATGTAAGTGTTTTTCTAAAAAATCTTCATTTTAATAGGGTATATAAAATAGCTTTTTGAGAGTGCAAACGATTTTCTGCTTGATCCCATACTACTGATTGTGGTCCATCAATTACACTGGCCGTGGTTTCCTGACCTCTTATAGCAGGTAAGCAATGCATGAAAATAGCATCTTTTTTAGCCAGACCCATTATTTGTTCATTAATCTGATAGGGTTGGAAAATTTTAAGGCGGTCCTTGAGTTCTGCTTCCTTACCCATACTCACCCAAACATCAGTATAAATCACATCGCATCCTTTAACAGCAGATAATATATCCGAGGTTATCTCTATTACAGCACCGGATTTATCAGCTAAAAGTTGGGCTTTTTCCATTATTTGTAAAGGTGGTTCATATCCTGGGGGACAAGCTACGGTCATATCCATACCTAATATGGAGCATATTAAAAGTAATGAATTGCACACATTATTCCCATCACCTGCAAATAATAGTTTACCTTTAAAATCTCCTTTATATTCCAGCACAGTCTGCATATCTGCTAATGCTTGACAAGGATGTTCAAGATCAGTTAAACCATTTATAACTGGTACTGAAGAATTATTAGCTAACTGGATAAGATTATTATGTTTTCGAGCCCTGATCATAATACCGTCTACATAACGACTCATAGTCTTGGCAGTATCGGAAATAGGTTCTCCTCTTCCAATTTGAAGATCATCAGTGGCGAGATAAAGTCCGGTCCCTCCTAACTGGTTCATTCCTACTTCAAAAGAAATCCTTGTACGAGTAGAAGGTTTCTCGAATATCATGGCCAAAGTCTTACCTTGAAGTGGTTTGCCAAAAGAAGTACTCATTTTAAACTTATGGGCTATTTCCAGTAGCTCTAAAATTTGATGCTGGACATCACATATAGATAAAAGATGTTTCATTTAAATTCCATCTCCAAAATATGAAATACTTATTCATTAATGATAATGTAATATATAATTATCATTTTAAACTTAATATTTTAAAATCTTGTTTTTGAATCATTGTTGACTTATAATTTAAAATTAATTTAAATATGAAAATACGTAGATCTATTATTAAATTTGGCTTAAAATAAATTTAGTTAAGATTTAAAATATTAGTTATCTTAATTCTTTCATATGAACTAATTACCTCTTAATTCTTTCATATGATTGATTCTTTTTTGAATTAGGGCCGCAGTTCCCACATCTTTTCGATGGTAAAGGTCTCCTTTAACAAATTGGGTTGATTCTTCACATATTTGTTCTGCCTCAGCTATTGTTTCTCCAATCCCTACTAAGGCTAATGCTCTAGAAGCAGTAGTATAGATGGTTTTATTTTTTTGGTTAACAGCAGCATAATAAATTAAAGCCCCTGAATCCTTAATTTTGTTTTCATTTACATCTATTGCTTTATCTGCTGCTTTTGTTTCAGGATAACCATTGGGAACCATGTATTTACAAACTGTGGCTTTGGCTTTGAAATTAGCTTTATGGAGTTTGCCATCAATTATATCAGTACATAAATCCCGCATGTTTGTCATTAAAAGAGGCAGGACATTCATTACTTCTGGATCTCCAAAACGGGCATTATATTCTACCAGGCGCGGTCCATCCTGAGATAACATAAATTGGCCATATAAAATTCCTTTATAGGGGTCTGTTTCTTTTTTAATAGCGTTGATTGTTTTTTCCATGATATTAACTGCTTCTTCGTATTCTTTTTTAGATAGAAATGGTAATACACCGTTTTTATCAGAATATGATCCCATTCCTCCCGTTATTGGTCCTTGATCTCCTTCGAAGGCGTGGGGATGATCCTGAACTGCAGGCATGGGTAATAAATGATCCCCATCGGAAAAGGCCTGTATAGTGAATTCTTCTCCTACTACTTTTTCTTCTATAACTACCAGAGGATGGCCTCCCATACTAGTTTCCATAATATGTTGGGCATACTCTTTAGCTTCCTGAGAATCTTTCAGGTGTTCACCTACAATTTTAACTCCTTTTCCACCGGTAAGTCCGACTGGTTTTACCACTACATCCTGGTCAAATTCATCTAAAAATAAACTCATGTCTTCATTATTATCAAAAATTTTATAGGTGAGAGATCCTGGTAGATTATATTTTTCAAATAAATTCCTCATAAAGGCTTTATCTGTTTCTATTTTAGCAGCTTCTTGAGTAGGTCCCACGCAATTTATACCTTCCCTTTCAAGTAAATCTACAATACCCTGTTCTAAAGGGGCTTCAGGTCCAATAATTGCCATGTCAACTTTATTTTCTAAAGCAAATTGCTTAATTTTATCCATGTCACTTTCACTGGCAAGCTTATATTGGGATAAACGAGCGATGCCAGGATTAGTATTGCTCATAATAGAATAAATTTCAGCTTCATCTTTCAAAGATTCGCAGATAGTATGTTCTCTGGCTCCAGTACCAACCACTAAAATTTTCATTATATTCCTCCCTAAAAATCACCTTATAAATCCTAACTTGAATGATTAATTATAATATTAGGATATTAAATATAGGTTTTTTTATTACCTTAGGAGGCAATAACTGTACCTATTTTTATTATAAACTTAGAAGAATAAGTTCAAGTAATAAAATTCAATTTAGAATTAATAATTATGCAGACTATTGAAGAATTTTTATTTAAACTATTAATATCCATCCTAGCATTTAATAAAATTAAACAAGATTAAATATGACTATAAGTTAATATCAAATAACTGAATAAAAAATAAAAAATCAAGTATCTCAGCTATTAATCTATGTAAACTATTATCAGGTGTTATTATGAAAGGCGGACAGGCTATAATAAACTCTCTTATTGATCAAGGAGCAGATATCGTTTTTGGATATCCCGGGGGACAATTACTACCTCTTTACGACATGATATATGATTCTGATCTAAAACATATCTTGGTTAGACATGAGCAATGCGCAGCTCATGCAGCAGATGGCTACGCTCGGGCTTCTTGAAAAGTAGGGGGTTGTATTGCCACCTCTGGTCCAGGTGCAACTAATTTGGTTACCGGTATTGCCACTGCAAACATGGATTCAGCCCCTATTTTAGCCATAGCTGGACAGGTACCCACCCATTTAATTGGTAATGATGCATTTCAAGAAGTAGATATGATTGGAATCACCATCCCCATAACTAAACACAGCTTTCAAGCTAATGATGCTAATGAAATACCAGGAATGATTAAATCTGGATTTGAAATCGCACGCACTGGCCGACCAGGGCCGGTGGTGATTGATCTACCTAAAGATATACAGGAGCAGGAGCTTGATAAATACCATTCCCACCAACTGGATTTACCAGGATACAAACCTACTTTGAAGGGACATCCTCTACAAATTAAAAAAGCTGCTGAAAGCATATTAAATGCTAAAAAACCAGTTATATTATCTGGTGGTGGTGTAATAATTTCTAATGCATCATCAGAACTAAAAGAATTATCTAATTTAATAAAGGCGCCAGTTACCACTACTTTATTAGGTAAGGGTTCCTTTCCAGAAGATGAACCGGCATCAATGGGAATGCTGGGTATGCATGGAAGAAAGGTAGCCAATATAACCGTGGATGAATGTGATTGTTTAATAGCAGTGGGTTGTCGTTTTTCAGATCGAACCACTGGAAACTTGGAAGAATTTGCTAATAATGCCCAGATAATCCATATTGATGTGGATCCTGCAGAAATCGGTAAAAATGTTGATGTACATGTACCTATTGTGGGAGACGCGAAAACTGTATTACAGCAATTACTAAGTATTATAAAAAAACAGAGCTTACCTAATAATAAAAAATGGTTTAATGAAGTTTACGAATTCAAAAAAAGCTGCATCCCACGTACTTCCTTTGAAGAGGATATACCTTTAAAACCACAACAGGTAATTAAAGAGATTTCCCATGTAGTGGATGCAGATACAATTCTCACTACTGATGTTGGTCAAAATCAGATGTGGATGGCTCATTTTTTTAAGTCTCAAAAACCAAGAAAGTTTATATCTTCTGGTGGTTTAGGAACTATGGGATTTGGCTTTCCAGCAGCTATGGGTGCTAAAGTAGCTCTTCCTGAAAGTGATGTTGTCGCAGTATGTGGAGATGGTGGCTTTTTAATGGTAAGTCAAGACCTGGCTACTGTCAAAGAATATGATATACCAGTAGTGATTTGTGTCCTAGATAATCGATACTTAGGAATGGTGGCTCAATGGCAAAAATTGTTCTTTGATAAACGGATGTCCCATACTTACCTGGGAGAAGTTCCTGACTTTGTAAAATTAGCTGAAGCATTTGGAGTTCGAGCAGAAAGAGTAGAAAAACCAGGAGATACACAGGAAGCTCTACAAAACGCTATAAAATCAGGTGAGCCCACGTTATTGGATATTATAATTGATCCTGATGAAATATTACCTATGGTTCCTCCCGGATGTGGTTTAACAGAAATTATAGGTGAATATAAAGTTGAAAGAGAACATCCCCGAGAGATAACCTATAAAAATACTGTGAAAAAACCGGTGGAAGGTGAATAGCATGAACGAAAGAAGCCATATCATCAGTGCCCTGGTAGAACATAAGCCCGGTGTATTACAGAGGGTTGCGGGATTGTTTACCCGTAGAGGATTCAATATAGACACTATAACTGTAGGGGAAACAGAAAAGAAAAAACTGGCCAGAATGACTATAATTGCTAAAGGTGATGATAAAGTATTAGAACAAATAACCAAGCAATTAAATAAATTAATTGACGTGATCAAAGTTAGGGATCTGGAAATGGAAAACACGGTGAAAAGAGAACTGTGCCTGATAAAGGTACATACTCCCTTGGAAAAAATTCGCTCAGAAGTTATACAATATGCAGGCATATTTAGGGGACGGATTATTGATGTAAGTCCAGAAACATTGACCGTGGAAATCACCGGGGATCCTGAAAAAATTGATGCCTTAATCGATCTTTTAAGAAATTTTGGAATTAAAGAAGTGGCGCGTACTGGTCCCACAGCAATGTCTAGAGGAATTAAAACCATATAAATTGTATTTAATCGAATCCCCAAAAATCAACCATTTTTATTTTAAAATAAATTTAAAATTTAAACCAAACAAGGTTTTGGTGGTAGGTTGGGGTCTAATATATTATTTAGTACAAAAATAAGAAGCAGTTAAATCATATTTTTAAAATCAAGTTGTTTTTTCATTTAATTTTGAGGAGGATGGAAAATGAATATATGTTATGAAAAAGACGTAGATACTCAAGTTCTAGCTGATAAAACCATTGCTGTTATTGGATATGGAAGTCAGGGTATGGCCCAGTCACGTAACATGGCAGATAGTGGTTTAAATGTAGTGGTGGGACTAAGAGAAGGTGGTAAATCATGGCAAAAAGCTCATGATGATGGTATGAAAGTAATGAATATAGAAGAAGCAACTAATGTTGCAGACATTATTCATATCCTGATTCCTGATGAAATACAGGCAGGTGTATTCGAACAATCTATAAAACCTTATCTAAAAGAAGGTAACACCATATCTTTTTCACATGGTTATAACATCCACTTTGGATATATTAAAGTCCCTAAAAATATAAATGTGATAATGATTGCTCCTAAAGGTCCTGGAGCTATGGTACGAAAAACTTACCTGGAAGGATTTGGAATACCTGGACTAATGGCTGTAGAACAAGATTTCAGTGGGAACTCACGGGAACTTGCTTTAGCTATGGGTAAAGGTTGTGGTTTAGCTCGAGCTGGAATATTAGAAACTACCTTCCAAGAGGAAACCGAAACCGATCTTTTTGGAGAACAGGCCGTTTTATGCGGTGGTGTAACCGAATTAATTAAAGCTGCTTTTAAAACTTTAGTAGATGCAGGATATCAGCCAGAATTAGCTTATTTTGAAACATGTCATGAATTAAAACTCATTGTTGATTTAATTTATGAAAAAGGATTTTCAGGTATGTGGAACGATGTGAGTAATACTGCTGAATTTGGAGGGTTAAGCCGTCGCTCCAGAATTATTACTTCAGAAACTCAACAGCAAATGGTGGAAATATTAACTGATATCCAAGAAGGCAAATTTGCTAAAGATTGGGCTTTAGAGAATCAAGCTGGTTTGCCCATGCTTAAAAGATTGAGGGAAATTGAAAGTGAGCTTAAAATTGAAAAAGAAGGTTCTAAGTTAAGAAAATTATGTGGATTAGAAAAATAGGTGAATAATTTGGTATTTGTAGGCATGGATCATGGAACTACAGGGGTTTCATTTACCATTCTTCCCTCATCCGCCGATACTAATAAGGTCGAACATTTCAAAATTGGGCGGGAAAGTCTTTCTCTACAAGAATTATCCGCTCTTGAACAATTATCTAAAAGAGTAGATTTAAATAAAATTAAACTTATGGCTATAACTTATGCTATGGGTGATGCTATTAACTCTATTAAGCCATTGGATATGGTAGAAGATAGAGGGATAATTTCGATTGGTGGAGCAGGTAAGGTGACTGGTGGTGGTACCTCGGTTTATGAAGAAATAGAAAAATCAGGTATACCTACTTTGCTAATTCCAGGCTTGCATAAAAATACTCCTTGTATGGATCCACGTTTTAAAGTAGCCTATTCCCACCATGGAAGTGCAGAAAAAATAAGTATTGCTTATAATGCTTTTCTGGAAACCGGTTGGGAAAATATGCTTGTAGCTGATATTAGCTCCAATACCGTCACCATCTTAGTGCAAGCTAGTGAAATAAAAGGTGCTATGGATGCCTGCTTAGGCGCCATGGGTGTAGTTCATGGGCCTCTTGATTTAGAGATGATAAGAAGTATTGATGATGGGAATAGAACTGCAAATGAATGTTTTTCGCGCGCAGGAGCAGTTAAAATAGCTCAAATAGATACTAAAGTCTCCCAGGCAAAAACAGAATTATTGAAAAAATTTCTAAAGGGTGATGATCAAGCTATTCTAGCCTTGGATACTATGTTGATGACCATAGTAATGGAAATATGGGGTTTTATAGGTATTGCAGAAAAGATTGAAGGAATAGTGCTCACTGGCTCTATTGGTTCCATGGAAGAACCTGTTAATTTTTTTGGAGCTTTGAAAGATTATTTTGAAGACATTATCCCGGTGATTAGCTTACCTACCACTTCTGGGTCTATGGGTAGCGCTCAAATAGCTCGGGATATTTATAATGGTAAAAAAGATATTTTAGGAATTAAAGTAGAGGGTTATAATCCTAAATAAAATGTTTATGAAAGTTATTATTTTTTTAATGCAATAAAGGAAATCTTAGTACCTTTTATAAATTTTATCCCTTCTTCTGTCTCCAAAACGATGTTAAGATAGTTATCCAAGGCCATAATTTTACCTTGATCTTCTTCTCTGTTTTTCAAACTGATTACCACATCTTTATTTTTAAACCGTAAAAATTGACGATTTACCTGAAAATCACTATCTGTTTTTGACATCTTAATCTCTCTATTTCTTTTCGTAATCTAATTAGAAAATTAAATTGCATATAGTTTTCCCCAACTTGGGATTACAGATTAATATCTATTTCTATAAGGTATACTATAAAATTAATTAGAGAATAATGTTTTAATTATAAGTTATTATATTTAAAATAAGATTAGGGTGCATGTAAATGTCTGTAAATCAAATTGAAACTAACTTAGAAGCAGTTACCATCTCTATAGCTTATCTTGAAAAGTTGGGAAATTGCAATCCAGAGCTGCTGGAAGAACTTCGGAAGGAGAGAGACCGGCTTTTAAAAGAACTTAATATACGTTGAAAATTAAATAGATTTTTTAAACTGGAAAAAACCTGAATAAATTTTTTTTGGATTAATTCTCTCCTGGAAAGAATAAAATAAGATGGTAATAATTAGTTACCATTACAAGTGAATAAAATTTCCATTGCTTAATCTAAAAATATATTTTAATCAATCCATTCTTTTAGGGGACCCATATCAGTGGTACAATCCAGAGAAAGAGGAGTCAAACTTGGTTTTCTGACTACTTTAAGTGTGTGTACGTCAGTATATTTTCTATCACTTCCCACTGGATGTCCATCGAGCCAATAATAAGGACGGCCGCGCGGATCTAATCTTTTTTGAATATGGGCCTGATACATCCGCTCTCCTAAATCAGTGATGATAATCTCATCACTTTGAGGATGGGCTGGAATATTCAAATTTAAGAAATCTGTACCTTCAGGTAAACCTCTTTTTATTATCTGCTTCACTACATAACGGGTTATCTTCTTGGCGAAGGAGAAATCTATATCTACATGGCCATCATGAAATTTGATTTCACCCCTAGTTACCTGTAAAGATACGGCTAAAGCTGGAATTCCGTGTGTAGCTGCCTCCATGGCAGCGCCTATTGTACCAGAAGTTGTTAACTCTGATTTACCCAGATTTTCACCCACATTAATTCCTGAAATCACTAAATCTGGTTTTTTCTCGGCTAATTCAAAAATTCCAAGAATAACAGCATCAGTAGGAGTCCCTGAAACGGAAAATGCTTTTCCACCATCTCTCAATTTAATATCAGTGACTCTTATAGGTTCGAACAGTGTCAGAGCATGGCCAATACCACTTTGCTGTGTAGCAGGAGCGACTACTGTTATTTCAGCTAAGCCATTTATTGCTTTTTTACTGGCAATTATTCCTGAAGAATTTACTCCATCGTCATTAGTTATCAAAATTCTCATATGAAAGGTTATATTGATGAAGTTTTTAATATTTTTGTATATTGATCAGAAGATATAATGATTTAATTATGTTCAAATAGGCCTATCAATTGTAAGGCATTACAGCAAATCATTACTTATCTTGCATAAAAGATTATTAGTTATAAGCTAGTAATAATAACATTAATAATTAAAGATTATAGCTTAATAGATTAAAAATTTCCTTTCTAGAAGGTGGGTTGTTTGCAAAAAAATAGATTAGTCGAATTCATGGCAAAAATTATGGAAGAATCCGGCTTTAAAGTATATAAAGACTTTAGAACTTCAAGGCATCTTATAGATATCTATGGAATTCTACCCACTATTTTAGGGGATATTGGAGTGGTAGTATCTTGTAAAAATTATGATAAAAAATGGAATGTGGGTCTTGACGTGTTAAAAGAAATGGAAATGGTAGGAAAAACTTTAAAAGCGTCTAAAGTAGTGGTTGTTACTACCTCCGCTTTCAGCTCACAGGCTGTGAATTATGCAGCTCGTAGAAATATCAAACTAATTGATCGCGACAGTTTATTAAATTTGGCTCAGAAATTCTCCAAAAAATCAGCAGAGTTAATGGAAGAATATGAAGAATATGATGATTCAGAGGTATCTTATAATCCTCCAGGAACAACTCCAAGTATTTCTTATTCAACTAATAATTATAGAGCATCGTTAAATAGAAAAAGGGAGAAAATTAAAGCTAATTGGCAACCTTTAGTACGGGGAATTCTAAGTAACACTCTGATTTTAATTATAATGGTAGTTGGATTCTCCTATATCACAGCCACTATGGTTGGCTATTTTATTCCCTTATCTACCAGTACTTTAGGTATATTAAAAATAGTACTATCCGTGCTTTTATCCTATGGTCTGGTCTTTATACTGGATAAGAAAGGTACCTTAGTTCTAGTTAAAGGAACCGCGGTATTTTTTATATCCCTTTTGGTTTTAATTATTCAAATAATTTTCTTTTAAAATCAATAATTTAATTTTTCTAAGATAACTCAAAAGTCCTGAGATAATTTAAGGGATGGGGAGATTCTAACATATGATCACCAGTTTCAGACGAGGTATCATAGCCCAAGGCCACCATCCCTGGGTTTTTAATAAGCTATAGAACTATTTGCAGTTTATTGATTATTTGA
Source organism: Methanobacteriaceae archaeon (assembly GCA_003558085.1). Classification (GTDB taxonomy): domain Archaea; phylum Methanobacteriota; class Methanobacteria; order Methanobacteriales; family Methanobacteriaceae; genus Methanobacterium_F. The sequence goes on from PWMT01000168.1 coordinate 30,243, forward strand.
ATTTTAAAAGTTAATATGAAACAAATACGCCTCTTTTTATCCTTATAAAGCCATAAAATGTCCTTTTAATTATAAAGGAAAAATTAATCGGGCAGTGAAATGCAGGTGAAATTTTTGAACAAAAATAGATTCGAATTACTTAATAAAATTTAAAAAAAATTAATAAATGGGCCGGACGAGATTCGAACTCGTGATCACCTCGTTGTAAGCGAGGTATCATACCCCTAGACCACCGGCCCCCTCGCGTACAACAAGTTTGCAAACCTAGATATATAAAGTTTTCCAAAGAAAAAATGTTAATTAAAATTTTCAAGTAAAAAACTTTCAATTAATTTTGAGGATCAAAAAGCAAAAATAGAATATTAATAAACATTTTAAATTACCCAATGAATAATATCTGATTTAGATAATTTCTAATTGATAGATTTAAAAATAAGTAGAAATATCAAATTTAAACTAAAATAACTAAAATAAATTAACAGTGAAAATTATAAGAGGTTTTTATTATGGCTTGGGATGAAAATGGAAAAATCTGGTTTAATGGAGAGCTAATTGATTGGAAACATGCCCACATACACGTTCTATCTCATGTAATTCATTATGGTTCTAGTGTATTTGAAGGAATAAGATGCTATAAAAATAAACAAGGATCTGCAATTTTTCGTTTGAAGGAACACGTGACCAGATTATTTGATTCTGCTCGAATATATCGCATGGAAATTCCTTATACTGAAAATGAAATATCTCAAGCCATTGTGGATACCATTAAAAGTAATGGTTTAGAGGAATGTTATATTAGGCCGATTGTATTTAGAGGAACCGGTGAATTAGGAGTTAATCCCTTAAATAGTCCCTTAGAAGTGGTAATTGCCGTATGGGAATGGGGAAGTTATCTAGGTCAGGAAGCTTTAGAAAAAGGAGTAGATGTGGGTGTTTCCACTTGGAGACGTATGGCTCCTGATACATTACCTAATATGGCTAAGGCTGGGGCAAATTACATGAATTCTCAGTTGGTAAAAATAGAAGCCTTGGAAAATGGTTATGATGAAGGAATACTGCTTGATTATCACGGAATGATTAGTGAAGGTAGCGGGGAAAATATTTTTCTAATTAAAGAGGATATTATATACACTCCTCCTATGGCAGCCTCTCTTTTAAAAGGCATTACCAGAGACTCTGTTATACATCTGGCTAAAGAAATGGATCTTGAAATTAGAGAAGAGCAACTGCCTAGAGAAATGCTTTATTTAGTCGATGAGATTTTTTTAACTGGGACTGCTGCAGAAATAAGCCCAATAAGATCTGTGGATAAAATAAAAGTAGGATCCGGTGAGAGAGGCCCTATAACTAAGAAACTCCAGAAAGAATTTTTCAGTATACTAGAAGCAAAAACAGAAGATCGATTCAACTGGTTATATTACTTGGACTAATTATGCTAAGTTATAAGTTATCACTTATAACTTATAATTAGAAATTTTTAAATGTAAGAATAATTTACTTAGCTATTTATCTAATCTAAGGATAATAATTATAAATTTTTCAGTGTATTAACGGTGATCTAATGGATATTATACAGGCCATAATTATTGGATTAGTGCAAGGATTTACAGAATTTCTTCCAATTAGCAGCACAGCACAATTAGTATTCGTAACACAGGCTTTAGGAGCACAAGAGTCTCTTGCTTTTGATACTTTACTACACCTGGCCACATTGGTGGCGGTGGTTAGTTATTTCTGGAAAGACTTAGTACATATGGTTGTATCTTTCATATCTAGTTTGCAAGATATTCCCCGTGGAAATTTTAAACAGGGATTTAAAGAGGATCCCTATAAAAAATTAGCTTGGTTAATTATAATTGGTACCATGCCCGCCGGTTTGATGGGACTTTTTCTTAAAGACTTTTTTGAATCTCTCTTCACCAATATATTAGTTGTAGGATCTTTACTTTTGATCACCGGTATGTTACTTTGGGCTTCCGAAAGAATAGGTGGTGGTGAAAGATCCATAAAAGATATGGGATTAAAGACTACACTTTGGATTGGTTTATTCCAAGGATTTTCACTTGCTCCAGGAATATCTCGATCAGGAGCCACTATATCTGCAGGTTTATTTTCAAATTTGGAAAGAGAATTAGCAGCTCGGTTCAGTTTTTTGCTTTCCATACCTATCATAATGAGCGCGGGATTAATACAGATCCCAGATATAGGCTCTGGTTTTGATTTAAATACATGGGCGTTTATTGCTGGTTTTGCAGCATCAGCAATTTCTGGATACTTGGCCATAAAGATCTTGTTAAAAATTATTAAAGAAAGAAGTTTAATGATCTTCGCCTATTACTGCTGGTTAGCCGGATCTATAGCTATATTATCTTCATTATTTATTTAATTTTAGCTAATGGATGAATATGATAATTAATTTAAGAAAAGATTAATTTAAAATAATTTCCAGCACAATTCTTCAGTTTTAACTCTTATATCCTCTATGGTAAATCCATTTAAGGCCGCCATTAACATTGCACCGCCAGCCCCAACTCCCTCTTTAACTGATCCATTTAAATAATTTTTTAAACCCTCATGATGGGATAATTGAAAAAAAGGATCCATGGCAAATATGGGTATATCATCTATCTGTTTAATAATATGGTTAATATCTGAGGTCTCATCTTCAGCCACGAAGATAGTGGTGGCAATAGCCATATTGGAAAAATCATAATCATTATTCATAGCCTTTAAAAATGCGCATATAGCAGTCATTTGCGTTCCACCAGCAAGAGTAACAGGTAAATCGCTCCCCCTTATTATACCAGCTACTGCGGGTATCATAGGATCTCCGACCGCTGAGACAGCTTTAAAAGGATTTAATTCTTTTTTATTGAATATTCCTGCAGCTTTTAAACCTTCACTAACCACTTCTTTTTTTAAATTATGGGGATTAACTGGAATACTACCACTAACCTTAAAATCAGCATCATAACCTAGCGCTGTTAGAACTCCTAAGGCAGTTGTGGTTCCAGCAGGAGTGCTCTCACCAATCATCAAATGATCGGTGATCTTAGATAATGTTTTACCTAATATACGGCCATTATCAAATATTTTTTGAGGATTAGCAATTGCCTTTCCAGTTCTGATATCCCCTCCAGCTTTGGGGTTAATACTTATGTAGGGTAAATTTGGTTTGATTGAAGAACCTGCATCAGCTACCATAAAGGGTGTCTGGGTAAGTTCCAAGCCAGCTTTAGTAATTACTGCTGGTGTAGGGGTAGATTCTCCTTCCACAATAGTTTGCGGAATTTCTTCCATACATAGAGATTTATCATGTACTATGAGTTCCACATCAGCAGCAGGAGTGTATTGTGTAAGTTCAGGAGATGCACCTGCTCCGGTTATTCCTGGTATAAGAGAAGTGGCAGTGGTAGCTATGGTGCATAAAAAAAGTGTGTTGTGATTTGAAATTTGAGACAAATATTGATCGTTTCCATATACTGTTAATCCATCAAACATGAGCTCACCTGAGATAATTAATAATATTTGCATATAATTAATCCATAAGAACTAATAATAAACATCACATAAATTAGTTGTTAAGGAGTAATATATGCTTTTTGGATGGAAAATCTGTTTAAAGATTTATTACTTATTAAAATGATTTCCAGTGATTAATATTCTTAAAACAATAATAATTGAATTTTGATACAATTATTTTTAGCTAATTATTACTCAAGATGAAAGAGAGAGGTATATTTCCACTGAAAATAAATGATGAGAATGGTGCAGACCAAGTAAATATAAAAAAATAAATAATGAACATGATATTGTTAGTTGCAATATCTATAAGTATAAAATAGATTGGGAATGATTTTAAAGGTTTGATAAATGATTAATGAAAAAATAATTTGTCTGGGTATGGAAGGAACAGCTGAAAAAACAGGGGTGGGGATAGTAGATAATCATGGCACTATTTTATCCTCGGTGGGGAAAAGTTTGCTTCCTCTTACCGGAGGTATTCATCCCCGAGAAGCAGCTGAACATCATGCTAAATGGATTCCTGTATTAGTTAAACAAGCCTTGGAAGAAGCTCGTTTGGATCTGAATGAAATTGATCTAATCTCTTTTTCGCAGGGCCCAGGTTTAGGCCCGGCTTTAAGAACCGTGGCTACAGCTGCTCGTACCTTAGCCTTATCAAGTGATATACCTATTGTAGGGGTTAATCATTGTCTAGGACATGTAGAGATAGGTAGATTAACTACTAGAGCAGAAGATCCTGTATCACTTTATGTTAGTGGAGGGAATACACAAGTAATTGCCTTTGAAAAGGGACGTTATCGTGTATTTGGAGAAACTTTAGATATCGCGCTGGGGAATTGTTTGGACCAATTCTCCAGGGAAGTGGGTTTAGGACATCCAGGTGGTCCTGTAATAGAAAAATTGGCTAAACATTCATCTAATTATATTAAATTACCTTATACTGTGAAGGGTATGGATTTATCCTTCTCAGGACTTCTAACCGCTGCTTTAAGAAAAAGAGAAAAAAATGTTCCCTTGGAAGATCTAGCCTACAGTTTGCAAGAAACTGCCTTTGCTATGCTTGTTGAGGTAACTGAAAGGGCCTTAGCTCATACCCAAAAAAATGAAGTTATGCTCTGTGGCGGGGTTGCTGTAAACCAGCGGCTAAGAGAAATGTTATCCCTTATGAGTAAAGAACATTATGCTAAATTTTTCATACCTCCTGCTGAATTTTGTGGTGATAATGGAGCTATGATCGCCTGGATGGGACAATTAATTTATAAAGAAAAGGGTGGCCAAGAAATAGAAGAAACTCAAGTAATACAGCGTTATCGAACTGATCAAGTAGATGTTCCTTGGATGCATAAATGTGAAAATAAACTGGAACTACCTGCAGAACTTGTTGCTAAAGGAGCTGAAGCCAACCTTTATAATGGCCAGTGGATGGAAGAAGAAATAATCGTAAAGGAGAGAATTCCTAAATCTTATCGAATCAAAGAAATTGATAGCCATCTGCGTAAATTTCGTACCAAAAAAGAAGCTCGACTTTTAGCACAGGCCAAAAAATATGGAATTAGAACACCCTTCTTATTAAACATTGATCTGGATAAAACAAGTCTTTACTTGGAAAAAATTCCAGGTGAAATGATTAAGGATGTTCTTTCCTCTCTTTCTAGCTTTCAAATTAAGAAATTATGTAAGGAAATAGGAGCAAAAATTGGTTTATTACATGCAGCTAACATAATTCATGGTGATTTAACCACATCTAATATAATAAGAGCAAATAATGATCTAGTATTCATAGATTTTGGTCTGGGTAAATTTTCAGATTTGATCGAAGATAAAGGAGTAGATCTTTTAGTCTTAAAAAAATCCTTGCAAACTAGTCATTATCAAATTGCAAATACTTGTTTCAATTGCATTATAAAAGGTTATAAAAAAATTCCGGAAAATCAATCCATAGAGGATAAAATAGCTGAAATCGAAAGAAGAAGACGCTACACTATAAATAATATTTGAAAAATAAAATCATGGGACTATTTAATTTCTATTAAAGTCTATTTAGTTTTCAGTTATTAATTACAAATTATTTAGGGAGATTGATTTAGACTTAGTTCTTAGATATTATTTACATAATGTTAAGAGAGGGAGCTTAATGAGGATAACATTTATAACTGGTAACCAACACCAATTAGAAGAAGCAGAAAAAATCTTCCAGAAATTTGGAATAGAACTGAAACATTTGAATTTAGGTTATCCTGAAATTCAAGGAACTCTAGAGGAAGTGGCTAAGTTCGGCGCGAAATATGCTGCTGATAATTTAAATAAAGCGGTTATAGTGGAAGATGCAGGACTGTTTATAAAAGCTTTAAACTGGTTTCCAGGACCATATTCTGCGTATGTGCAGAGTACTATAGGTAATGAAGGTATATTAAAACTCATGGAATATGTTGAAGACCGATATGCTGAATTCAGGTCGGTGGTTGGGTACTGCGCCCCCAATGCCGAGCCCGAGATTTTTTTAGGCTTGGTTGAAGGACATATTTCTAAAGAAGAGAAAGGAAACTTAGGTTTTGCATTTGATCCTATATTTTATCCGCATAAATCTAATAAAACTTTTGGAGAACTAACTATAATTGAAAAAAATTTAATTTCACATAGAAAACGTTCTCTAGAAAATTTTGCACACTGGTATCAAAAAAAGGCAAGGTTTTAAGCTTCTTATTAAACTTTTTAAAAAATTATGTATTAATAGAGGTGATTTAGATGACTAATAATCCTGATTGGGTTGAATATTCTACTGAAGAAATTGAAGAATTGATATTAAAACTATACAAAGAAGGAAATTCTGCCAGCATGATTGGAATAATTCTTAGGGATCAGTATGGTATTCCTAATATAAAACTAGTTACTGGTAAAAAAATAACCAAAATTTTAGAAGAACATGGGCAAAAGGAAGAATATCCAGAAGATATTATGAATCTTATTAAAAAAGCAGTTAATATTCGGGAACATTTAATAGAAAATCCGAAGGATCTGCATACCAAACGCGGATTGCAAATAACAGAATCTCAAATTAGGCGTCTAGGTAAGTATTATGTAAAAGAAGGTGTTTTACCTGAAGAATGGAGATATGAGCCAGCAAAAGCAGCTCTCCTTATTAAATAAGGCTGATGAAGCTTGTAAAGTTTTAAAAAAGCACTTAAACCAGGGAAATATTGTTAGAATAATCTCCCATAATGATGCAGACGGCCTTTCTGCAGCGGGAATTGTAGCCAACGCCATCACCCAGGAAGGAGGGCAATTCCATCTTACCATCGTGCCTAGGCTAAAACATAAATTTATTCAGAAATTAGCGCAAGAAAAATACAAAATATATTTCTTTTGCGATATGGGGAGTGCGTATTTAGAACCTATTTCTATAATAAAAAAAGACGTGATTATAGCTGATCATCACCGACCCATTGATTATCAAATAAGTAATAATATCAAACACGTAAATCCACATCTTTTTGGATTAAATGGTAGTAAAGAAATCAGCGCTTCTGGTGTGGCCTATTTAATAGTACGGTGTTTGGAAAAAAAATCATTAGTAGGATTAGCCTTATCTGGTGCATTTGGAGATATGCAATATTTCAATGGATTTTTAGGTCCCAATCAGATGATCTTAGAGGAAGGATTAAATGCAAACACCGTAGAAATCCATCAGGATTTGAAAATTGTCTCTAAAAACGAAGAACCTCTGTATAAATCTATAGCCTATACATTTAATCCCATTCTTCCTGGATTGAGTGGTAGTTTGGAAGATTCCATGGCGTTTTTAGAGAAAATAGGGATATCCTATGGAATAAAATTTTCAGATTTAGGAAATGAAGAAAAGGATATCTTAAAAGATGAATTAATTAAAATAAATCCTGAAATATTTGGTGATGTATATTCTAATCCTAAAGAAAGACCTTCCCTTAAAAATATAGAAGATTTATCTGACATATTGGATGCTTGTGGAAAAAATAAAAAATATGGTCTGGCTATAGGGATTTGTCTGGGAGAAAAAAGTAATGCATTAGAAGTAGCCTTTGATCTACAGCGAAAGTATCGCGAAAATCTAATTAAGGGATTAAACTGGATAAAAAAAGAGGGATCCCAAGTTTTAGAAAATATCCAATATATTTATACTGAGGATAAGCTTCGTAAAAGTATGTTAGGAAGCCTATCCAGCATATCCTTATCCTTGGAAATTTTAGAGCCTCAAAAACCGTTATTAGCTTTAGCTCGTATGGATAATCAGGTCAAAGTTTCTGCTAGAACCACTATGAACATGATCAACCAAGGAGTGGATTTGGGAAAATCTCTTAAAGATGCCTCCCAAAGTTGTGGGGGTACTGGTGGTGGTCATGATATTGCTGCTGGAGCCATGATTCCCTATAAAGAAATGGACAATTTCATGTCTTTAGTAGACGAAATTACCAGTTATCAACTGGAAAAGTAAATATTACGTTTATTTTTCCTAATATAGTATCAGTGGATATTAAAAAAAAATAGAACCTACTTTATAGAAAATTATAAATTATATTAAGGGATTTAAATGCACCTTACTCGTCAAGAAGAAAAGATGTGCCAAGGAGAATATGGTGAATCCATAAGAAAAAGTATGGAAATTATAGTGGCCCTAGGAGATATATATCAGGCCCAGGGCTTAGTGAATATCACATCTGCTCAAGTATCAGGAGTATCCTATAAAACCATTGGGGATGCAGGTCTAGAGTACTTAGAAGAGATAGCATCAGATAGTAAGGCTAAAACAAGAGTACCTTCCACTTTAAATCCAGCGGGGATTGACCTAGAAAATTGGGAAAAATTAGGTTTTTCTGCAGAATTTAGCCACCATCAACAACGTATTGTAGAAGCTTATGGAAAAATGGATGTGATGACTACTTGTACCTGCACTCCTTATCTTATTGGTAATGTACCCCTGAAAGGTTCTCATATTGCTTGGTCTGAATCTTCTGCAGTGGCTTATGCAAATTCAATATTAGGTGCTAGAACCAATCGAGAAGGAGGTCCAAGCGCGCTTGCTGCTGCTATATGTGGGAAAACAGCATGTTATGGTTATCATTTATCTCAAAATCGTCTAACTGACTTAATAGTTGAAGTAGATTGTGATTTGAAAGGAATTGATTACGATTCTTTAGGATATTTAGTAGGTAAAACTGTAAAAGAAGGACGACCCTATTTTAAATTAAAAAATCGTCCTATTAGTGATAATTTGAAGGGATTAGGCGCTGCTTTAGCTTCTTCTGGCGCTGTTGCTCTGTATCATATAGAGAGGATAACTCCAGAATATCAGGATGCTGCTCCTGAGGAAGCAGAAGATAAATTAATAATAGATCGGGAAGAATTAGATTCAGTTAAAAAAGAATTATCTACCACTACTGATACGCCAGATTTGATCTGTCTTGGCTGTCCTCATGCTTCTTTAGAAGAGATCAGGTATGTGGCTGAAATTCTAGAAAATAAAACGCTAAAAAATGATCTTTGGCTCTGTACTTCTATTAATATGAAGCATGCTGCAGCTCGAATGGGATATACACAAACAATCGAAGAAGCAGGAGGTAAGCTAGTTTTTGATACTTGTATGGTGGTAGCACCGATAGAAGAATTAGATTACAAAGTTATCGGGGTAAACTCTGCAAAAGCCGCTAATTATGTACCTAATCTATGTGGGTTAGAAGTAGTATATGATGATTTACCATCTTTATTAAATTTAAAATAAAAAAGTATTGTAAGTTCTAAATTTCTTCTTGGAGTAAATCCACTTCTAAAAACTTATCCCCTACAATCTTAATAGCCATTCCTCCAATAGGTGTGGTAACTAATATGGCCAATACAGATATGGCTAAAATTATTTCACCTGAAGGTATACCAGCCAGCAAGGGTAAGGGTCCAATAGCAGCAGGCACTATGGCCTTAGGCATGTAAGATACCATGCAAAAAATTTTTTCTTTAAGATTAATGGGAGTGCCCATTAAAGAAATATAGACTCCTAAGCTACGAGCAATTAAACCCAAAGATATAATTAAGATACCTACCAATCCTGCTTGAATGGAAAGTTCAATATCAACCTGAGCTCCTAACATTACAAATAACAATATTTCTGCTAGTAACCATAATTTGGAATATTTTTGGGATAATCTATAACCTAAATTAGGATTATTATCTACCAAAATAAAGCCAATTAACATAACTCCTACTAAGGCAGCCAGTGGTATAATACCCTGCAATAAGTCGCCTATTCCATTAAAAACTATGGCAAAAGCCAGTATTAATAATAATTTTTCCGAATCATTAAATTTCCAATGTTTAAAAATTTTTAAAACAATTATACCAATAATTAAACCACCAGCAGCACCCAATATTAAAGATAAAGGTATTTCCAAGATCTGTAAGATTAGATTAACATCTCCTCTTAAATAGGTGCTGAAAAATGCGGAAAATATGGTAATGGCTACTACGTCATTAATGCCTGATCCTGCCATTAAAAGAGTAGGTATTCCTCTTTTGATTCCTTTTTTTTGTTCTATAAAAGAAAGCATTTCCGGTACTAAAATAGCTGGTGCTGGTGCTGCAAGAATAAAACCTAACATACCTGCTTCTAAAAAAGTAATTCCTAATATCTGCTGTGAAATAAAAAGAATAGCTATACCTTCTATGATACATGGTATGACACTCATAGTTAAAGCAGGTTTTCCCACCCTGCGTAAAGTATCACGTTGAAGACCTAGCCCTGCCCTTAAAAGAATTATGATTAATGCTATTATTCTAACATCTGCTGATAAATCTAAAAAACTTGAACTTATTACATTAAAACCATAGGGACCCAATATCATTCCTAAAATCAATAAACCTAAAACACTAGGTACACCTACTTTTACAAAAAACTTGTTAAAGATTATTCCTAAAATTATAATTAATGCTAGGGTTAATGCTATTATTTCCATGATATCATTAGGTTTTTGTAGTTTTTTATTAAATTAAGTTATTTTATATAGTAATTTGTGATTTGCTATGCATATATTTAAGATAAGAGATAGATATAAAAAAACTTAACCACTTTTAAGAATAGGCTTAATAATTAAAGTAGGAAAAAAGAGTTATTTTTAAATTAATTTAAAAGGATACGGGCCACTATCTTCTCTTAATTTAATTTTTAGGCATATAAATTATTCAGGATCAACTTATTAATATAGGTTCCTAAAAATATAAAATCATGGAAAAATTCATTGAACATCCGTTGATCAAATCAAAAAAAATCGAATCTCGACTTTATCAGCAATTATTAGCAGCTGATGTTTTAAAAAAAGGTAATTCTATTATTGTTGCTCCCACTGCATTGGGAAAAACTATTGTCGGTGTTCTAGTAGCTGCCGAACGATTATTTAAATATAAAGGTTCTAAAGTTTTAATTCTGGCCCCTAGCAAACCACTGGTTATTCAACATGAGGAAAGTTTCAGAAATTTTCTAAAAGTTAGTTCTACTTCCATTACAGGATCTATCAAGCCTGAAGATAGAAGAAAAAGATGGGAGGAAGCACAAGTTGTATGTGCCACCCCACAAACTATTGAATCTGATCTACTCAATAAACGTTATTCTTTAAAACATGTTTCACTTATGATTATAGATGAATGCCACCGAGGGGTTGGTTCATATGCTTATGTTTATCTAGCCCAAAAATATCTTCAGGGAACAAGCAATCCGTTAATACTCGGTCTCACTGCTTCTCCTGGATCAGATAAAGAAAAAATTAAAATGGTATGTGAAAATTTATTCATAAAAGAAGTAATGATTAAAAGTGAAGAAGATTTGGATGTAGTTCCCTATTTTAATCCTGTAGAAATAGAATGGGTAAAGGTGGATTTAGGAAAAGAAATGAAAAATATAAAAAAGCATTTAAATAAATCCTTAAAACACCGCCTTAAATTACTTAAAAGTATGAAAGTAATTCCTACCATTTCAGTAAGTAAAAAAGATTTACTAATTGCAAGGAATAAGGTACAAAACCATATTTCTCAAACTAGCAAACCTCCGCAAGAATGTTTTAAAACTATTTCTCTTTTAGCTGCTTCTTTAAATATTCATCACGCCCTGGAATTGTTAGAAACTCAAGGAATTAGTACCTTAAATGAATATTTTGCACGTCTACGGAAAAAAAATACAAAAGCTGCTAAAGGACTCTTGCTTGACGCTGATTTTGGACTAGCTATGAAATTAACCCGTAAATCACTTAAAAAAGGCCTCGAGCATCCAAAATTAGATAAATTAATTCATATTATCCATAGGGAATTAAAAAAAGGTAAAAATCGCATTATTGTTTTTACCCAATATCGAGATACACTGGAAATGATTTATAGAAGCTGTGTAAAAGAAAATATAAATGCAGTCAAGTTTTTTGGACAAGGAAGTCGTAATGGAAAAAAAGGCCTTACTCAAAAAGAGCAGAAAAATATCATCAAAGGATTCCGTAAGGGAATATATGATGTTTTATTATCAACCAGTGTAGCAGAGGAAGGTATTGATATACCGGCAGTAGATCTGGTGCTAATGTATGAACCTGTGCCCTCTGAAATAAGAATGATTCAGCGTCGAGGTCGCACCGGTCGAAAAGAAAGTGGGAAAATGATGGTGCTGATAACTAAAGAAACACGAGATGAAGCTTATTACTGGTCAAGCGTACATAAAGAACGTAAGATGCAGGAAGAATTGGGTAAAACAGCCGTTTTAGAAAATTTAGAATTAACAGGCAAAAATAGGGTTTTGATGAACGATGATGCTACTTTAAACTCTTTTAAAGAAAATCTAAAAGGAAAAAAAGATAGGCCCTTGATATATGCCGACTCTCGTGAAATTAGTTCCAAAGTATTGCGAGAATTGGATAAATTGAATGTTGAAGTGATAATCAAACCTTTGGCTGTGGCTGATTATCAAGTTAGTGCAGATGTAGCCTTAGAGCGAAAAACTGCTTCGGATTTTGTTAGTTCTATTATTGACCAACGCTTGAATAAACAAGCAAAAGAAATGGTAGAAGAATTTGATAAGCCAATTTTAATATTGGAAGGTGATAATTTATACACCGGATTCATAAGTCCCAATGCAATTAGAGGAGCTTTATCATCTATAGCAGTAGACTTCCAAATTCCTATCATACCGACTAAGTCTCCAGAAGATACAGCAGCTTTAATTAGAAGAATTGCTATTAGAGAACAGATGCATGAAAGGCCAGAAATACAGGTTAGAACTGATAAAAAGCCATTAACTTTATGGCAGCAGCAGCTTTATGTAGTGGAGTCTTTACCCGGTGTCGGACCAGTTAACGCTCGTAAATTAATGGAAGAATTTGGTTCAGTAAAAGAAATCTTCACAGCATCGGAAGATGATCTACAAAAAGTTGAGGGTATTGGAAAACAGATCGCTAGAAACATGAAAAGAGTGGTTGACACCAAATTTAAAAAAATAAATAAAGATTTAGAACAAAGTTTAATCTAAAAAATAACTATCAATTTAATCCATCCTAATTAAAGGTGATATATTGTTAATTTTGATTGACCAACGGGAAAAGAAGTATCTAGTTAACGAAGATCAAGATTTTCATAGTGATCTAGGGATTATTAAAAAAGAAGTTCTAAATGAAGCTAAACCAGGCAGCATACTATTAAGTCATTTATCTAAAGAATTCAAGGTTATAGAACCTGATGTAAATGATTTTATTGAAATAATGGAGCGAAGATGTTCTATATTACTGCCTAAGGACATAGGGATTGTTATTTCATATACTGGCTTGGGATGTGGAGATAGTGTAGTAGATGCCGGTACAGGGGCAGGGGCTATGGCCTTACATTTTTCTAATATAGTAGGTAATACAGGAAAAATATATTCTTATGAAATACGTGAAGATTTCGCAACCATTGCCCAAAAAAATTTGGAACAGTTTGGAATAAGTAACATAGAAATAAAAAACCAGGATGTTAAAGAAGGAATTCAAGAATCCCATCTAGATCTGGTTTTTCTAGATCTGCCAAAACCCTGGGAAGTAGCTCAACAAGCTTTTGAAGCTTTAAAAATAGGGGGTTGGTTAGTTGTTTATGCACCCTATATTGATCAAGTTCAGATTCTAAATAAAACATGCAAAAAAACAGGTTTTAAATATTTTAATTGTTTAGAATGTATTTTAAGAGAAATTGAAGTAAAATCAAAGGGTACTCGTCCCAAAACTAGAATGTTAGGACATACTGGATATCTAGTATTTTGCCGTAAATTATAAATTAATATAGGATTGAGCCTAGACTACTATCATGACTTATATTAGTAATAAAATGAAATCAGCTGTCTAGAAAATTTTTTAAGGAGTATCAAAATGACATTTCCCCTAAAAAATATAATTTCTATAAAAGATTTCTCTAAGCAGGATATAAACCTAATTTTAAAATTAGCAGAAAACTTAGAACCTGTAGCAAGATCAAAGCAACAATCAGACAGTCTAACTGGAAAAATTTTAGGTATGATGTTTTATGAGCCTTCCACTAGAACCAGATTATCATTTGAAACAGCTATGAAACGATTGAATGGTGGAGTAATTGGCTTTGCAGAGACTGGTGCTAGTTCAGTAACTAAAGGAGAAAATCTTGCAGATACAGCTAGAACCATTGCAGAATATGCTGATGCTTTAGTAATTAGGCATGATCTGGAAGGCGCAGCCCGTTATATATCTGACATGGTTAGTGTTCCAGTGATTAACGCCGGAGACGGGGCAGGACAACATCCCACTCAAACTCTTCTAGATTTATATACTATGAAAAGAATTTTAGGTAAAATTAAAGGATTACAAGTTGCTTTAATCGGAGATCTAAAATACGGAAGAACAGTACATTCTCTATCCTATGCCTTAGCTATGTATGGTGTAAAAATGAGTTTTGTATCCCCCAAGGAACTAAAAATGCCTCGCGGTGTTTTACATGATTTAAAAAGAGATGGGGTAGTTGCTCAAGAAACAGCAGATATTAATGAAGTTTTAGATGATGCTGATGTTCTCTATGTCACTAGGATACAAAAAGAGCGTTTCCCAGATCCAGAAGAATATTCAAAAATTAAAGGTGCTTACAGAATCGATTCTGATTTAATCAAAGGAAAGGAATTAATTGTAATGCATCCCTTACCTAAAATGGATGAAATTGCCCAGGAAGTAGATAATACTCCCTATGGTAAATATTTTGAACAAGCTTTTTATGGAGTACCAGTTAGAATGGCAATTTTAAAGACCTTAATAAAGTCTTTTAGTTAATTATTTTTTTTATAGATATATTAATTTAAAAATAGAATTTATTTTTATATTTTACATACCCCATATTGCGTCTTCCAAGAGGATAGTATCGCATTGGAGATCTATTATATTAGTCCTTCCCTTTGCCCGGCCTCTAGAAATAGTATTAGTAGAGATTAAACCTAACATTTCTAATTCATTAATGAAATCAAATATTCTTCTATACGAGACTGAATCTCCCCTTGATACATCTTTATATACTTCAAAAAGCCTTCCTGAAGTTATTTCTTCTTTTCTCTTAGTAAGATAAAGTATGGACTCTAACACTCTCTGCTGCTGACTAGGTAAAGTCATGATAATGTCAGTTATTTTATTGTGTTCAATATAATCTTTAGCCTCTCGAACATATTCTCCTCTTACAAGTTCGGATTCTTTTTCATCAGCGAGTTCTCCAGAGGTTCTTAAAAGATCAAGGGCATAACGAGCATCTCCTTCTTCTTTAGCAGCTAAAGCAGCACATAATGGTATTACATCATCACTTAATGCTCCTTCTTTAAAGGATAATTTCGCGCGTTCATCCAATATGTCAACCAATTGTTGAGCGCCGTAGGGAGGGAAAACAATTTCCCTGTCTCTCAAACTACTTTTAACCCGAGGTTTAATAAATTTTTTAAAATCGACATAATTACTTATAGATAAAATGGAAACATTATCGGTCCTGGTCAAAGTGTAGAGTATCCCGTCACCATCATTTCGCAATAGAATATCTATTTCATCAAGAATAACTATTAATAATAGATTCTTTCCAAAAGCATTCCTTTTAAATAAATTTCGGAAGGTATTTATAACTTCTGCTTTAGTCCATCCCCGATAAGGGACATCTCTACCCATCTGTTGACATAAACGCGCTATAACTTGATATTCAGTAGTATAATCTGTACATCTAATATATTCAGTTCTAATATTCAATTCATCCTTTTTTGATGCTTCTTTTAATTGTTTCATACCAAATTTTGCTACAGCAGTTTTTCCAGTCCCTGTTTTACCATATATAGTAATATCGGGAGGTGTTACATTATTTAAAGCTTCAATCCAGTATTTAGCAATTGATTTAATTTGTTCTTCCCTATGAGGTAGATTATCCGGCAAAAATCGATGATCTAAAAATTTTTTATCCGTAAAAACAGTTTCTTTATCCCCTAATTCTTCGAATATATTCATAAAAACCACTCAAATCAATTGTAACAACTAAAACATTAACGTTAGAAAACCCCTATAATCTAACGATAATCTTTAAGGCAAATTAATCAGCCAAATATTTAAAAAATATCTTAAAAACTTAAGATATGATTGAAACTAAACTGGACTTAGATGGATCTAAAAACAATCAAAAGCATTGTTTTTTATCCATTAAGTCACGGAAAAACATATTTTTTTAAGTAATATGAAGTTATGTTTCAAGTGTAAAAATGTTATCATAACTAACAAATAAAACTTTTTATTATTTTCTCAGGTTCTTATTAATAACAAATCTGGAACTTATATTTATAATAAATTATTAATTTATATTATTAAAAGAGGTGTATTTCCAGTGTAATATGATGATAAATTATAACCTTGAAATTTTCATATCTGCTTATATTTAAATAGAAGTAATCATAGGATCTTAAATATAAAATTAAGTAGAAATAAGTTTATCTAGCATTATAAATTATATTTAATAATTAATTAATTAAAAAAACTTTTAAATTGAATATTGTTTATGGTCTAATTAGGTTAGGAGAATAGTTACACTTGAAATATATGACTATTTTAATTAATTCAAAAATATTCACCTAAAAAAAAACCACTATTTTATTATTTTTACACTTGCAATTGACCTCATTTTAACTTTCTTATTGCACTATTTTAAGGTAAAAATGAACCAGAATCCTTGTTTATTAATTTTTCGTATTTTTATTCATTAATTAAAAATTACTTAGTTACAGTTGCAATTGACCTCTCTGTGGAGGGTTTGGTTTTTTCGGGTGCTGGTTTTTTACAGTTGCAATTGACCTCTCTGTGGTGTTTTTATGTGATGGGAGGTAGATTTTTTTTACAGTTGCAATTGACCTCTCTCTGATGTTTTTTGGTTTTTTTGGGTGCTGGTTTTTTACAGTTGCAATTGACCTCTCTGTGGTGTTTTTATGTGATGGGAGGTAGATTTTTTTTACAGTTGCAATTGACCTCTCTAAAAAAAAAAGAATAAACTTAATTTTGAATTTTTACTACTTAAATGGAATAAATTTTGAATTATAAATTGAACTAAACCGCTTAAGTGAATAATCTTAATTTCAGATATTAAATAAAAATATAAAACAATATTCACTATCTTAAGTGAATAAAAATAAGGAAGTTTATTTTTATATTACTTAGATTTTATTAAACATACATAGAATCAGACTGTTTGGCTTCAATTTCGTTTGTACCGAAATTTTTCTGTATTTTCCATAAACCCTGTAATTTAGCCCTAAAAACTTTTTTCAAACTTAAAATTAAATTATTTTTAGTTAGACCATCCTCATATAATTCATCACTAATAACATAACTATTTAAGACATTATCAGGATGTTCCAATTGAAAATCCACTAAAAAATTATTTAAAGAGAATTTAAAATCCCATAAAAATTCTTCCTTCTCTTTATCACTTAATTTTTGAATTTGCGAGACATGTTCCGGGCTTACATTCGTAGCACAACCAATTACAACCATATCTTTTTTGTTTAAAGGCTGTATAAGATCTAAAATATGTCCTTCAGGATAATTTAAAAGGAAGTGGAAATTCGAATTTTCATCAGGTATTTTTTTATTAAAGTAGCCTTCATCTGCCAACCATTTTTGTATTTTATTTTCCATTTTTGACATTATATCACCACATATATGATTATAGTATGGTCTCCATTATCTAACTTAAAACCTAAGCATAGCCTTAATATTAATGGATTCAAAAAGATTGATTTATGGAATCTATTTTTCTGTTAATATTTCTAATGGCCATATTATTGGATCTCGTTCTCGGGGAACTACCATTAAAGTTACATCCAGTAGTATGGATAGGTAATATCATCCACTTTCTTAAACCTAGTTTTAAAAAATTACCAAACAAATTTTCGGGTTTAATACTTAGTCTAGTGGTAATTATAATTTTTATTGTACCCATCTATTTACTACTAAATTATCTACAATTGAACTTAATTATTTACGTTATTATTTCATCGATTTTATTAACTACTACCTTCTCTATTAACCTATTAATATGCTCTGCAAGACAAGTTAAAGAAGATTTAAATTTAGATATAAATAAAGCAAGGCATTCAATTTCATTGTTAGTGAGTAGGGATACTGAATTATTATCAAAAGAAGAAATCATATCTGCCACTATTGAAACCTTAACCGAGAATATAACTGATTCAGTTATGGCCCCTTTGCTATTTTTTTTCATATTGAGTGTACCCGGAGCATTTCTATATCGAATAGTAAATACTTTAGATTCTATGGTAGGATACCAGGATGAGGAACATTCATTAATTGGTTGGTTTCCAGCTAAATTAGACGATCTATTAAATTACATCCCTGCTCGTTTAGCAGGATTATTAATAGTAATAGCTGCATTAATTCTAGGCTTTAATTGGAAAAAAAGTTTCAATATCATGCTAAAAGATGCTAAAAAAACTCCTAGTCCAAATTCAGGATATACAATGGCTGCTGCTGCTGGTGCATTAGAAATAAAACTTGAAAAACCAGATGTATATGTTTTAGGTGAAAATCAGCAGAATTTAACTGAAGAAAGTATAAACAAGGCCGTAAAGTTAAGCAAAATGAGTATAATTTTATTTATTATTTTTTCTATGATTATATATCTTCTTTTTTCCTTTATATGGTTTCAATTCCTATAATTTACTTTTTTTATAATTATTTTTATTAGATCCAATTTTAAACTAGAGAATATTTCCATTATTTATGTAGAGATTATATATTTCAGATTATAAATTTAGTAGAGATGAAAATAGTAATTTTAAGTGTAACCCTATCTGGTAAAAAACTTGCTCACAAATTAAAGAGTCTGCTCTCAGATGATCCTACAGTAATTCAAGTTGATGTTTATCATAAAAATATTAGATCCAACTTAAACAAGATTTTCAATTCTTATGATATAATTGTGGGAATTATGGCCACTGGAATAATGATTAGATCTCTTCTAAATTTATTAAATAATAAAAAAACTGATCCTGGAATATTAATTATAGATGAGAAATCTAAATATGTGATTAGTTTAATAGCGGGGCATTTAGGAGGAGCAAACCAAATAAGCTTAAAAATTTCCGATCTTCTGGGTGCAGAACCAGTAATAACCACTGCCACTGATATAAATAATAAAATTGGAATTGACGCTTTGGCTTACCAGTTTTTTTGGGAGATTAAAAATCCAGAATTAATCGTGGATTTCAATAAGGCCATACTTAATGGAGAAAAAATTGGATTACTTACCCAATCACCTATAGATTATTTATTTTATGATTCTAAAGTAGCAGATAATTATTATTTGATAAATAAATTAGAATACCGAAAAATCGAACCTATTGAATTAAAGGATAATGAAATATGGGCAGTTTTTAATGATAAAAAAATTTTAATAGTTCCTAAAAAATTAACAATTGGAATAGGAAGTCGTAAAGATGTAACCCGAAAACAGGTTTTAAGGGCTATAGATCAAGCAATCCAAAATCTTAAATTACCGATTAGTAGGATAGATTTCTTGGCCACAGGAGAAATGAAAAGTAATGAGAGAGGAATTATAGAGGCAGCTTCATATTTAGGACTTCCCTTGGAAATAGTTCCTTTGAATGAACTTAGAGAATTTAAATCATCCCAGTGCTCTAATTCAGCTCTAGTAAAAAATAAGTTTGGCATTGTTGGGGTTTGTGAACCAAGCTCACTTATCAGCGCAGGTAAAAATTCTAAGTTAATCTTAAAAAAAATCCCTTATAATAAAGTCACAGTAGCTGCAGCCATATCCACCTGATTTTTATTTTTCTTTAATTAAGGTTTTATATCTATTTATCATCCTATACCAAAACCTATATAAATCTGGTCATATAAACCAAAATGGATATAATCTTTACTGGGGATATATCTAATTAAGTCAAAATAATCGATATTTTTCTAGGTTTTTATAGGAGGAATTATTATGAGTAATGAAGAAATTGACCGTGTTTATGATATATTAAAACACATAATGGATGATAATAGCGTTCCACGTAATATAAGAAGGGCTGCAGAAGAATCTAATGAAATTTTAAGTAGAAAAGATGAAGATCCAACAGTAAGGGCTAGTACAGTTATTTCTATTTTGGATGAAATTAGTAACGATCCTAATATACCCATACATGCTAGAACCTTAGTATGGGAAATACTTAGTGAATTAGAATCTGTTCGGGATTAAATAATTTATTAAATCTCTATATAAAGCTATTTTTTGATGTTTGATCATAGGATGTTTAATCTTTGTTCATTGAATTTAGGAATTGAGCTATAAATTGTGTTTTAGCCATTTCTTCTACAAATTCTGCCATTAAAGCTGCTTGCTCTGTATTTTTTCCAGCTACAACCAAACCATGATTTTTTAATAGGATTACATCCTCATTTTTTATCATTTTAGATACATTGAATGCTAATTTTTTACTACCTGGTGGTTCATAGGGGACCTCAGCCAGATATAATTTATCAGTATCCCCTAAACCCTCCATTCTTTTAATTTTTTGTGTGGAAAAAGAAAAACCAGTGGCATATGGTGAATGTGTATGCACAATACCATTAACATCAGGCCGTTTTTTATATATTTCTAGATGTAACGGTAATTCTGAGGATGGAATATTTTTATTTATGCTAAATCCGTCTGTATTTAACAGCACAATATTTTTAGTATTTACCTGGGAAAGTGAAATTTCAGTAGGAGTAATGGTTATTACATCTCCATCTGGATTTTTAAATCTAGCACTTACATTTCCAGCTTTTCCTGAAACTAATTTTCGGTTAAATAAATAATGGGATGTTTTTACAACATTTTCTACTAGTTCTAACATTAGAGACTTCCTGTTTATATTGAGTCTATTAATTTTTTTAAACAATTCGGCTAAATTATATTTTTTAATTTATTTTAAGAGCTTTAATTAATTTATTTTATCTTTAATTATTTAATTCTGAATAAATCCGGATTCAAGCAAATTTTAAAACCTTGAAAACTCCTTTATGGAGTACAGGGACTTCTCCACAGGTAGGTATGATATTATATATTTTCTGGAATTCTGTTTGTGATTGAAAAGTTCCAGAATTAATCATATGCACGCCTTTATACATTTTATAAGAATTTATATGCACATGACCAGTATGCAGTACATGAGGTATTTCATCTATTACTAAGTGATCTTCTAATTCAGAAGCTAGGGGAGTCCTTTCTCCATATATAGGGGCTAAATGCCGTTTTTCTAGTAATTCTCTCATAATAAGGTCAGATTTCTGATGTGAAAACCCTTTTAAAGTCATAGCTAGGTCATCAAAACTTCTACCATGATAAATAAGTGTATTTAATCCGTTTAAACTAACTAAAGAAGGATTAGAAACAAATTCTATATTATTTAAATCATAGAGGGGATTTGCATATTCTTTAGGTATCACTGGTTGGGGTTCTGCAACTCTAGATGCATCGTGGTTTCCAGGAGATATGATTATCTTAAGATCCTGTCGAATTTCACCAAATAATCGGGCAGCTTCATCATATTGTGAATGTATATCCTTTATGATTAATTCTTCCTCCTGGTGAGGATAAATTCCAATACCATCCACAATATCTCCAGCTACTATTAAATACTTAACATCAGCAGCAATTTCTTTTTGTTCTTCATTGCCGTACTCTCCATTTAACCATTTGATAAACTTTCTAAAGGAATCTTCTAAAAACGTGGAACTGCCAATGTGTATATCGGATATAAACACTACTGAAAAGTCTATATTTTTTTCTTCAAGACGGGGGACACCAGGATTTACTAATTCAGAAGCGATAATTAAATTTCCTTTACGACTACCAACCACCCCTAAAACTTCATCTCTTACCAATGTTTCTGATTTTTCAAAAAGCTTATGGTTATCGTTATGAATCAACACACTAATTTCACCGGTTTCGTCCTCTAATTCAATTATTTTATGATTGTTTTTGGTTGAACGAATATCATTTACCATTCCAATAATTTTTATCACGTCTTTAGATTGATAGATATCAGCTATGGCAAAGTGATCAGTCAGCTCTTTTCTTTTTTTTAAAAATTCTTTAATTTTACGGTACCTGCTATTAAAGTAGGATACCATATCTTTAATATTTCCACTAGTGTATGATTTTTTATTACTATCTTTAAGTACCTTGAAATCAAAATCAAAATCATTGCTAGGCTTTTTAAATTTAAAATCCTTACCATATTTAGAATCATCATTTTCACTAATGCCGAATCCTGAGTCTTGTAGCTTTACAGAATTTATTGCATCAGGAACTCTTTTTTTTACAGATTCCATCCCCTTAGTTTCAATGCCTTGATTTTCTAATAATTCTTTTTCCAAGAATTTGTCTAATATTTCTACAGTTAATAGGATTAAATCTTTTTTTTTATATTTAGCTGATAAATAGGAAATAATTGATGATGTTAAGTCTATAGGATCCTTAGATGAACTAATTTTTTTATAGGCTCTTTCATTTAATAGTATGCCCGCATTTGTAAATTTATAAAGAATATCAGGAGTCATGGTGATCTTCATTTCTTATTATTATAAGCTGTTTTTGGGAATTTTTAATCAAATTATTTAAGTTTAAAATATAATCTATTTTATTAATTAACTTTAATTTTATTTATGATAAAAAGTAAATGTTTACCAGTATTATTAGATAGAATATTATTAAATATAAAAAAACCTTATAAATATTTAAATCATAATCTTGTAATATTTATCTTCAGGTACTTCTTTATCTTCAGGTAATAAAAAATACACCTGACCATACAATTATTTCATATTTTAACGTTAAAACAATATTATAAACAATATAAAGGCTGATAAAAATTCAATATATTCATTTAAGAAATAATATAAAAAAAAATTCTCTATATTAAAGTGGAATACAATGGAAAAAAGTCCAGTATCCTAATTTAATATGTAGATCCAAGTACTTAATTTAAAGGTGGTTTTTTGTCAAGGATATTAAAATTCATACTATTCCTAGTTTTATTCCTAGTTTTCTTTGAAGCGGGATTAATCAGTTCCTATACTATCGTCACTTCTCAACCTCCAGATGTGGGTCAGTTGATAGGAATGCAAATTGATCGATTACTAGAAATTTTTGATTTTAGGGAAGATGTAAGTTCTGCTTTAGAAAGAGAACCTGATGCTTTAAATGTTACTAACAGCGATGAAGTAGCTCAGGCACTGAAGACTAATACTAATTTGGATGGTATTGATCTAGATAGTGTTAATGCTACTACTTTTGCATCTAAAAATGAAGACATGATTCCAGTAAATATTACTGCCATGGGATTCCGGGAAGATATTAGTGGAGCAAATGCTTCTGCTGGCCAGATAATTATTACACCCAGTTCTGACCATATAGTAAAAGCTACAGCTATGGGTACACTAAGAAGACAAGGCATAGAAATTGACATAAATACTATACAAATTGTTTCTATAGGTAGATTGTACTCTCAAGCAAGAAACTAGTATTCAATATTTTTTTTAATTTAATATACGGTGATTTGATGATTAGTATTGTGGGTATTGGTCCAACTAAAGATGACATGACAATCCGGGCCTTAGCTACCATAAAAAAAGCAGAAGTGGTTATAGGTTATAAACATTATATTCAATTAATAGAGGATCTATTAGAGGGAAAAGAGATAATTAAGAAAGGAATGGGTCAGGAGTTACTCCGTGCGGAAATAGCCATTCAAAAAAGTCAGCAAGGTAAAAAAGTGGCCATAATTAGTTCTGGTGATCCGGGTATATTTGGAATGGCCAATGTTTTTTTTCATTTGATAGGTAAATACAGTGACATTCAAGTAGAAGTAGTTCCTGGAGTTTCTGCAGTTAATCATGCATCCTCTTTATTAGGAGCTCCTCTCCATGACTTTGCAGTAATTAGTTTATCTGATATTCTTACACCACTAGAGGAAATTAAGAATAAAATAAAATATGCAATAAAGGGTAATTTAATAATTGCGTTATATAATCCTCGAAGCAAAAAACGCACTGAACCTTTTTATCAAGCTCAAAAAATTTTTTCAAAGTACCTTAATCCCAATACTCCAGTAGGTATAGTTCAATCCACAACATCTGGACCTGAAACAAAAATTATTCCCTTAAAAAATCTTAAAGAAGACATGGTTAACATGTCTACCATTTTAATTGTAGGAAACACTACCACCTATGTAGAAGAGGGATACATGATCACGCCTCGTGGTTATGCCTTGCCTAAATCTATACATCCCCTTTCACAAGAATTTTTTGAAAATTTCCTTACTGGGGAGCGTATATTAGGACCTAATAAGGATTGTGAGTATTATCCTTGCCATGCACATCCTCAAAACTGTACCTTTTGTTATTGTCCTTTTTATCCTTGTGGGGACAGATCTACGGGAGGAAAATGGATAAAAGATAAAGGCGTATGGAGTTGTCAGGATTGTGACTGGATACATCAGGATGAAAATGTTAACTGTATAATGAAAAAATTACCTAATATATTGGAAAGCGTGCAAGATCTTAAAAATAAGAAGAGAGAACTGTTAAAACTTCGAAGAGAATGTCTATTAAAAATTAATAAGCAATCAAATGAATAATGATTAATGGATCTTAGTAAATTCCAAACGTATTTATTAAATTATATTTAAATAAATATTTACTATTTTTCATAATAAACATCAATCAGGGGAGGATGAATGGTGTCAAAAAATGTTAAGGATATTTTAATTGAGATGAAAAACTTATCAGAGCTCATGGTGGATTTAGCCTACTCAGCACTTCTTTTTAATAGTAAAGATGCTGCTGAAGAAGTTATTAAATTAGAAAATAAAGTTAATCGCCTTAACTATGAAATTAAAAAAGAATCTTTACTAGCAGCCCGTTCAGTAGAAGATGCTGAAAGATTAACTGCACTGTTAGAAGTAGGTGAAGCAGCAGAATCCATTGCAAACTCAGCTAAAGATATTGCAGATCTTGTTTTAAAAGGCATTAAACCACATCCTGTATTTAAAATGGTCATGGAAGAATCAGACGAAATAATAATTAGAGTTATTATTGAAAATGATTCAGATTTATCTGAAAAATCATTAGGTGAATTATTATTAGCCACTAGAACTGGCATGAGGGTATTGGCCATACGAAGAAATGAATCATGGATCTATGGTCCTGATCGAAATACTATACTTAGCGAGGAAGATA
>PWMT01000007.1 GCA_003558085.1 Methanobacteriaceae archaeon
AATATAATATTCTCTGACATATCATTTAAGACCTGTTTTATAGATCCCGGTAAAGAATTTAACAGCTGGGCTATAGCCAGCTCCAGTTCCTTTATATAGGGAAATGTTTTGTCCTGAATTGATTTACCGGCCAGTAATAAGGCTAATGCTTCATTTTGAGACAATCTAGGTGGCTTAAATTCAAAGGTCTCCAGTATTTCATAACTATTGCTTTTGTGATCATAATAAATGGGAATTTCCATTTGCTCAATTATCTTTTTGTCCCTGTGAAAAGTTCTTTTTGAAATATTAAAAAATTCAGCATATTTTTTTGCTGACCATTTTCTGTGTTTCCCACTCATAAGAGTTATCATTTTTAAAATACGGAATACCCTCTTATTTTCTGACATTAAAAATCCTCCCTGAATCTTTTTTTATTACAATATTTATCAAATATCCTTATATATTATTATAATTAACTGAATCTTTAAAATCACCTGCAAAAAATTACATCTTTTTAATGCAATTTTAATTTGACAGTATCATTCAATTATGTAATTATAATAACAAGAATTATTATTAGTTAAACAATGAGGTGATTCAAATGAAAAGGGAAAAATTTAAAGAATTACTTGAAAAAATAGATAAACGTAGAGAAGAATTAAATCAATTAATTAAAGAAAGTAAAAAACTGGACAAAAGAATAATTGAGAAAAAAATAAAAAAATAAAAAGGATAAAAGCCTCTGTTCCAGAACTAAAAATATAATAGATAATTAATAAAAATATCATTTTAAAGGGAGGCTATTATGAAAAATTATCACGAACAGGCCAGAGATATTCCTGTTTATGGAGAATATGATGTTATTATTGTAGGAGGAGGTTGTGCGGGTTTAACAGCTGCCATTGCTTCAGCCCGTAATGGTGCTTCAACTTTACTAATTGAACGTTTTGGTTATCTGGGGGGTACAGCCACAGCTTCATTAATGGCCAATATTAATGCTTTTCGTAACCAGAAAGAACCGGATTATCTACAGACTACTAAAGGTATTGGGGCAGAAATAATGGTGGAAATGCATAAAATTGATGGTCTGGGCCAGTCTTCCTATAAGCAAAAGGAAAAATATAATATAGAAGAAGGAGAGCTGGCTTACAGTTATGCAATTGATCCTGAAAAATTCAAATATATTACCCTAAAAATGGTCCATGAAGCCGGTGCTGAAATTTTATTCCATACATATTTTACTGATGTTATAAAAGAAGATACTCAAGTAAAGGGAATTATTGTTGAAA
The DNA here is from genome assembly GCA_003558085.1 of Methanobacteriaceae archaeon. Lineage (GTDB taxonomy): Archaea > Methanobacteriota > Methanobacteria > Methanobacteriales > Methanobacteriaceae > Methanobacterium_F. Next base: position 1,272 of record PWMT01000007.1, read on the forward strand.
ATAAATCCGGCCGTTCTGCAATCTTTGCCGATGTAATCATTGATACCTCTGGAGATGCAGATGTAGCCTATAAAGCTGGCTGTCCTTTCTGGCAGGTAAAACATGATGAGGATAAAAGACTTGGAGATGGCTTAATGTACAGAATTACCGGGTTTCCTGAAGAAACAGATTCAGGGCCTATTCATGGTTCAATTGCCGGAAAATGTATGACAATCTGGGGTCCTGCTGCACCACTGTTAAATGGTGCTGATGCTGCAGAACTTACTGAAGAAGAAATTAAAACCAGACTGGAAATTTATGATCACCTGGAAAAACTAAAAAAAGATAGGCCTGAACTTAAAGATGCAGAAATTGTAGATACAGGACCATTAATTGGAGTACGTCAGACCAGATTTATTGAAGGTAAATATAAGTTGACAGCTGAAGAAGCCCTAGCCGGTAAACAATTTGATGATGTAATTGCTGTCTGTGCTTCACCCATAATTCATTATTATGGTTACAGAAGGTTTCTGGAACATGAAGGATTTGATATCCCCTACCGCTGTTTATTACCACAGGAAATAAAAGGACTACTTGTAGCCGGTCGTTGTATCTCCTCTGACCAGCCCACCTATGAATCGTACAGGGCCATGGCACCCATAATGTCCATTGGTGAAGCAGCCGGTACAGCTGCTGCCATTGCCACAGAAGATAATGTATTACCCGAAAAAATTAATATAAACAAACTGCAAAAGACCTTAATCGACCAGGGAGCAGAACTTGGTCAAAACCGGAAATAAGAAAAGAAAAAACTCCCTATCAGAATAAAAATGATAGGGAGTTTTTTTTGTTCTATTTTTTTAATTAAAATCATAATCAGTTAACTCTAACATGATAGATGCTGTTTCTAAAGTTTCCCCTGTTTCTTTATCAATTACTTCAACCTCTGCATAAATAGCCAGTATTCCCAGATAAGGTGTTATTCCATAATAGAACTCTATTTTGTCTACTTCATCATCATATTCAAATTCTTCCTGACCATAAAATATCCAGGTATCAAAAGTTCCAGCTTGAACATCTTCTCTGATTTTTTCCTTTGCTTCAAGTTCAATTCCATCAAATATAACAGTGTCTCCTTCATTAATTGGTGCTTCAAAAGCAAACATACTTAAGTCCGGGTTGTTTATTTGATCATAATTATCAAACATACTGTATTTATTGTTATATCTGGTTCTATAATGATCACCCATGAACCAATCACTATCCTGTTCTACTTTAAAAATATCCATACCATCTTTAGTTTCTTCATGGATAATTGTTTGTGTGAATTCTATTTCATCTGATTCATCCTCTGTTTCTACTGTCATTCTATAACTCTGCTCAGCTCCATCTTCAAGACCGAAATAATCGGAAGAAAGACCTGTATCTACGGGATCATAGGCTACAAAAATGATATCATCTGTTTCCTCATCTACAGTAATATTATAAGGTTCAAAATAATAATTATCTTCATCAGGTGTTATGGTCACTTCACCTTCCAGTCCGGAAATAGCAAAATATCCATCTGCATCAGTTTCTACAATACCTGCAGAAACATTACAATAAAAAACCAATTCAATTCCTTCAAGTCCTGTTCCATCTTCATCCACAACCACTCCTGAAACTGAAAAAACATCAGTTGCCACTGAAGCCGGAAAACTAAAGGCACTGGTGAATTCTCCTCTATAAGAAACAATCCAGTAATTATAGGGTTTACCTTTTTCTATATCCTGATCCGTAAATTCAGTACCCGGCTCTTCTACTTTTGCAATATATTTTCTTGATTGTTTCTCATCATCATCTATACCTCTATATACCAGATATCCATCAGCTTCATCTACCTGATCCCAGCTGACAACAATTTCTCCATCCTCTTCAATATATTCTGCCATAACATTTAATGGGCTTGCAGGTGGTAAATCCCAGGTCACATTAATAGTTAAATCACCTTGATCAAAAGATATTTCTACCACTGCTGTCCTTCCCGGCAATACATTAATATCTTTTTGGGCAGATATTTGATCATCTATTATCACTTTTAGATTCCATTTTCTTGGTGCCAGATCAGTAAAATTTAAATTAATTTCCTCATCAGGATCACTTATTGTTTCCTCTATATCCTGATCACCAATCAAATCTTCCAGAATAATCTCTACAGAATCAACATCTTCCTCAAAGACAATGATTGATAGTTCTATATCTCCATTAACAAGTTCCATTTCAATATCAATATCAGTTGTAGTATCCGGGGCAACTGTTGCAGTTTCTGTTCCCAGGGCAACTTTATTATCTTCAGTGTCCACAGCTTCCACTGTAACCTCCCAGTTACCAGAACTTAACTCAGGAAATACAACTTCAATTTCTCTTTCAGGTTCCACTGTTTCTGTAAAAGATTGATCATCTTTTTCTACAGTAAAGACAACTTCATTTAGTGATATATCTCCCAGATATAAGGTTTCAACCTCAGCTCCCTGCAATTCTTCCGGGATAATCGCTGTTATACTTAAATTGCCTTCTTCTTCAATAATATCTCCATCTTCAAGTAATTCATCACAACCAACCAGTAGTCCTGTAATCAAAACCATTAATAATATGAAGAAACTGATTCTTTTCATCTGTTTTTCCCCCTCTTTTATAATATTAATAAATTTACTCCTCTTCTGGCATCTCATACTCATAAAGCCAGACACGAACTGAATCCTCTAAAGACATTTCCAGGGCATCTTTGAAAAGACTGCTTCTCTGGTCCATAGAATCAAAATCCCCATCAACCAGCCGGTCGATTGTTTCTTTAAATTCACTATCAGGTTCATAAGCCTTCCATAGTTCAAACATATATGTGCGGGGATAATAAAAATAATAAAAGTTTTTAGCCTGATCAATATCTAAACTTGAAACCCAACCGATGGTGGCTATATGAAACTGAAGATTACGGGGATCAGTATTTAATACAATTTCTGAAAATTCTTCCATTTCCTTTTCTTTTCTGGTTACTTCAAATCCCAGATCTTCAAAAATATCAGCCACATGATGGCCAATTTCTAACCGTACATCTTCAGCCCTCATAACAACTATAATCTCGACTTTTTCATCTTCAAAATACCAGTTACCATCTTCCTTGACTGCTTCAAGTGCTTCCATTTCATTTTCAATAATATTTTCTGCCTTTTCCCGGTCATAACTATATTTATCAGCAATACTGTCAATTTCTGATTGAAAATTATTATAACCCAGAGAACCTTTTGTTATAGATGTCCAGGCAGGATAAATTTCTTCAGACATTATATCTGATTCTTCATCTTCAATTACCATTTCAATTATTTCTTCCCTATCAATAAGATAATTTACTGCTTCCCTGATCTCTGGAACACCAAAAGGATTTAATCCTATTTCATCTACATTTTTTCTATAATAGGGGCCAACCGGATTAAATGATAATTCTACTTTTCCTTTACTTTCTTCTGTAACTTCATATCCGGTAATATCAATAACTTCCCTGTCCTCTTTTAAAGTAAAAGACCCTGGTATAAAATAGTAGTCTTCTATCTCTGGTGTTATAATTTTTTCTCCCGGTAAGCGGTGTATAACCCATTTACCATTACTACATGTAATTGTAACAAGTTCACTTCCTATAAATATCGAAACATCTTCTATTCCCTGTCCTGTTTCATCAACTATCTGTCCTGTTTTGGTATATCCTGTTGTATATGTAGTAATATCAATTTTTTCATCAATATTTTCTATACCCATTGTTTTCTCTCTACCCGGTAGTATTTTAAAAGTATAATGAGCTGATATATTTTCCTCTTTATTCACTGTCACCTCAATTCTCCATTTCCTTGGGGCCAGATCACCAAACTGTAGATTAATTAATTCATTCTGCTCAGTAATCTCTGCTTCTCTATGATCATCACCCAGTAAATCTTGAACAATAATTTCAATGGATTCAAATTCTTCAGCCGGTGTTTCAATAAAAAGGTCCAGATCTCCATCAAGTAGTTCCATATTTACTTCTACATCAGTTATTGAATCCGGGGTAATACTTGCACTCTCAGTTCCCATAGCTCCTGTATTACCTTCAGTATCCACAGCTTTGATTGTAATATCCCAGGTTCCTGCCCTTAAATCAGAAAAACCTGCCTCTATTTCTTTTTCACCAGGTTTTACTTCAATAGTTTTAATAAAAGAATCATCATCTTTTTCAACTAAAAATTTGACTACTGCAAGCTCAACATCACTTAAAT
>PWMT01000146.1 GCA_003558085.1 Methanobacteriaceae archaeon
CAGAGTTAGAAATTTCATTGAAAACAATAGAAGACTACCCAACTTTGTAACCATCAACAACCAACAAGTACAAATGTCTGACTTCCTACACATGCTAAGTACAACCACCATAAACTTAGAAGATAGCCATACTGGCCGAGTAACCCAATATGATGTACAAGCACCTGATTATAGTGTTGATAAAGTTAATGCCGGAAATATTCAAAGACCAGAGTATGTTGAACTTGCAAGAAATATCTTAAATAAAATTGAAACTACTGGTCAAGCAACACCATCCATAGAGTCCAGTCAAGGAATCATCAGTTACGAATCACAAATCTATCTTTACTCCCGTATTGTAGCCTTCCACCGCACAAGAAATAGATTACCCAATTTTGCATCTATAAGTAGTTGGAGTGGACAAAAGTTACCCGATAGCTCCCCAGGGACAGGACCAACACCACCAGAACAAGAAAAACCACCAGTTATAAAAACCTATACCTTATCCCAAATACAAAATGCTGCCTCAGTAGTAAGAAACTATATAGAAACAAATAGAATTCTACCTAAACACGTATTAATCGCTAATCACCAAGTACCTATCTCAGACTTTTTAGATCTACTAACTAAAGCAACTTTGAATATTAATAGAGGAATAAATACTGCAATAGAGCAAAATAACCTAAAAATACCGGATCACAGTACAGAACAAATAAATAGTGGCAATATTTATCGAATAGAATACATTGTACTTGCAAATAATATTCAAAAATACATGGCAAAAGAAAATGAAGCACCTTTTGCTATAACTACTACAAGAGGACCTGTCAGCTTTGAATCACAGATATATCTTTACTCACGAATAGTAGATTTCTATGGATCTAGAAATAGATTACCCAATTTTGCATCAATAAATCCTTGGAATGGAGAAAAATTACCAACTTCGCCAGCCAATTCAGAGCCTGTACCCTTAATAGAGACTCTTTCATCGCCACCACATCTAAATGCAGGATATGAGGTGGAAATAGAACCAGGAATTGTGCGTGCTACCGCTAAATGTACCTGTGGTATACGAAGTTATAGTAATTATCATGAATCGACCTTTGTTAACTATTGCGTCCGATGTGGAACCCACGGCACACTTTTATGGAATCCTAAAGGAGTTGTAGATGGTGAATGGACTTGCGCTAGATGCGGTGCAGATTACTGTGGTGCTACCGGCAAAGAAAAAATGCCTGGAAGCAGACCCTTCTTAATTCGAGCTTAAAACTATAAAAACTTTTTTTTTATTTTTTTTTATTATTTTTTTAGATTTTTTCAAATCAATTAGAGATTCTAATAATATAATAGTAATATGGGAATATCATTAATTAAACATCTTTAATAAAATTCTAACTATGAAATTATGATTTCTATTTATAAAGTAAGAACCTAAGTTTAATCCTTTTTAAAGTTATGAGATCTTATTTAAGATAATACTATCTTAGTAGAAATTATTTAAAAAAAATCTTAGAACTTCTTTTTCTCACTAGAATAATTTTTAATAATTGTTGAGTTTGTCAAGGAACTAAAGCAGATCATAGAAAAAAAATTTAAAATTAAAATCAACTCCGAGGATGTCTAAAATGCTAAAAAGAGTTCAATAATAATCTTTTTTTTGATTTAAAAGAAAAAACTTTATATAAGATTAATTATACTATAATTTTGTTATAATCTACCCTAAAAAAAAAATCCAATATTATAAAGGGGCGTGTAACAAGTGAAAAAACAATATCTATTTTTGGTAGCTATATTATTATTTTCAATAGCTATCTGTGGAGCAGTAAATGCTTCAGATGCCAATTGTTCAGTCGCTGATTCAGAGATAAACGAAACTATAAATTATGAAACATCATTTGATGCAGAGAATGGTTCCCTAGATTGTGAGGAAACTGTTTTTCAGAGCTTAGAATCTGATGAAGGCCAAGGTGGTTTTAATTCAGATACCTTGAATAACTATGATGATTTTTCAAGTTCCAATGCATCTTATGGTATAGCTAACAGTAAAACCATAAAAGTATTAATCTATAATGGATCAAATACTAGTTCAAATTCGATCAATGGAGTGATAAGTGATTTAAATTACGCCAATAATAATAATAGCATTCCAGGAGTCACATTTACTTATAATACTTCCAGTGTTATAAATCAAAACACATTATCCGGATATGATCTTTTGGTTATGCCTGGGGGTACTAGTGGACGCATTTATTTAAGGGATGTCAATGGTGATGTTATTAGAAATTTCGTTTCAAATGGTGGGGGATTCCTGGGAATATGTGCCGGAGCATATGCCGCATCTAATAGAGTTCACGGTAGTGGTATTGACTATAATGGTTGGGGAATAGCACCTAACGTTAATTCTAGAGTAGTAAATTATGTTGGTAGTTTAACACTTCAAATAACCTCCGCTGGTCAAAGCCTGTTCAATTTAGAAGGTTTACAGCAAATAACTCATGTTAATGGGCCGGCCATGTATGGTGTAAGTGGCAATATCGATTCTTTTGCCAATTATGCTGATAATAATACCGGTTTTAGAAATTATTCAGCCATATTAGGGGACTTTTTTGGTAAGGGCAGAGTTGCTCTAGTAGGACCACATCCCGAATTAACTACCGGTGCCTTTACTTATATACCTCAACTTATCGCATGGGCCACAGATCACATCATAACTGATCCGCCTAGCCATCCTGGTAATGATCAGTTGATATCTACAGGTAATGTTTATTCTATTAACCAGTTAACTGATGCAAGTAACCGAGTTAGGAGTTTTATTGCAAGAAATAACCGATTACCTAACTTCGTAACCATCTCCAACCAACAAGTAGGAATGTCCGACTTCCTATACTTACTAACCCGAGCCACCAACAACATAAATCAAGGAAACTTAAACTCAATAATACAATATAAAGTAGCTAACCCCACCCACAGTCGCAGTGAAACCAGATCCGGAAACATACAACGCACAGAATACATAAACATAGCCCAACAAATCAACCATTACATAGAAACCAATGCTAAAGCACCACAATCCATAAATTCCTCACAAGGCCACCTAGGATACGAAACACTAATCGACCTCTACTCCAGAATCATAGGCTTCTACGGCACACATAGAAGATTACCAAATCATGCATCTTTATGACCTTAATTAGGAATAATTAGTAGAAAAATTACAAAGACAATAGAGTGCAATAAAAATATATTCAAAAAAAAATCAGTGCAGGTTTAATACTGCTAGATTTAGGATTCCGGATTATGTAATACGCGTTACCTAATTCGGATCTACTATTTTATTTTTTTTAATAAGTAGAAACGAGTTATTATAACTATTAGAGGTTAAACTTTTTTTAAATAGCATGTCAGAATCCAAGATGAAACCAGACCAAAAATAAAAATCGTATTTTAGATTATATTAGCAGAAAAAATAGGGAAAAATCATTTTTTCATATATAAAGTCCGGATAGGGAAGGGAATTACAATACCTTCCTGATTATATCTTTGGTGTAATCTTTTTATAAATTCGTGTTTTAGGCGGTACTGTTCAATAAATTCTTTAGCACTTAAAATTACATTAAAATTGATACTAGAATCATCGAACTGAAAAAAACGTATATATGGTTCAAATCCTGGTTCAGCAGCATCTAATTCTAACATGACTTCATTAGCAACTTCTATTGTAATTTTTTCTACTTTTTCCAGGTCACTATCATAGGCCACCCCTACCGGTACCATTACCAGTAATTCTTTATGTTCCTGATGGTAATTGGTAATGATGGATGAGGCCATCTTAGAATTAGGCACTAGAATGATATTATTGGATAGGGGTTTGATGGTAGTGTTACGCCAGGTGATATCTTTAACATAGCCTTCTTCACCACTTTCTAACCTAATATAATCACCTATTTCAATTTCACCGGAAGATAAAATATTTATACCAGAAAACATGTTTGAAAGTGTGTCTTCTAAAGCTAAAGCCACTGCTAAACCACCAAGACCAAAAGCAGTAAGCATAGGAGTTATAGGGATTCCTAAAAATTGGATTATAACCAGTAAACCTATAAGAAATATAATGATCCTGGTGATATTGGCAAATAAAGAAGTGGAGGATAAAACACCCTCTGCATTTTTGGTATATAAATTTACAAAACCTGCTAATAAACGGCCTATCCACCAGCTAAAACCTAATATTAAGGCGATGATTAAGATTTGATCAATTAGAAATTGGGTTTCTGGTAAAAGATTTATGGTATTAACCGCTGCATATGCTCCGGCAATAGTAAATGTAAAAAGAAATATGCCCCTTAAAGAATATATGAAGATTTGAAATAAATAATTGTTCCTTTTAATGGCTGTTTCTTTGATTTTCCTGTAAACTATTAGTTCTAAGACTATTCCCACTATAATTCCTGTTAAGAAAAAAAGTACAGGTAATAAAATTTCATTCCAATACGTTCTCATTTTCACGACCTACTAAAAAGCTTGGCCAATAATTTTTTAAGCCTAACTATATATAATTTTAGAATAATTTCTAAAAAAAGAAAATAAGTATATATAATTATTAATTTTTAAATCCTTATATTTTTATTCAAGTTTTTAAAGTAATTTGAAAATTTAATCCAAGTTTCTAAAAAAGAATAATAAAATAATTTGGAATGTGGAAGCTATTAATTAAGATTTTTATTCCTTACATACCCAAAAAATAATCTATATCAAGGCAAAGGTATACTCATGGAAATCATTAAAGGAATAGGTACTAGTTCCCATATAGGTGTAGGTAAAGTACGAAAAATAGAAAGATTTGCTGATACCTTAAAAATTAAACCCGGCGAAATAGTGGTGGCTAAAAGAGCTTCTAGAGATATGATTACCTATCTTCAAAAAGCAGGTGGAGTGATCACTGATTTTGGGGGTATTACCAGTCATATTGCCATTACTTTACGGGAACTAAAGATACCCTGTATAGTGGGTACGGAAAATGCTAGTGAAATATTAGAACCAGGCATGTTGGTTACGGTGGATGGTACTACTGGTAAAGTATTTGAAGGTTTTATGGAATTAGAAGATAAAAAAGAAATTATTCAATATTATAGTCCTTCTACTAATATTAAAGTAAATTTAAATATCCCTGAAATCGCAGCTCAAACTGCGCCTTTAGCCAGAGGTGTGGGCTCTATTAGAACTGAAATAATTATTACCCGTACCAGAAAACATCCCCATATACTTTTAAAAGAAGGTAGTTTAAGCGAAATTTTAGCCAACGGGGTGAGGGATATAGTAGATGCTTTTTATCCTAAACCGGTATGGTTTAGAACTTTTGATATAGTAACTGATGAATTGAGAAACTTAAAAGGTGGAGATATAGAATTTAAAGAATCAAATCCTCTTTTAGGTTTTAGAGGGATATATAAGGATATTAATCATGTTGATATATTGATGGCACAGTTTGAAGCGATTAAAATTTTAATAGAGGAAGGGTATTATAATATAGGATTAAAGATGCCCTTTTTAAGAGATCTTTCAGAATACATTCAGGCCAAGAAAATCTTAAAAAAAGTCGGTTTAAAAGCACATCGCGACCTGCAGGTGGGTGTTAGTGTGGAAACTCCATCAGTAGTGTTTACCCTAGATGAGTTCTTTAAGGAAGGAGTGGATTTTATATCCATTGGGATGAGTGATTTGACTATGTGTGCTTTAGCAATAGATCGGCGGGGATTAAAAGTGGCTAAACATTACGATCTAATGCATCCGGCGGTGTTAAAAATGGTGGAAATAACCATCCGCAAATGTCGAGAAAATAAGATTGAAAGCGCTATCTGTGGCCATGCTGCTAGTGATCAGGAGATAATTAAAAAGGTTATGGAATATGGTATTAGTAGTATTTCTACTAATCCTGACCAAATTTTAAAGATTCGTAAGTTGGTTTATCAATTGGAAAAAAGAGCCTTGTTAAATAGTATTAGAAAAAATTAGGGCATAATTAACCCTGCTTCAATATTTTTTGGGGATTAGATGGTTTAATTTAAATAATTATTTTTTAAATTTTTTCAGAGATACTTTGAGTGAATTAAGCAACGGTTTAAAGGTAGTGGGTGTTGTTGAAGTATCCTCTTCTTGTTTTTGATATTTTATAAGATTAATCTGATTAGTTACAAAATCATGCAACCAGTCTGCCAAGGGATAATCCAGTAAATTTTCCAGATATACCCAAGCATATCCTTCATGTTCCTGACTTAAGTTTAATTTACCCTCCATCACCCTACCAGACATGATGATATGGACTGCCCTGATTAAATGCAGATTTTGCTCAGAAACACCAACCACATGATCTAGTGTTATTTTAAGTTTGGTTTCTTCATAAACTTCTCTAATCAAAGCCTGATCGAATGATTCCCCAGGATCTACCTTTCCACCCGGAAGTTCCCATTTACCAGGATTAGTTTTTGAATCCGTAGATCTTTTGATTATTAAAATTTTTTCCTTATCATCTAGTAGAAGTACTCTCACTGCCAAGCCAAAAATATGTTTTATCATTAAATCTCCGCTAATTTATAATTTATAAAGTTCTTAATTTTTTATTAATTTCTGGGTTTAAAAGCTTTGAGTACTAAATTTTTTCTTCTAGTTCATTAAATTAAACCATATTTTTAATCAACTCCAGTATTCATGGGTTAAAATAAGATTTTTTAAGGTTCCATCCAACTACTCCTAAATAATATGGTATTTTATTTATAGGGTTTAATTTCAGGGAAAAATAAATAATTTTAGAAATCATTTTAAGATTAAATATCTGGAATTAGTAGATTTGTACTTCGGATCCGTGCTAGTGTTGTTATAAAATAAAAACAATAGAGGAACCAATATTTCGCAAAACAATTGAAAATTAGATCCTCGAATATAAAAATATGAAAAAAGACTTTAAAAACCGTTATTCGGGATATTACAATTTTAATGTCCGTGAATATAAATAAGAATCTTCTAAATAAAAATAGTGATAAATATATAAAGTTTTAACTATATAAATATTACTATTAGGAGTTGATGAAGATGGGTGAATATGAGGAAATTTTAAAGGATATTGAAAAAAAATTAGGTATGATTCCCGATTATGTTAAATTTATACCGAAAAATATCCTAGAACATGATTGGGCTATTTCTAAGAAAACTTATGAGGAAGAAACCAAAATTCCAGGTAAATATAAACAATTAATTGGATTAGCTGGAGCAATAGGTATGAAAAGTCACTACTGGGCACAAAGCTATGAAACTGCAGCTAAACATGAAGGAGCAACAGACGAAGAAATAGCTGAAGTCTACAATATGATTAGCTATGATTCAAGATGGGATATGATCCTCCAGGCTAAAAATTATGAAATGGAAACCGTCAAAAAAGAATTTAAAAAAGAATATGAACTAAAATACGGGAAAAAATAGCTGCAATTATGAAAAAATCCCCTATAATGATTTGGGGGGGGTGATGAAGATGGGTGAATATGAAGAAACCTTAAAAGAAATAAAAAAAACTGAAGGTAGTGTTCCAAGAATCATAAAGGCCATACCTAAAGAAGTCGTTGCTCATGAATGGGCCATAATTAAGAAATTTACATTTGAAGAAAGTAAAATTCCGGCAAAATATAGAGAACTGATTGAACTTGCAGCAGCCATCAGTGCAAGAGATCCCTACATTATTCATGAGCAGATAGCTTATGTCAAATCTATAGGGGTTACAGATGAAGAAATAAAAGAAGTAGCATATCTATGTAGTTTAATTCTCAGAATTGGTATTTTATATCATGGCATGGATTATGACCTGGATACCTTTAAAAAAGAAATCAAAGAACTATTAGAGGAATAAAATAATTATAAAAAGATATAGTGGATGTTGATAAGGATGGTATATGCAAGAATAGCCCCTTGGAAATTTAAAAAAGGACAACGCGAAGAAGGCATAAAAACACTAGGATTGGAAGAACTAAATTCCATAGTTAATATACCTCGCGGTAAAAAAGATTTTAGAGGATATCTAATTTTCTTCCATGCAGATGATCCTGATGCTGCAGTAATCATCACACTTTGGGACAGTGAAGAATCTTTAAATAAATCAAGAAAAGAATTAGTTCCAGATGCACTTCGTGAAATAGAGAAATATATGGAAAATCCTCCAGATGCTGATTTAAATAACTATAAATTAGATTCAGCAGAACTTTTAATGTAATTATTTCGTTTAAATAAAGAAAAACTAAACCTAAATCCACTAATACTTAAAATATTTCTTATTTTTTTTTTATTTCGCCTTAACCCCAATTCTATTTTTAGTTTAAGATATTTCGCCAAGTCCTTAAAGGAGAGCCAAGGAATGTTCTTGCTAAAAGTGAATAATTTTTGTCAATTATTTTATTATCCAACCCCATATTTTTCATACTAAGTTCCCACTCTCCTTAGAATCTTGTTCATAGAGGCTAATTATGTTGTTGAGTTGCATGAGTTTCTGGGATTGAGTAGTTATGTAAGCTTCTCCACTTTCTTTATCTACTCACCTTATCCAGTAGGATGTAAGGGATAAAAACTCAGTAGTTCTAATAAAAATAGATTAGGTTTTTATACAATAATAATGATAAATTAAAAATAATTATAATTATTTTTCAAGATAAATTATAATTAAAGCAGGTGAAGACCATGCTCACATCAGTTCAAAAAGAGATATTGCAAAGTTTGATAAACCTATATCGTAAATCCCAGGGTAAATCCATTAAAGGTGAAGAAATTGCTGAAATGATGAATCGTAACCCGGGAACAATCAGAAATCAGATGCAATCGCTAAGGAGTTTGGGATTGGTTAAAGGCGTTCCTGGTCCTAGAGGAGGTTATAAACCTACCATAAAAGCCTATCATACTTTAAATATTTCTGCAACAGATAGTGAAACCACGGTACCTATTTATATGAAGGGGGAAAAAATAGAAGATATTTCAGTGGCTAAAATAGAATTTACCAGTATTCCTCATCCTGGAGAATGTGAAGCAGCTGTTAAAGCTCTGGGTAATATAAAACAACTTGATTTAGGTGATAAAATTAGAGTGGGTCCCACTCCAGTAAATAAACTGGTTATAAATGGAGTGGTGGTGGGAAGAGATGATATGGATAATATTATCCTATTGGATACCACCAGTATACGTAGCATTCCTAAAAAAACCGTGTTAGAAGTGGCTAGTCAGGACCTAATTACTCTAGATGTAAATGATAATATTAAAAATGCTGCAGCTATATTATCAAAAAAAGGAATTGAAGGCGCGCCAGTATTGGATAAAGAGGATATTATCGGTATTTTAACTTTAAATGATATAATCAAAGCCATTGCTCAGGATAAAATTGAAAAAAAAGTATCTGAGGTAATGTCTAAAGATATAATTACAGTTAGAGATGAGGTTATGATTGCAGATGCCATCGAAATAATGAATAAAAAGAATATAGGCCGATTAATAGTAACTACTAAAAAAGGAACTCCTTTAGGTATAGTAACTAGAACCGACCTTCTAGATATGATAGCGGGATTGAAATAAATATTATTTAATTAGGGATGAGGAAGTTCTTTGAAGATTAAGCCAATGAAAATAAATTCTCAGATGAAGATATCTGATTTAATAAACGAAATGGGTAATTCAAAGGTCTTAGGTGCAGGTCGAACCTACAAAGCTACCAGGTTATTGGCTGAAATGTTTCAAGATCCAGAAATGAAAATATTTTTAAGTATAGCTGGTCCTTTAGTGCCTGCTGGGATGCGAGATATCCTATCTACTTTAATTAAAGAGGGGCAAGTAGAGGTTATAATTACCAGTGGAGCTAACCTTACCCATGATTTACTAGAAGCTTTTGGTGGTCATCATTACTATGATTATGGCTTTGATGATAAAAAACTGTATGAATTAGGTATGGGTCGTATTGGTGATATATATACTAAATCTGAAGATTTTGAAGTTTTTGAAGCTGAAATTTCTCATATATTACAGGAAATAGCTGATAAAAATAAATTATTAACCATTCAAGAACTAATTTATGAAATAGGGGCAAAAATTAAAGATGAAAACTCATTTATTAGAAATGCCTACTTAAAAGGCGTGCCTGTATATTCACCCGGCCTAATAGATAGCATGTTAGGTCTTCAATTATGGATGTTTACCCAGAGCAGTGACTTAATTATAGATGCGGTAGGTGACATGCATCACCTTTCTGATATAGTATTTGCTTCCAAAAAAGTTGGTGCCTTAATTTTAGGTGGAGGATTACCAAAACATTATAATTTAGCTTCTAATTTATTGAAAGGAGGGGTGGATGCAGCTATACAAATCACCATGGACCGCAGCGAAAGTGGAAGTTTAAGTGGTGCTCCTTTAGAGGAAGCTAAATCCTGGGCTAAAGCCCAAACTGATTCTAAATTAGTAAGTGTAATAGGCGATGTCACCATACTTTTTCCCCTAATCTTAGCCGGTGCATTGGATTTGCTAGAGTAGAAAGATAATATTAGGAGTTTAATAATGGATTATTTATTTTTAGCATTACTTTATTTTTTATCAGGTTTCTTGATGAAATTATCAGATGATGCCTATGATGAACAAGGTGATAAAAAAATAGCAGTGATCTCGGGTATATTTTCTGGGATTTTGATTGGTTATTTAGTAGTTAACAGTCAAGACGCTGCCTATATATTTTTAGCTATCATGTTAGGTACCTTATTATCTCGAAAAATAGATGGTGTGCATCATTTTTTAACTTTAATTACCTTTTTAGTGTTTACCTTTATAGGAGGGTTTCCTTCTCTGGTTTTTTTAACATTAAGTCTATGCACTTTAGCTGCTTATTTAGATGAACTAGGCCATGATAATATTAGATTAAAAAAACATGAGTTTTGGATAATCTTCTTTAAATATCGTTTCACCTTGAAATTGCTAATCATTTTACTGGGAATATTAACTTTTTTAAAGACATTCCATATTTTTAATCCAGTTTACCTGGATTTATTAAACCCCTCAGCAATTGTGTATTTCCTCTTGTTTGAAATTTCTTATGAATTAAGTGGATACTCCTTTAATCAGGTATATAAAAGTATTTACACAATTTCAGATAATATAAGATTGCATAAGCTTATTTTTAATTTAAAAAAGTTAAACCATCAAATTTTAGGATTGTTCTGCTGACATACTCCCATGACTAAAGTCATGGGGGTTCTACTGTTTAATTGCTTCCTAATTAAGAGCAGTTTTAGGGGTCTCAGTGCTCCCTTCTGATACATCTCTGTCTGTATCAGATTGATAAGTACTATTGATGTCCATGCTTATGTTGAAAGCTGCATTAACATCAGCATTATCAACATGTCCACAAACTGAACACCTAAAAATTTTCTTATCCCGTTTACCTATCCTTCCACACTTACTACAACATTTAGATGTGTATTTGGGATCAACATAAGAAACTGGTACTCCAAGCAGCTTAGCCTTATACTCTATCATCATTTTAAGTTGATAAAAAGACCAACTGTTCAAAGTGTACCTGAAACTCCTACTTGATTTAGCAGTATTACGAATACCTTTTAAATCCTCTAACCTCAATCCAGATTTAGTTTTATGGGCAAAATCAACAATACCTCTGCTTATCTTATGATTCAAATCTTTGATTATCCTACTTTCTCTATTTTTAATCTCTTTGAGTTTTTGATACTTACCTTGTTTTTGCAATGTTTTACGTATATTACTGTATTTTTTATGTGTATATGGTGCTTTTTTACCTAATTTAATAACTTTGCCAGTTTTACAATTAGAAGCGACAGCTACATGTCCTGTGGCGTTTAAATCAACACCAACATATGATTCTGGTTGATATTCCTCTGTTTCAGGGATTTTTATACTGATAAAAGCATATTCTTTGTTTATTTCAATTTGGTTAATCTTTTCAAAATTGTTTTGGAAATAATATTTTAACTCCAGTTTTAAGCTTGATATTTTGATTGTTCTGTTCTCTTTATCTGCTTTGATTCCCTGATTGGGTATTATAAGATTAACGTTTTTAGCAGATTTAATGTTTTTGTTACGACCATATTTTCACAGTATTTGATTAGAAATAACTGATTTTAGGCCATAATGCTTAACATACTTACTGGTTAAGACTTTGAAATTTCTCTTGTTTAAAACAGCGTATTCAGCTACTTTACGGGCTTTGACAAGTTCTTCTGAATAATCCTGTCCATGTTTTATTTTGTAGGTTAAAAATCATCTTCCTTTCTGGTCCTCAATATATTTTTTAATCGTATCATCAGAAATATGTCCCACTGATTCAATATAGTAGCTACGTGTCCATAATGTTGGTAGACGTGTTGTTAGTTCTTTAAACTCCTTCCGCAGTTTTCTTGATGTGTACCCTTTAAATTGTTGTATTATCCAGTGGGGACATGATGTCGGGTCAGCCGTGACAAATAAATGAACATAATCTTCCATTATTTCCATACTTTCGATTTTTACATTGATTTCCTTTGCTTTCTCTTGCAACAATATGATTAATCGTTGTCTGATTTGATTTTTAAGTACTCTACGTCTATACTTAGAACACCATATTATATGATAATTCAGATTATATACTGCTGTTCTGCTACATATCCATCTTTGACTAGACATCAATATCATATATCTGTCAGATACCTATTTATATTTATCTAATGGATAGAGAGATTGATTCATCCCACCACCAAAGTAGTGGGCTTTCTCAACTCAAATCTCGTAAAATTATTGATTTGAAATATTTTTTTTGAGATTTTATAATTTTAGTTTATACTAGTTAATATTTCTAGAATAGCTTCTTCTGGGTCTGGGGCTGCATAAATAGATCTACCCACAATGATTGCATCGGCGAATTTTAAAGTTTCCCGGGGATCGCCTCCCTGAGTTCCAACTCCTGGTGAGATAATGAAGGAATCTTTCCCCACTACTTCCCTAATCTTTTCTAACCTATTCAGACGAGTGGAAGGCGCTACATAATTTTTTATGCCTAATTCAATTCCCATACGAGCAATCTCATCAGATACCGGGGCTATGAAAAGTTTTGATCCGGGATGGGACATTTCAGTAAGCAGAAATATTTCTTTACCTGCCTGTTCAGCCACTTGTTGACAGGCCCGGGCACTATCATCACCTACTATTCCATGGACTATGATGGCATCGGCTCCTGCATCTAAAGTAACCTGGGTGATTTTCTGATTGGTTTTGGGTATATCAGCCACTTTAAAATCAGCGATTATTTGTAAGGAAAAATCTTGCTTAATTTGAGAAAAACAAGAGAGTCCCTGGGATAGTACCAGCGGATATCCTATTTTAATGGTATTAATATAATCAGAAACTTGTTCAATAACCGTTTTAGCTTGGTTTATGTCCCTCAAATCCATGGCCAGTATAATCCTATTTTTAACCTTCATGTTAAAAAAATTAGTAATCAACTCTTATATTTTTATGCTAAAAAAATTTGGTAAATAAGTGATTATTTTACTTAAAAATGGTGGTATCTAGTTTTAGGGAAAAATAGCCTCATTAAAATTATAAAATTTTCTTGTAATATAGTTTAAATTAATTTTAATGGCACATAATAATTTACTTTTAGCCTTTTTCTAAGATGATTACTGGATAAGCATAGAATGTAAAAATATAAAATATTTGTTCTAAATGAGAAGGTATGTTTTTTCTAGACCACTCTATTTTTTTTTGTCTTTAATATTTGATAAGAAAGTACCATAAAGCCGGGGTTTAAACTTTTATAATCAAGGGTAGATAAAGATAATATTAATAAAATACAATTAGAATTTAATTCCTTTAATTAACTGTAATTTTCAATTTACTGGTGATGCCATGAATATCATTGAAGCTAAAGCTATCCATTATAAATATCCTGACGGCACAGAAGCCCTCCAAAACGTTAATTTTAAGGTAAAAAAAGGTAAGATGATAGCATTGCTAGGACCTAATGGTGCTGGTAAATCTACTTTATTTTTACATTTTAATGGTATTTTAAAGCCCTCCTCTGGAGAAGTTATAGTCAATGAAGAAAGTTTAAATTATAATAAGGAGGGTTTAATGAAGGTTCGTCAAAAAGTAGGTATCGTTTTTCAGAACCCTGATGACCAACTTTTCGCCCCTACGGTAAGTGAAGATGTGGCCTTTGGACCTTTAAATATGGGTTTGAGTCAAAATGAAGTAGAAAACAGAGTTCATGATGCTTTAAAAAAAGTAGGTATGGATGGTTTTGAGGATAAGCCTCCTCATCACTTAAGCGGAGGTCAAAAAAAGAGGGTGGCCATAGCCGGTATTTTAGCTATGAAACCAGAAATAATGGTATTAGATGAACCAACATCTGGTTTAGACCCTAAAGGTGCTTCTCAAATAATTAAGCTTTTATATCAGTTAAATAAAGAAGGAATGACTATTATTGTATCCACTCATGATGTGGATTTAGTACCTCTCTATGCAGACCAGATTTATATAATCAGTAAAGGAGAAATAATAAAAAAAGGAACATCACATGAGGTTTTTGAAGACGTGGAAACCATTCGCAGTTCTAATTTAAGGCTTCCCCGTATAGCGCACCTCATGGAAATATTGAAAAAGGAAAATAACCTCCCTTTTTCTCAACCATACCCCTTAACTATAGGTGAAGCCAGGACCAGATTAATCGATTACCTGGAAAAAAGATAAGGGGTAAAAACATGTGAAATCTTATCCGGTGATGAAATGAGAAATATTGGCATATGTGATACTACTTTTGCCCGTTTTGATATGGGTGCTGCGGCTATCGATGAAATAAAAATGCATATGGGGAATTTAAATATTATTAGAAAAACAGTGCCTGGAATTAAGGATCTACCAGTAGCTTCCAAAAAATTAATTGAAGAAGAGAAATGCGAAATTGTTCTTGCCTTAGGTATGCCTGGACCTGAAGAAAAGGATAAAACATGTGCCCATGAAGCATCCACTGGTATTATTCAGGCCCAACTGTTAACTAACACCCACATTCTAGAAGTTTTAGTTCATGAAGATGAAGAATCCGATCCACAGGATTTAAAGGTACTGGCTGAAAATCGAGCGCGAGAACACGCCCACAATCTAATAAAAATATTATTTAAACCTGATAAGCTTGAAAGAGAAGCGGGAAAAGGTTTAAGAGAAGGTAAGCCTGATGTGGGGCCACTTTAATGTTTAAAAAATTAGCCTTGCAGTTGATTTTTTTTTAAAATAAGGTTCCGGAATATTCTTAAATTAAATAAGAGTAATGCAAAAAAATTTAAAAAGGATCATCCTTATTTTTATATAAAGAAAAAGGATGCATAAAATGTTAAAAGTATTAGGAATAGTAGGAAGTCCCCGGAAAGGCAATACTTACTTTTTAGTTGAACAAGCCTTGGAAGCTGCAAAAAATGAAGGAGTCAATATTGAAAGCATATTTTTGGGTGAGAAAGATATTAATCCCTGTATAGCCTGTGAAAACTGTAAAAGTACAGGCGAGTGTTCCATCCAAGACGACATGGGAGAAATATTAAGTAAGATTAATAGTGCACAGGGCATCATTATCGGCAGCCCGGTTTATTTTGGAACTGTTAGTGCACAGACTAAGATGTTAATGGATCGTTCACGTCCATTAAGAACAGATTTCAAACTTAAAAATAAAGTATGTGGAGCAATAGCCGTTGGAGCTTCAAGGAATGGAGGGCAGGAAACTACATGTTCTGCTATTCATGATTTCTTCCTTATACATGATGCTATAGTGATTGGAGATGGTCAACCAACTGCTCACTATGGAGGAACTGGTATGGGTAAGGAAAGAAAAGATTGTTTGGATGACGATTTTGGTATCGAAACTAGTAAAAATTTAGGAAAACGAGTTGCTCTTTTACTTAGAAATTTATATTGACAACAGCATAATTTATTTCTCCCTCTAAATTAAAGAAAGCATTAATTATTTAGATTCAGTACCATCTTCTTTTGAGGATACTATGGCTAACTTTAATAATAATGAACCTAGCGCAAAAAAGAATATTTTTAGTGTTAATCCCCTATCTCCACAGGATAAAAATTCTCAGAAAATATTCATAGTGATGCCCGCCTATAATGAAGAAAGAACAGTGGGGGAAGTTTTGCAAGAGTTATGTGAAAGGAATTACTGCGTAATAGTTGTTGATGATGGCTCAAAGGATCAAACAAGTTCAATAGTTAATGATATCCGAGCAAAACATCCTCAAAAAATTTTTATATGTCAACATTTAATTAATCAAGGTTTGGGGGCTGCTTTGAGAACGGGAATACAATGTGCGCTAAATCTAGGGGCTAATTATATAGTAACTTTTGATGCCGATGGCCAGCATCATCCCGAGGATGTAGCAAAAATTATAGAACCTCTGCAAAAGGGTGATGCCCAAGTAGCCTTAGGTAAGAGAAATTACGATAAAATGCCGATTTCCAAAAAAATAGCTAACCAAATAATGAATATGATCACCCGAATTTTCTATAATATGCGGGTAAATGATTCTCAATGTGGCCTTCGTGGATTAGACCAGGAAACAGCTAGTTTATTAGAAGTTAAATCACGAGGTTACGCTGTTTCCTCAGAGATTATAAAAGAAATTAAAAAAAATAATTTAAAGATGGTGGAAGTTCCTATAACAACCATTTACACTGATTATTCGTTGGCTAAAGGTACCAATACCTCTATAGGATTGGCAATATTATTTAAAATGATAATGGAGTTTTTTAAAAAATTTTGATGCTCTAACCTTAAATGATAAGATATAATTTAAAAAATATAAACTATATTTAACTTAATAAAAGGTGTTAAGATGATCTATCCATATATAGCGGGATTAATAGCAGTCATAGGAATTATTTTAGCCATTATTCGTTTCAAAGAAAGTCAAATTTCCATTACAATGTTTATATTCTGGCTGATGGCTTGGTTTTCAGTAATAATAATTTCCTTTTTCCCCCAAGAGACCAGTTTTTTGGCCAACCTAATCGGTATAGGAAGAGGCCTTGATTTAGTTTTAATATTAGGTTTGTTAGGAAGTTATTACCTCATATTCAAGATTTATACCATGATTGAAGGTTTAAAATCCGATATAAGTGATTTAGTACAAGAAATATCTCTAAAACATGAAAAAATAGAACGTATACTTGAAGAAAAAAAATAAAAAAGCAAACCAGGAATAATTTTTAGATAAATATTGGGCTTTAGAATAAATATTAGCTTTAGAAGGATAATTAGGAATTAATCAAAAACAGTGATATGGATATGAAAATATGTTTTATCAGTGAATATTTCCCTAAAAGTGAAAAACTGGAAGTAAGAGGCGGTGCAGAAGCTTCAGCCTATAAAGAAGCATTTCATCTGGCAAAAAATCATGAGATAACTGTTTTAACATCACTGGAAGAGGATATGCACCCTCAATATGAAATAAACAACATAAAAGTTAAAGGCTGCGGCAGTAAACGCTCTTACGTCCAATCAGGATCTTTCCAAAAGCGTTTAAGTTTCATGTACCATGCCTATCAAGAGGGCTGTAAACTGGATCTGGATTTGGTAGTAGGTTATAATTGGATCACCCATTGGGTAGCATGGAAAATTGGAAGAAAATTAAATATTCCCGTGGCAGTCAGATATCATGATGTATGGATTGGTGAATGGATAAAAAATGTAGGATTAGCTGGTTTTACCGGTGAAATCCTGGAAAGATATAATTTATCGCGAGATATAGACCTCATTGTAGCAGTATCTGCCTATACTAAAAATAAATTAGCAAAATTTTTCCCAGAAGAAAAAATCGTGGTAGTACCGAACATCGTAGATTTCCCACCAGTAAAATCTGAAAAATATTCACATACCACCATAAGTTGTGTGTCTCGTTTGGTGGAATATAAAAGAGTTGAAGATTTAATAAAGGCCCTATTTTTCTTAAAACAAGAAAATATGAAATTACAGTGTAAAATCATAGGAACTGGTCCTCAAGAAAATCTACTACGTGAAATGGTTGATAAATATGAATTACAAAGTCAGGTTGAATTCTGTGGTTTTATGGAAAAACATGCAGATGTGTTGAAAGTTATCAATTCCTCCCACTTATTATGTCTTCCCAGTAAAGTGGAAGGCTTTGGTCTGGTTATTGTTGAAGCAATGGGTTGTGGTGTACCCTTTATAGCATCAAACATAGATCCCTTAAGGGAAGCTAGTGGGAAAAAAGGAGGAATGTTTTTTAAAGTTCAAGATCCATGGGACTTGGCAGAAAAAATAAAAATGATATTGGATAACCCTGATATCTATGATAAACTAAAAAATGAGGGTAAAACACAATACCTTAAATATCAAGGAGAAAAACTGGCTGGTGAACTAGAAAATTATTATAGTAAATTGATTTAGATATAAATAGAACTCTTAACTAATCCAGTAGGGTGAATAAATAAATATTTTACCTAAAAACTCTACTCTATTATTTTTTACCTAATAAACTGATCTTATAAACTTAATGGTGCAAAAATGTTATATTTTAGAGGCTGTGTGGCCCGTTTGAAAGTTAAAGAAATTGTCGATGCTACAGAAATTATTTTAAAAACTGCTGGAATTGATTTTAAATACTTATCTGAAGAAGAATGCTGTGGATCAATACTTTTACGCACTGGATTTAAAGAAGATGCTCAAAATTTAATGAAAAAGAATATGGAGAAATTTGAAAACGAAAAAATACTGGTATCTTGTGGGGGATGTTATCGTAGCCTAAAAAAAGATTATAAACAAATACTGGGAGTAGAATTATCAGTAATCCATACCAGTCAACTGTTCCAGGAACTCTTAGCTCAGGATAAAATCCATCTGGAAAATTCGTCCAAGAAAATTACTTACCACGACCCTTGTCACTTGGGACGTCATATGGGAGAATATGAAGCACCAAGGAAATTAATTCAAAAGTTAGGAGATTTAGTGGAAATGGAACATCATCATGAACATTCCCGATGTTGTGGATCTGGAGGGGGAGTGAAGGCAGGTTACAGTGATTTATCTAAGAGAATTGCTAGTCAAAAAGTGAAAGATATTGAAAATACAGGTGCAGACTTTGTAAGTACATCTTGCCCCTTTTGCAAATTCAACTTAAAAATCAGGGGCTTAGAAGTATGGGACTTATCAGAATTAATATTAATGTCTTTAGAGGGTAATTTAAATGAAAGTGAATGAACTAAAAACTATGAGAGGTTCATTTAAAATTATGGATAAAAGGAGAAGAGAAATTCTCCAAGATCCTCTTTTACATAAACTTCAAGAAAAGGTTAAGATCATCAGAAGAGAAGCTATGCAGAAAATTCCTGAATTAGTGAGTCTTGCCCAGAAAAATTTCCAGAAAAATGGTATTGAATTTTTATATGCCCATGACTCCCAGGAAGCCTTAAAATTTATTTATGAATTAATAGATAAGGAAAAAAAGGTGGCTAAATCTAAATCAAACACCCTTAATGAAATAGGACTCTCTGATTTTTTAAAAGATAATAAAATCCAACTGGTGGAAACAGATCTAGGAGATAGGATTCTGCAGTTAAATCCACATGATCAAACCCCTGCCCATCCTATTGGTCCTGCTTTACATTTAAATATTGAAAGAATTGCTGAAATTATCTCAAATTCCCTGGGAGTGGAAGTGGAAGCAGATCCTTATAGTATAATGGAACTAGTTAAAAAGGACGTGCTGCAAAAAGTGGAAAATTGTAAAATTGGAATTACTGGTGCTAATTCAGTAGCAGCAGAAGACGGCTCTTTAGTTATGGTACATAATGAAGGAAATATTTCTCTAATATCACTAATGGATATTCATA
>PWMT01000085.1 GCA_003558085.1 Methanobacteriaceae archaeon
AATATCATAGGCCATTATTTTTCTATTCTTAAAATTAAATTTTTTTTTGTAGCACATTTTTTTTTTGGTAATCCGCTATATAATAATTTGGATAAAATATTAAATTAGATTTTAAATTATTTAGGGATAGATGTGAAAAGGGACACCTAGTAAAGCTAATAACTTGTAAATTCCTATTAATACATTTAAACCAGTTTAAGTGATTAAATTGTATATAAAAGTGATAGTTAACCGGTGACCCTTCTTTAATTGTTGCAGATTATTATTATTATTAATAATAACATTAAAGGTTTATATTTTGAAAATTATTATTTTTCCAGTTTTTATTTGAGTTAAAATTCTGAAATTTAACTGGGAATGCAAAATTGGGGCTAAATGTGTGGGTACTATAAAAACTTAGGATAGAGTTAGTTAAAAATTATGAACTAGAAAGCTTTTAACGATTCATAGACCTTTAATTTATATTAAAAGTTTTATAAACTATTGATTTTTTATTATTCTTATTTTAAGTGTTTATAATAAAATTTTATTCCTAATAAATGAGATTTATAAAATTTTAAGTGTTAATCTTTAATGCTATAAGATAAATTGGTAATTATTTCCATAAATAAAGTTCCAGCATGGTTATTTCTATCAAAAAAGGTAGGGGAGGGGAATAAATAGTGTTTTAAAGTATTGAATCAAGGCAACAAAAGTAAAAGAAGATCAAAAATAAGAATATAGGGGGATACTTATAAAATAATTCAACTAAGAGCTTTATTTGATTTAAAAGGTTCATATAGCGTCTTTATAGGAGAAAAAAATAGCAATATTTAAATATAAAGTCAAAGTTGATTATGCTTATCACTTTAACCTACCCTATCATGGGGACCTTATTTTTTTATATTATGATGGTCCTGAGTGTGGGAGAGGTTATTGTGATTTGGAGGAGATAGAATTTCGCGACAAAAAAATATAGTGCTAATACTAGCATTATGCATTGCTTTATTAAATGTAAACGCAATTTATGCCCAAAGCAATGATACCGAAGTCCAAGACATCCAAACAGACATGGAGAACATAGGAAACTATAATGAAGAACTAGAAGATGCCGCTATTAATCAAGAGTCCCAAGAGACTACTCTCAGCCAAAGCTCAGAAGAGGTCACAGATGAAGATGGCCCGAAAGAGATGGCTGATAGTGCAAGCTCAAAAGAGACTGATAATAGTGATGATTGCACAGATACAACTGATAATTCAGATAAAACATCAAAAACTAGTGAAGAAGAAAAAACAGAATATTCCGCCGCAGGTGGAGAAAGCTCTTCCAACCCATCCGGTGCTATTTATGTTAGAGCAGATGGTATGAGTTCGGTGAATTTTGCTCAGTTAAAAGAAGCTGGAGTCACCGATATTTTCCTAAACTATCATGCCTTCCGAAGTTCCCAGTACACGAATGCTCTGAATAAGTTTCTACAAGACTCCCAGGATAATGGGATCAGAGTTAGTGTGTGGGTACAGGCCTTCTATAAAGATGGTCAGTGGATAGATCGTACTAATGAGCAAAATAAAAACGAGTTCTTAATTGAAATCGAAAATTATCTTGCAGATGATAGAATAGGTGGTGTACATCTAGACTATATACGTTATCCTGGAACTGCTTCTAATAGAGCTGGTGCCGAAGGAACAGAATCCATAACTAATTTTGTAGCGCAAGTATATCAGCATGTTAAAGCTATTAATCCAAATGCTTTAGTCTCAGCTGCATTAATGCCAGAGGGCGTTGCAAATGCAGAATACTACGGACAAGATTACTCTAAACTGGCTGAACACTTAGATGTACTGGTTCCGATGATATACAGAGGTAACTATAAGCAGACGGTTGATTGGGTCGCTACCGCTACCCGTTACATCGTAGATCAGGCTAATGGAACTCCAGTTTGGGTAGCTGTATTAAGCTACTATTCCGATGGTAATCTAGCAAGACTACCTACTGGCTTATTATTGGCTGATATAGAAGCGGCCTTGGGAAATGGTGCAAGTGGTTATGCTATTTTCCGTCATGGTTTGATAGAAGAATCATTCTATAATGTCATGGCTGGAAAAGAAGCAGCTGCAGATGTTACATATAGTTTAAAACAAATAACTGATGCTGCACGACGGCTTAAGTCATTTGTTGATAACAATCAGCGATTACCTAACACCTTGGAGATCACCAACGGATATTATTTATCCATGAGTGAATTCCTGTACCTCATGAGCCAGGCTACTGTTCAATTAAATACTGGAAATAATGCTAACATTGCTCTCAAGAGAATTGCTCCTGCTTCAGATCCTATGGGAGATAATCTCACTGAAAATCTAGATAAAACTGAATATCAGCATCTAGCACAGAAAGTGATTGATTTCATGGACAAGAATCAACAGGCACCTAATTTTGGTCGTGTTGATGAAGGTAAACTCAAGTACGAATCAATGGTATACACTTACAGTAAGATACTAGATTTCCATGATAGAAATCAAAGGTTACCTAATTTCGTAACTTTAAATGATACCAATGATGTAGCAGCAGCAAGGGGAGTAAATAACTCTTATCCAATTAATAATCCACCATCGTCAGATAATGGTAATAATACACCTCCTCAGAATGATGATTCTCAGGATGACGATAATGGTGATGAATCATCTAATGATAACCCAACGAGTTTCTCTCCAAGCAGTATTAAAGAGGCAGCTAGTCGAGTAAATTCATTTATCAATGAAAATCAGCGCTTACCCCAGTATGTAACTATTAACGGTAGTCAGATAGCTATATATGATTTCATGTATCTTATGAGTCAAGCCAGCATTCAATTAAATACTGGTAATCAAAGCCAGATTAATCCTAAGGATATTGGCTCAGCACCTAATTCTAGTGGAACCATAAGAACAGGAGATCTTGTTAGAGCTGATTATTTAGATCTCGCGCAACGCTTAGTTAGTTATATGGATAACCATGGCCGAATACCAAATTTTGCTACTGTACCACAAGGTACTATTAGCTCTGAAGGCCTGGTTTCTGTATTTGCTCGGATTCTGAATTTCCATAACCAGAACAACCGGTTACCTAACTTCATAAGTCTTACCAACTCTGTAAACCAAATTCAACCAGCAACAACAGGTTCACAACCAGCACCTAACCCAGAACCAGATGAACCAGATGAACCAGAACCAGGAAACCCTGGTGTTAAATTCACTTTAAGTCAAATCCAGGACGCAGCTAATAGAGTACTAAGCTTTACTCAAAGTAACAAGAGATTACCTAACTTTGTAACTATCAACAACCAACAAGTAGCTATGAGTGACTTTTTACATCTACTAAGCAAAGAGATAGTACAAAGCAACACTGGGGATAGTACTAACATCCCACATAAAGAAGTAAATCCTGCTAATGGTCCTATTGGAGATAAGTTAAGTGGAAGTTTAACTAAAACTGAATACGTGGAAATAGCACAGCGGGTATTAAGTTTCATTGAAGACAATGGCCTAGCACCTAATTTTGCCAGCAGCAGTCGAGGAAGAATCAGATACGAATCATTGATATACATGTTTGCTAAAATAGCCAGACATCAACATCAAAACAGTGGCGTACTACCTAATTCAGTTTCATTGGATGATGATTTCCTGAAAAACGTGGTAGTGGATACTACTTATCTGAGTGCAACTCGAAACTGTCAGGTGAACCATTCTTCCATAGTTAATTTAGCCAATTCTTTGATTAGTGGTAAAAATTCCACTTGGAGTCAAGCTGAGGCTATCTTTAACTGGGTAAGATATCAGGTAGGCTACAGTTTCTACTATAACACTCGACATGGTGCAGTTGGTACTTTAAGCACTAGAAGCGGTAACTGTGTAGATCAAGCTCATGTATTAATAGCACTATCCCGGGCAGCAGGTATTCCTGCTCGTTATGTGCATGGTAACTGTACTTTCAGTAGTGGAGCTCGCTATGGACATGTCTGGGGTGAACTGTTAATAGATGGAAGATGGGTTATAGCTGATCCTAGCAGCGTAAGAAACTCTTTGGGCGTAATTAATAGTTGGAATAGGAATACTGCAACTATTCATAATAGATACGCAGAACTACCTTTCTAATTCCAATTAAATAAGGAAAGACGATACGCAATAACGTCTTTCTCCTTTTTCCTTTTTTTTCTAATATTTTTCTTAAAACTTTTAGAAATTACTTTCAATCCTTATAAGAACTTATTTTTCTTTAAACTCAAAAATTCTAAACTATAACTTTTTTTTGGGTATACCTAAAAAAGTGATTTATTAATCATTATTTTAGTATATATTTTTAGAAAAATAATATTATAGAGATTAATTTTTTTCTGTGAAGACATAAATGTATTAATTGCATAATCCACTTAATGGAAAATAATTAAAAATATATATAAAACTATAATTTTATTAATAAAGAATGTCCTAGTAATATTAATTATGTGGAGAAATAGAAAATTATGAACCCCCAATACATTGGTTTAGGAATAATTTCATTATGCTTTGCACTTTGGACCTTATTACTAGGACTTATCAGTTTACGCAGCCCCCTAACCCGTTTAAATACTATTTACCTATCCCTGGTAGTGGTGATCTTTTTCTGGTTTGTGGGAACCGGGATGGAATTTCTAAGTTTAGAAGCCCATACTAAAATATTTTGGGCTCAAGTAGCATACCTGGGAGTGGCAACCACCGCCCCACTCTGGTTTATTTTCATATTAACTTATACTAACTATGACCAATATTTAAAACCCGCCATAATAAGTCTGCTTTTAATTATTCCCAGTATAGTTATTGTTATGGCTTTTACCAACCCCCTTCATGGTCTTCTCTGGCCAGCGATAACTCCTGTATCCAATAATCCGGGAGATTTGCTCTTCTATGAGCACGGCCCGATCTTCTATTTAAACCTGGTTTACAGTTACCTTTTATTAGGTATAGGTATGTTTATCTTAACCGTAAAATTAAGTACTCAACATGAAAAAAGACAAAAACTATATTTACTGATGATCAGTGGACTTATACCCGTATTTTTTACTTTAATATATAATCTGAGAATACTACCTATACCGGCATTTGATGTAACACCTTTTGGTTTAGTTATCTCTGTGGGACTAATATTTGCCGGGGTTTTTAAGTACGATTTACTGGATATTCATCATGTGGCCCATGAAATGCACCTTAAAAATAGTGATAGTGGCGTTCTCATCTTTGATAGACAAGATAGGTTGATTGAATTTAATCCCGCTGCCACTATGATCGGCATAGATGATGAATGTTTAGGAGAAAAAATGGAGACTATTCTAGATAAATTACCGGCTCTAAAAGACTATCTTAGTGGTGGAAGTATTAATGATGGGGTATATTTAGGAGAATATGGTAGAGATGAGG
>PWMT01000030.1 GCA_003558085.1 Methanobacteriaceae archaeon
GGATTTTTATCTATTCCCAAAGATTCCAATCCACCGTTAGATACTCCTTCAGCACATCTTTTAGGAGCACCGATTTCAGATTTCTTATCTATTAATAAAACCTTGGCCTCTCCTAATGCCGCATGTTTAGCTGCAGTGGATCCGGCAGGTCCCGCTCCGATAACTAAAATGTCAGTTTCTATTAGCATTTTCACACCTTATTTATCCTCTTCCAGTGCCTTAACCGGGCAAACCTGGATGCATAAACTGCACTGTTTACAATGATCTTTATTAAACTTCAATGTTAGTTCCCTTACTTGGATCAAATTATGGGGACATACTCCGGCACATTCCCCACAATACATACACCATTCCTTGACAATCATCTTATCTTACCTTTTTATGCTTAATTATTAGCTTGAATTGTAGAATATAAGTCTTTAAGTATTTTATTATATTAGATTTACTATTTTTATAAGCTATCTTTAAAAAAATAGATTATTATCTTAATTAGGAGGGATGTTAAATAAACTTAGTTTTCAAAAATTCTTACTTTTTTTTTAGTAGATAATCTTAGCTTAAAAATAGTTATCTTATGCATAATTATTATTATAGTGATGGATATATATTGTTGTATATTTGGAATAAAATATTATTTTTCACGGATATGATTTCATTTAGAGGTTTTAACATGGCTGATGATAGAAAAAAAGAATCCCGAAATAAAAAAGAAGATAGAGGCCCTAAATTAGATTTTAATACTGAAAACTTTGTTGATGATCTCTTAACTACCATTCAAAGTAAAACTGAAGAATTTGGAAAGAATATCTCTGATTATAAAACTGCACTGCAAAGACCCTTGAGTGATGTTTTACAAACAGATAAGGGAATAATAATCAAGTTTGACTTGCCTGGGGTTAAAAAGGATGATATTAACCTGGAAATAACCGAAGATAGTGTAAAGATTATGGTTATTTTTGAGGAAGAATCTGAGAATGGTAAATATTTGCAAAAAGAAAGAAGCCATGGTCATAGCATGCGAACTTTAACCTTACCTTTTAATATTGATGTGGAAAAAGTTCAAGCGCATTTTAAAAATTGTATATTAACTATTGAATTACCTAAAATAGAAAAAGAAGTCCATAAAGTGGATATTTCATAAAAAAAGTCAGGTTAGGTTAAAATGGAAAAGAAAAGGAAAATTGCTTGGGGAATTGCTGGTGCTGGAGAGAAAATGGTAGAAACTCTGCAAATGATGAAAAAAATCAAAAAAGAGTATGAAGATGAAGTAGATATTGATGTTTACATATCTAAAGCCGGAGAACAGGTCATCAAATATTATGGGATAGCTAGTGAAATAGAGACCAACTTTAACAATGTTTGGGTAGAGATTAATGCCAATTCTCCCTTTCTAGCCGGTCAAATCCAGTTAGGTAAATATGAATTTTTATTAATTGCTCCCAGTTCAGCCAACACTGTAGCTAAAATTGCGCTGCGAATGGGTGATACCTTACTTGCTAACTCTGCCATTATGGGCCAAAGAGCAGATATTCCCTTATATATAATGCCCTCTGACTATGAAGAAGGAGTTACCATTACTAAGTTACCTAATGGTAAGGATTTAAAGCTAACTTTAAGAAAGGAAGATGTAGAGAATATTAAAAAGTTGGCAAAAATGGATAATACTTATGTACTAAAAAAACCAGAAGATATAGAAAATTTGTTTACAAAGTATTTCTAAGATAGTGTTGTCCATAGAATCAGCATTTCAAATTCTAATTCGTTACATTGTCCCATATTAGATTAATTATATTCAAAATAGAATATAGCTTAAAATTGATATAAAAAATGATTAATTTACAAATCTTTTTAAAATTTATAGAGCATGATTTATATTTTTTTTCAGGAATAAAGTATGCGAACCAGGCAATCCATAATGCTTCTGCAAAATTACCATCTAATATGCCTCCAATTCCCCATAATTCTAAAAAACCTAAAAATCCCATTGGCCAATCCTTTCTAAACATAGATACTTCCTAAATTTTGCTTTATAATTAAAAAAAATATTATTAATTTATAAAAGAGATGGAATCATTAATTTAGTTTTCATAGACCAGATTCTATATTATCCCGTATCATTATTAGAGGAATCATTATTAGAGGAATCATTATTAGAGGAATCATTATTTCCATTATCCATACTATCTTCAGTCTGATCGTCCTCCTCACTATCCACGTCTTCATCGTTATCTACAACATCTTGATTATCCATATCCGTCGGAGTTGTTTCTAGGGGAGGTTCTTCTCTATCTTCAGTTAAATCTGGTGTATCATTTCTTGGATCTTCAAAGATAGGAAATGCAGTTTCATTAACCAGTGCTGACTCATCCATTGATGTGCCGGATAAGTTAATTAGATATATTCCAAATCCAGAACCAATAAAAAATGCTAATACTAAAAATACTGCAGCCAATGTTCCAATTTTAGGATTTAAAGATTTCGATACTTTTTTTTTGGTTTTAGATTCTTTAGGGGTGCTTATATATGTTTTTAATAATTTTTCTTTCTCTTTTTTATCCTGGTCTTTTTTACTTTTTTCAACCCAATAATCTAAAGTCTTTTCTTCTTGTCCCCGACCTTGAAGCCTTTTAATTCTAGCTGCAGCTTCTAAGTTTTCTAATTGATTATCATATACCTTTTTTTGAGATTCGTACTCTTTTTTAGAGATTTTACCTGAGTAAAAATCTTTCTCCAAGTCTTTAATTAACTTCAAAATTCTTTCATATTCACTAATTGTTGATACTCTCCTTTCTTAAGGATGAACCAAAATATGTAAATAAATTAATATACTCGCTTTATTTAATTATAAATCATAATTATAATGATAATTTTAATATTGAATGCTTTTTGACAATTATTTTAGCTTCTACCTATTAATTATCAATTTTTTAGCATATATATTTTTTAGTTGAACTTATAATATTAAGAGATTAAAATTGTCTTTATACGCTAAACTTGATAGCCTCCTAAATTGCATGATATCTTGCTGCAAACTGTGTTAGAAACATTAAAATAAATAAATAAAAGATGAATAATATAGTATAATGAACAGGAAGTGTTAAAAAATATGGCTCAGAATAAATTTAACTATATTAAATTACTTATACTTTTATTAATTATAGGAGCTTTGGTAATAGGAGCTTATTTGTTTATTTCACCAAGAATTAGGGAGGATGATACGGTGATGGAAATTTCTGGTGTGGTAGAACTTCCTGAACCAGCAATCAGGGGAGAAATGTCAGTGGAGGAATCAATTCAACAGCGACGATCTATAAGAAATTTTGATGATGCCTCATTAGATTTAGAGGAATTATCTCAGATTCTATGGGCTACACAAGGAATCACTGATCAAACACAAGGTTTAAGAGCAGCTCCTTCTGCAGGAGCAACCTATCCTTTGGAAGTATATGTAGTATCGGGCAGTAATGGTATAGCTGGATTGGAAGAGGGAGTTTACCGTTATGAACCAAACGAGCATAATTTGGAGCAAACATTAAAGGGCGACCTTCGATCAGACTTAAGAAACGCAGCTCTTGGTCAAGATTTCATAGGTGAAGCACCTGTGAATATAATCATAACTGGAATTTATGAGCGCACTACAGCAAGATATAGAGATCGCGGAATACGCTATGTTCACATGGAAGCTGGACATGCAGCCCAAAATTTATACCTGCAAGTGGAATCTTTAGGCTTAGGAACAGTAGTGGTAGGAGCTTTTAGAGATGATGAAGTTCGAAATTTGCTACGATTAGGCCCAGATCAAGAACCACTTTATATAATCCCCATTGGACGTCGAATATAAATATAATTAATAAACACAATAGTTTTAAGATAAATTATACAAGTAATAGGGAAGCATTAATACTGGAGCCCAGGAAAAATGAGAGATTTATTCCAACCATTAGAATTGAAAAATCTGGAATTACCTAACTCTTTTGTGATGACGGCTGCTGCTGATAATTTAACTGGAGAGGGAGGTAAAGTTACCGATGCTCAGATTATACGTTTAGCTAAACTGGCCAAGCGTGGAGTGGGCCTGATAATCACCGGAGGTATAGGAATCCATGAATCTGCTAGAAGCAGTGCCACATCACCAAATTTCGATCGGGAAGATTTTCAGTATGATTATGAAAGACTCATCAGAGAACTGCAAAAATATGAAACTAAAATTGCAGCCCAGTTACATCATCCTGGAATTTGGACATCTTATTATCAAAATAAGAGAGGAAGAGAAGCTGTAGCGCCATCAATTATAGAAAATGATAGTGATTATTTAAATAAAGCACATTTACCGCATATAGGAGATTATCATCCTGCAACAGATGAGGAGATAAAGGAGATTATTAATTATTTTGCTGAAGCTGCCCACCGTGCTCAGATTGCTGGTTTTGATGCAGTAGAAATTCACAGTGCTCATGATAGCTTAATCAGTCAATTTTTATCTCCAATCACTAATAAACGTTCTGATAAATGGGGAGGTTCACTGCAAAACCGTTGCCGTATTCTCTGTCAGATTGGAAAAGCGGTGAGAAAAAGAGTAGGTGATGATTATCTAGTTATTTTAAAACTGGGAGTGGAGGATGGCTTAAAAAATGGTTTATTATTTGAAGATGGGAAAAGAATAGCTAAATATGCAGCTATTAGTGGTTTTGATGTTCTAGAAATCAGTCAAGGTCTTCAAGGCAACTCATTTGAAGAAATGGCAATTAGGCCTACAAATAATAAACAAGAAGGTTTTTTTCGTGACTGGTGTAAGGAAATTAAATCTAGTTTATATATTAAAACCATCATGACTGGGGGTTTAAGAACACTTAACCAGATCCAAAACATTATAAAGAATAATGAAACCGATTTAATTGGCATGTGCAGGCCCTTCATCAGAGAACCGGATTTAATCCGTAGGTGGGATAAAGGAGATCATAGGAAGGCAACTTGTATCTCTTGTAATAAATGTACACTGGCTTTAAGAAAAGGCATGCCCTTAGCCTGTTATAAAGATACAGATCTTAATAAATAATCAATTTTTACTATTTTAATAACCCATCTAGTTTAGAATATATTAACAAATAAACCTTAAAATCTATCCTTACATGCCAGATTTTTTTTTCATGGTTTAATTATAGCTACTAATATTCCTACAAGTACCAGATTTTTTTCATGGTTTTCCTAAGCTAATAATGTTATCTACGTTTAAATGGTGTAATTGAATAAGGTCCAGGCCACCGTTAGAGTAAAGCCCACACCCATGAGACAACCACTCATCTTTCCCATGGATGCACTTAGAGGTGTTCTAGCC
>PWMT01000033.1 GCA_003558085.1 Methanobacteriaceae archaeon
AGTTTTCGTAGTAGAATTTAAAGAAATTATGGAGGAAGAATAATATGTTCTCATTAGGAAAAGATAAGAAAAATAATGAACCAGTAAAGAAAAAAGCTCTTGGTAACACTTTAGGAATTGATTTAGGTACTTTAAACAGTGTGGTGGCTAAACCATCTGGAGATAAATTTGATTTATATAAAATTCCTTCTGTAGTAGCCGTTAAAAAAGAAGATCCTTCTTACGTACTAGCTGTAGGTCAAGAAGCTAAATCTATGCTGGGTAGAACCCCGGAAGATATTATAGCAGTAAGGCCCCTTCGAAAAGGAGTTATTGAAAGTGTTGCTCAAGCGGAAGCATTATTGATATATTCTATAGAGATGGGATCCGGTGAAGACACTTCTAGTATAGATCGTATCGTCATTGGAATTCCAGGCGATGCATCTGAAGTAGAAAAAAATGCAGTGGAAGAGATTGGTAGAAAAGCAGGAGCCAACTATGTTCTAGTAATCAGTGAAGGCTTAGCTGCTGCTATAGGTGCTGGTTTACCTATTGCTGAAGCCACAGGAACTATGGTTATCGACATCGGTGCTGGATCCAGTGATATAGTGGTAATTTCATTAGGAGGAATCACTGACATTGAAACTATTCGAGTAGGTGGCGACGATATCGATGAAAATATTGTGGAACAAGTGAAAGAAAAATTCGAAGTAGAAATTGGTATACATGAGGCTGAAAAAGCAAAAATTGGTGTAGGAATGGTTCACTGTAATATGGAGATGGAAAATGAAACCATCGCTGTAATTGGAAAATGTATGAATACCAATAAACCTAAACAAGTAGAAATAGATTCTACTATGGTGGCCAATGCTGCAGAACCAATAATGGTTAAAATTATTGAATCTTTATCTTTAGTTCTTGAAAGATTATCCCCAGAGTTAATATCAGGGATATACAATAAAACCGTGGTTGTAGGTGGAACTTCGCAACTATTCGGTCTTAAGGAAAGAATCTTTGAAGAAGTAGGGATTCCAGTTGAAATATCTGAAGATCCCATGACCGTAGTGGCCAAAGGAGCAGCTATAGTAGCAGCAGAACCTCGGGCTTTAGAACCGGAGGTTAGATTAAAGGCCATGAAATAAATCTTATTTTAAATTTTTTATTTTTAAACTACATTTTTTTTAATTAGTAAACCTAGTTTTTTGATAGATCTTTAATGTCGATTATACCAATTCCATAGGTAATAGAGAATACTTAATATGCATTTAATTAAAAAATGGTACTTAGCTTAAGATAATTATGAAAATATTAGGAATTGATGAAGCTGGAAGAGGTCCTGTTATCGGACCCTTAATGGTTTGTGGTGTTTTAGCTTCTTCAGAACAATTAGAAATAATGGATAAAATGGGTATTAAAGATTCTAAAAAAATAACACCTAAAAAAAGAAAATTTTTATATCGTAAAATAAAAAGAATTGCCGAATCTTTTGTAGTTAGAATTTCAGCCCAAGACATTGATAATTTAAGAGCCAAAAATGTAAATTTGAATGAAATCGAAAAAATTGCTATAATGAAAATCATTAAAGATTCCCAAGCTAAATCTGTTATAATTGACTCTGTAGATGTAAATCCTTCTCGATTTGAAAGAGAACTAAGTGAAGTATTAGGGCCGGGAATTGAAGTTAAAGCTGAACATTCTGCAGATGATAAATATGTAGTGGTGGCTGCTGCCTCAATAATTGCCAAAGTGGAAAGGGATATTGAAATAGAGAAAATTGCACGCAAATATAATAAATTAGGTGAATTGGGATCTGGTTATCCTAGCGATCCCCGCACCAAATCTTTTCTAAAAAACTTTAATTATGATAACCTGCCTGACTTTGTCCGTAAGTCTTGGTCTACCGTGCAAAAACTTAAGGATCATAAACAATGATCAAAAGATATTATATATTATCAATTAGAGAAATTAAATTTTATTTTAGCTTATAATATCTACAATAAAAAATCTAAATTGCATAAATTATTTATCTTATAGATCAATCAAATAATTAACCATCAAAGAACAGAACAGATATGCTTAAATTTGATTAAACCAAAATTTGAACCAATGAAAAGATGATAAAATGATTCTCGATTTTTTTAGCACTTCTTTAGGGACAATATTAGAAATGTTTCAAAGTGGAGGGGTTATAACCTACCTGATTGCCTTATTAGGTGTTTATGGACTTATAACCTCCCTGGAAAAAATAGTATATTTAAAAAAGATATCTCGTGTAAATACAGCGCAAATAATTGGAACAGTTAATGATTCCATGGAAAATGGAGGCTCCTTAGAGGCGCTGCGGTCAATAGGCCAATATCAAAATCCAGTGTCTAAGATAATTTCTGAAGCTTTAAAAATAGGTTATCGGAATAAAAGCGAAGTAGAAGATGCTATGGAACGGGTGTTTATTGTAGAAATGGGTAACATGAGCAAGGGTTTGGAAACCATAAAAACCATTATTGAAATAGCTCCTCTCATTGGTTTAATCGGTACAGTTTTAGGTATGTTTTATACTTTTCGAGAAATAGGAATGACCGCTGACCCGGCAGCCATGGCAGGAGGAATTTACATTGCCCTTATTACCACCATTATGGGTTTAAGTGTTGGTATCGTACTAGTGCCCTTCTATTCTTATATTAAAAATCATATAGACAAAGAAATGGATAAGATTGAACTGGTTAAAAAGATGACTAACTGGAGCTATGCTGTGATGAAAATAAAAGTAGATTCTAATATTAAAGAGGCGATTGAAGCTTTACAAGAATCTGAGGGTATCGTGAATGTGAAAAAAATCAATGATCCTCAAGCCAATATATGGGTGGCTTTTAAACCTAGCATGCTCGAGAAAAGCATTAATAACATTATCCTGGAAAAATGTGACATCAATGCTGAAATTGTAATGAGTAAACTAAAACAATAAGCTAATTAATTAAATAATAAAATAGTTATCTTTTTAAGAAAATTTATTTGCATAGACATGGGACAATAATAAAACAAGGTTTTATACATGACTATGGATATCGAAAAATACCGTAATCAGATTCGAAATAGCAGCCCTAAATTTAATATGGTTCCTTTTATTGACATACTATTTACTATATTAATATTTTTAGTTGTTACCAGCACTTTTCAAGTTGCTGAGGAGATAGATGCTGGTGGAAAACCAGAAATTGAAGGAACCGGCGGCCCATCAGAATACTATTTAATCCCTGTGGCTGGTTTAAGGGAAGTTATTGTTAATGGTGAAGATATGTCAGCTTTTATCAGAAACAGTGCCATAGCAGTGCATAGTCGGGTTATAGATGAGGGAGAGATAATTATCAAACCAAGAGAAAATAGAATAATTATTACTGCTCCCCCGGATTTACCTCTGGATAAGGCTGTAACCAGACCAGAACTATAAAAATTTGATTTCAAAATAATAAACAACTATGAATTTAGTTTAATAAAAATTATTATCTAATTAGTATCTATAATTATATCTGGTGAAAAATATGTATTTAGGTAGAATCTTGGCCTTAGGGACTAATGAAGATGGATCGTTTGTTGCTTATAGGGTATCCAGCCGATCTTTTCCCAATCGAATGTCTAAAATATTTGAAAATAGTGCAGCTATTATTCCCAAAGAAGGATATGAAAAAGACATTTTTCAAAGTCCTTATATTGCCTATAACTGTATAAAAATTGTGGATGATGTGGCTGTAGTGTCTAATGGTTCCCATACAGATGTGATAGCTGACAAAATATCCTTAGGAATGAATATAAGGGATGCTATCGCTGTTTCTTTAATAGCGATGGATTATGAAAAGGATGATTACAACACTCCCCGTATTGCTGGTGCAATCCGCAAAGGTGGAGAAGCATATATTGGAATCATCACCCACCAGGGAATACTTGTAGAACGAGTCCCTCCTGGTGAAGTACAATATATTGCTACCTATGAACATATTAAACCTGTTAAAGTAGAATTTTATGCTAAAGATGCTGAAGAAGCAGCTGAATTTATTATGGATAAAGGTAAATTTCAAGAATTCCCTAATGAAGTTACATCAGCTGCTGCATTTGTAAAAGATGAATGGGAACTAAGTTCTATTTAAATTAATGATTTTTGAAGGGATATTATTGATTTAATGGAAAAATTTTTTCTTTTAGCTAAAATTCCTAATTAATTTTTTATTTCTTCTAGGAAAGCTAAAAAAATATTTGTCCCCCCTAAAAATGAAAATGAATAAATTTTAATCGATTCAAACGGTGCCTAGATGATAATCGAATTGATTGGTCTTGAAAATATGCCTTTAATTAAAAAAGGTGATGATTTATCCCAACTAATATTGGATAGTGTACAAGTTCAAGGATGTGATCTGAAGGAAGCAGACATACTTGTTATTGCTGAGACAGTAGTATCCAAATCAGAAGGTAATTGTATTGAATTAGATTCACTGAAACCTAGTCTTGAAGCTGAAGAATTAGCAAGAAAAACTGGAAAAGATGCTTCTCTAATGGAAGCTATTCTAAAACATTCACAGGAAATAGTTAAAGTAGGTAAAGATTTCATTGTAACGGAAACTGAACAGGGATTTGTTTGTGCTAATGCAGGGATAGATGAATCTAATATTAAAAAAGGATGTGCTACTCCTTTGCCTCATAATCCAGATCAAAGCGCAGCTCACATTAGAAAAAAGATTGAGTCTAAGCTTCTTCAAAAAATTGGGGTGATTATATCTGATACTCAGGGAAGGCCCTTCCGAGAAGGTGCAGTGGGAGTGGCTGTGGGAAGTTCTGGAATAAAAACCCTATGGGATCTTACTGGAAAAAGGGATCTCTATGGTCAAAAATTACAAACCACCAAAATAGCGATTGCCGATGAATTAGCGGCTTCTGCTTCTCTATTAATGGGTCAGGCAAATGAAGGTATTCCTGTTGTAATTATAAGGGGTTACGATAACTTTGATATTTTAAAAGATCCTGATGCTAATGCTCAGCAACTGTTAAGACCAAAAAAATATGATGTTTTCCGCTAGTACTAATATTATCGTAAATTAATGAGTAAATTTATGATTAACAGTAAGCAACAAAAAGTTTATTTAAAACATTGGTGAGAGTTATGATCACTGTTCTCTCAGGTGGTACCGGAACCCCAAAATTACTGCAAGGAATTAAAAAATTAATAGACCCTAAACAACTTAATGTAGTGGTTAACACTGTTGAAAATGATTATTTTTCCGGAGTTTATGTTGCTCCTGATGTAGACACAGTTCTTTATACTCTAGGAGATATTATAAACGAGGAAACCTGGTATGGAATTAAAAATGACACCTTTATAACCCATGATAAATTAGATGAACTTGGTTATAAGGAATTATTAAAAATTGGGGATAAAGATAGAGCTTTTAAAATACAAAAGACTCAATTAATGGAAGAATATCCTTTTTCTAAAGTAGTGGACATGCAAAGAAAAAAAATGGGTATTGAATCTAAAGTTATACCGATGAGTGATCAGCAGTCCAGAATTGAGATCATCACCTCTGCCGGTGCAATCAGTTTTCATCAATTTTTAGTAGAGGAAAAAGGAGCAAGCATAGTAGAAGACATAGTTTATAATGAAGTAGAACCTTCACCTCAATTATTAGAACTAATTGAAAATTCCGAAAAAGTTATTATCGGACCTTCTAATCCAATTACTTCTATCGGACCTATAATTTCAATTAAAGGAGTAAAAAAAGCATTGAGAAATAATTATGTAGTGGGAGTTTCCCCCATTATTGGTAATAAAGCAGTTAGTGGACCAGCAGCTAAATTTATGCAGGCCATGGATTTGGAAGTATCTGCTCTAGGAGTAAGTATGATGTATACTGATTTTTTAGACAAGTTTATAATAGATAAAGAAGATGCACAATTAAAAACAAAAATAGAAAAACTAATAAAAGAAGTCACGATAACAAAAACAAAGATGTATAACATAGAGGATAAATTGATGTTGGCCAAATTAATTTTGGGTGAATAGTATGATACAGATGACTTTAATTCAAATTGATAACTACGGCCCTTGGACAGTGACTCCCACTCCACGGACCGAATCTGATCTTCAAATTTTACAAGCAGAACTATATGCTGATTTACAGCGTTTATTTGCCGCCAAACAAGGGCTGGTTTTTTTCACCCGCTTTGATAATATGTTAGCCATTACTAATGATACAGATGTGGAGGATCATTTACGTATTCAAAGATCTATACGAAACAGATACCCTGTGACTGTTAGTATGGGAGTAGGGGCGGCTGAAACTCCATATGATGCCCAAAGAAATGCAACCAAAGCTCTTCAAACCTATGGTGGGGCTCAATCTGAGGATAGGAGTGAAGTCTTAGCTATTGATGCCCTAGCTAATAAAGATGAAAGTTTTGTGCAATTAGCCCATATAGATATAAATGGTATTACTGAATCTTTAACTGATATAATACCTGCATATGACACTTCTTTTATAGTAAACAGAGTTCAGCATTTTTTAATGAAAAAATTAATAGAAAAAGGTTCATTATTATTTTTCATTGGAGGAGACAATTTCATGTCACCCTGCAATGGGCTGGAGCCTCAAGGTTTGCTTAAAATCATCGAGGAGATAGAAGATGAAATTAATGTAGCTTTAAAAGCAGGAGTGGGAAAAGCTCCTACTGCTGAAAAAGCTGCAAATTTGGCAGATTTAGCCCTAGAAGAAATTAGAGATGGATTTACCTATGATCTGGTACATGTAATTAAAGAATAGGATTAAAAAGGTTCAATATTTTACTTTTATAGGAAAAAGTTGAAGATTAGTAAATATCTGAAAATTATTTTTTGTGAGTGTGAGTTTATCAACGTACTTGCTCCTATGGCGGGGATAAGTGATGCAGAATTTTGTTTAAAGCTTATCCCCTATGGTTTTGATATGGTTACCCTGGGAGGTTATAATAGTGACCAAGCCACTATTGATGCCGGTAAAAAGATAATATCTCGGGGAAGGCCTGAATTTGATATTAAGGAAGAAGAATTAATATTTAGTGTGGAAAGGGAAGCTAAAAAAATTAAAGATAAGTGGAATGGAAAAGTAGCGGTAAATTTAAGATCCATAAGCCCTGAACCTATAGTGGAGATTTCTAAATTAAAATTAGTGGATGTAGTGGAAGTAAATGCTCACTGCCGGCAAAAAGAAATCACCGATATTGGCTGCGGACAAGCCTTATTAACTCGTACTGATTTTATGGAAGAATTTTTACAGGAAGTTGTAAAAAAGTCCAAATCTAAAGTCTCTGTTAAAATAAGAGCTAATGTAGCCGGTGTGAATGAAGTTAAATTAGCTGGCATTATAGAAAATTGTGGAGCAGATTATCTGCACGTGGATGCAATGAAACCTGGTTTTAAGGAAGCTGATCTGGAAATAATCAAGAAAATCAGTACTAAGACCCATATATTCCTCATAGGTAATAATTCCATAACTGACTTAAAATCAGCTCAAAAAATGATTAAAGCTGGTGCACAAGGCATATCAATTGCTAGGGCGGCCATGAAAGGTTATTTAGATTTTAAATTGTATGAATTCTGATATATTAATTTATAAATATTGTAGATGATTATTTACAAATTATATTTGTCTTACTAGCAAGGTGAGAGTATTAAAAAAATTCAGCAAAAAAAAATAAAATTTAATAAGGTCTAATGGATTATAATATATATTAACTTTAAATAGAGTAAAACTCACAATGTTATTATTCATGCTGCTAGATACAACCAATTTGTGAGCAATGTTTATTAGAATATGTTG
This sequence comes from Methanobacteriaceae archaeon, assembly GCA_003558085.1. Taxonomy (GTDB): domain Archaea; phylum Methanobacteriota; class Methanobacteria; order Methanobacteriales; family Methanobacteriaceae; genus Methanobacterium_F. The sequence continues at coordinate 7,818 of PWMT01000033.1, forward strand.
ATTATTAGTATCTGTTGATGAATTTTTGAGGATGGTCTAATGTCTTTTATAGTATTGGAAAATGTTACTAAAACTTTTAAACAAGTACCTGTTTTGAAGGATTTGAATTTGACTATCAATGAAGGTAAAGTACTGGGTATTTTAGGTAGAAGTGCGGCTGGAAAATCAGTTTTGATTAATATGCTCCGAGGGATGAAGGAGTATAAACCAGATGAAGGAAGAATAATATATAATATTGCCTTTTGTCCAGCCTGTTTTCGAGTAGAACCTCCTTCCATGGTCGGTTCAAATTGTGGTTGTGTTCGTGGTTGCGAATTTGAAGAAGAAAGTGTTGACTTTTGGAATTGTGATAAGAAAATTTTCAATGCTATAAAAAGAAGAATAGCCATCATGTTGCAACGAACTTTCGCCCTTTATGAAGACGATACTGTAATTGAAAATGTTATAAAATCTATGCCGGAAATGGAATATGAGGATAGTACCTACCTGGCTTTAGAACTTTTAGAATTGAGTCAAATGACCCATCGTATTACCCACATTGCCCGGGATTTAAGTGGTGGGGAAAAACAAAGAGTAGTTTTAGCTCGTCAGCTAGCTAAGGACCCCATGTTATTTTTGGCTGATGAACCCACTGGTACTTTAGATCCTAAAACAGCGGAATTTTTGCATGAAGCATTAATGGAAGGGGTTAAAGAAAAGAATGTGACCATGGTTGTCACTTCCCACTGGCCCGAAGTAATGAAAAAACTTTCTGATTATGTTATCTGGTTGGAGAAAGGTGAGATTATTGAAGAAGGAGATCCAGTGGAAGTAGTGGAAAAATTCATGTCTCAGGTGCCTTTACCAGAAAAAGGCGAGGAATTTGAATTAGGTGGCCCTATAATTGAAATGAAAGATGTTAAAAAACATTACTATTCCATTGATCGGGGTGTAGTTAAAGCTGTTGATGGCGTAGATCTTGCTGTAGATGAAGGTGAAATATTTGGAGTGGTAGGTCTAAGTGGAGCTGGTAAAACCACTTTATCTCGCATATTAATAGGACTTACCGAACCTAGCGATGGTGAAATCAAGGTAAAGTTAGGAGAAAACTGGATAGATATGACAGAAAAAGGTCCTTTAGGTAGAGGGAGAGTGATACCCTATCTTGGAATTTTGCACCAGGAATATAGCTTATATCCTCATCGTAATGTTTTAGGAAACCTTACTGAAGCTATCAGTCTGTAATTACCGGCAGAATTTGCTAAAATGAAGGCCATGTATGTGTTAAAAGCTGTAGGTTTTGATGAAAATTATGCAGAATCAATTTTAAAGAAAGATCCTGATGAATTAAGTGGGGGAGAAAGACATCGAGTGGCTCTAGCACAGGTACTTATTAAAGAACCAAATATTATAATTTTAGATGAACCTACCGGCACCATGGATCCTATGACTCGAATTCAGGTAACCGATTCTATTATAAAAGCCAGAGAAGAACTCAATCAATCCTTCTTAATCATTTCCCATGATATGGAATTTGTATTGGATGTTTGTGATCGTGCCTGCTTAATGAGAGGCGGTAGGATACTTAAAATAGGGGAACCAGAATCAATAATTGAAGAATTAACTCCTAAAGAAAAAGAAAAGATGCTTAGTGAAGAATAAATTCTTTTTCTAATATATTATTTTATAATTTTTAATATTAACTTTTAATTTAATTATATATTGCCCTAAAATGTAAAAAATCATATATAGTAAATTATGGAGGATTATAACATGGAATGGGATGACGCACCATCACACGTATGTAGAGGAGGGGATAAAAGAGCTTTAACATTTTGTTGCCCTCCCATTAAACCTTGCCCCATATTACATGCTTTAGAAGATGCTAATTTAACTGCTCAAGATTACATGGAAATAAAGGAAGAGTTTGGGAAAAAAACCTCTTTGAGTGAGGGTGAAGGTACCTGTTTTGGCTCTTTGGTTTGGTGTTGTAAACCATCTAAACCTTGCCCCCTAAGAGATATGCTATTGCGCCGTATAGGTATGAGTACTGATGAATACATGAAACTTAAAAAAGAATTATCAGAAGAATTAGTTGGTCCTGAGAAATTCTCAGATGAAGAAAGTATTAAAGCTCTCTCTGCCGCATTTAATGTTTCCGAAAGTGAAGCAAATGAAGTGATGCAAGAATGTGGTAATGATTTAAGAACTGCTATGAAAGTTTTAAGAATGAAGAATATGGAATAACAAACCATTTGGGAGCAATTTTTATGGGCTGGACCCCACTAATCTGGGATATGGAAAAAAATAAAGTCCTTATTATAGGTTCTGGAGAAGTAGGGGAGAGAAGAGCTCTTAGATTTCTCGAAGCCGATGCAGAAGTAATTATAATTGGGGGAACTGTCTCTGAAAAATTATTGGCCTTGGGAGTCAGGGAAAAGCCAGCTCATAAACTGCAAAAATTGGTAGAGTGGGCTGATCTGGTGGTTATAGCCAGTGGAGATGAGGAATTAAATAATAAAGCTGCTCATTTTGCCGGAAATAAATTTTTAAATAGAGCAGATCATCCTTTAGAAGGGAATATTATAGTACCTACCACTTTTTGGTTAGGTGATGCCCAAATATCAATTTTCACTGGCGGGAAAAGTCCATTAATGGCCCGCATACTTCGAAAAAAAATTCAGGAAACAATTAAAGAGGAAGATATTCTTCAAATTGAATTACAACATTATGCTAGAGAAATATTAAAAGAGTTAGTTCCTCATCAAAGAAAAAGAAGAGATCACCTTTACCAAATTTTGAATTCAAGTGAAATTAAAGAACTAATTAAGGCAGGCAAATTAGAAGAAGCTAAAACTCAAGTCAGAGAATATTTAAGGTCACAAGAATTAAAAATTAATCAAGATTAAATATCATTTACTATAGGGAGGAAACTTCTTGATTCTGAATATAAGAGTGGATCATAAAACTGCTGATATACGAACCATAGAAAGAAGTTCCAACAACTTAGAAAACCTTATTCAGGATTTAAATAACCACCATAATATTCAGGAATATATCTCTCTTACTACTTGTAATCGTACTGAATATTATTTAGTGCTGCCTGATTTTGATCATGAAAATTTAAACTGGGATGGTTTTGAAAAAAAAATTGTGATTGAAAAAAATGAAAAAGCCCTCAGACATATTTTAAAATTAGCATCAGGTTTAGAATCGATGATTGTAGGTGAAGATCAAATATTAGGACAGTTGAAAGATGCTAAAAAAATAGCACTGAAAGATGGTTGTTGTGGGACAATATTAGATACTGTTTTTACTAAGGCCGTTCATGTAGGGCAAGTTGTTCGTAGAAAAACCCATATCAATCGTGGATACGTTTCTATTGGCTCTGCTGCTGTTGAACTTGCAGAAAGCGTACATGGAGATTTGAAATGTAAAAAAGTGCTGGTGGTGGGTGCTGGGAAAATGGGTACTCTGGTGGCTAAAGCACTAGTTGAGAAACATTTAAAAGCCATTGTAGTAGCCAATAGAACTCATGATCGTGCAGTTAAACTGGCTAAAGAATTAGGTGGTTATGCCATTCATTTTGATCGTTTTATGGAAGCAATGGAAGATGCAGATGTTATTATCAGTGCCACCGGAGCTCCTCACGCCATCGTAACTTATGATAAAGTTAAAGAAGCAGTAGAACCTTCTAGAAGGAGATCTATGGTGATGGTTGATATTGCTAATCCACGTGATATAGAGGAAAACGTGATAGATTTAGGTGTTAAATTATTCAATATCGATGATCTGCGGGGTATTGCAGCTAAAAATCGTGATAAACGTGAAAAAGAAGCTCTTGAAGCTGAAAAGATTGTGGATGAAGAACTAAAGCTTCTTTTAAATTCACTGAAACATTTAAAAATCGAACCTGTGATCCGTGATATTAGAAGGGAAATGGAAATTATTAGAACTAAAGAAACCAAAAAAGCATTGAAAATCTTAGGAGACCTGCAAGGAAAAGAAATTGTTGTGGATAAACTTACTAAATCTCTGGTGGATAAAATATTTTATGATTTGGTATTAAATCTTAAAAAAGCAGCTGAAGAAGATGATGACAATACCATAGAAACTTGCAAAGAATTATTTTCACTTAAATGATTCCTTATGACATTTAATTAAATATTAGATTTATTTAATTTAATTCTACATTAAACATTTAATAATTGAATATTTATTCACCCCGATTAGTTAGGCCTAAAAATCTGCTAGTTAAATGGTCAGTTAAGGAGCTATAAAAAGCTGATCTTGATTTACCATTATTATGGGCCATATTTAAAATAGACCCTTCAAATAATATGAAAAATAGGAGGGGGCATTATAACAATGATTAATATCAATAGTATAGGGGAATAGAAGTGGGTCAGAGTATCAGTCATGAAAGAAATAATAAGCAGAATCAAGGGGATGGATAGGTAAATGAAAAAGATAATGCTATCTTTAAATACATGCTCGAACAGTTTTTTAAGGTTATGGGAAGGAGCTAATTTATTTTCTCCTTTAACAGTTGATTCAATGATACTGAAAATATAGCCTGCCTGGATAAAAAAAATAAAAGCAACCACGGTATGAAAATTAATATAATTTCTGCATAGGAGTTTTCTGGATTTAATTTGTCTAAAAAATCAGTGAGGATAAATAAAATACTCAGCAAAATTAATTTAGTCAGTCAGAAGCTGCATATTGACTGGAATCTAAAATTATTTTCCTTTAATGTTTTATTCACCGTGAATAAAAGAAAATTGAGGAGATATTTTGCTTAGGCAAACATGTGTTTAGGTTCATTTTTTTCCTTTGTATAGTTTTTAAGTGCATAATCTATATCTTCTTTATCCACAATATGTTTATCCTCGGATATGGCCTTATGCAAAGCAGTTTTAAGTAATTTTTCTTTAATATCTCTCCCTGACATTCCTTTAGATAATTGAGCTAATTTTAAAGTAGATACTTTAAGTTCTAATGGCATAGATTCTATATAATTTTGAATCATTTCCTTTCTCTCTGCCTCATCTGGTAATTTGAATTCAATTTCTTCCTCAAATCTGCTTCTAATAGCATAATCTAAAAGAGATGGATTATTGGTGGCTCCGATAGTAACCACCCCTTGATTTTCATTTATACCGTCCATTTCCGTTAAAACTGCATTGACCACTTCGGACACATCGCCCCTTAAAGATTGAAATTTCCGATCCAGTGCAATAGCATCTATCTCATCGATGAATATTACTGAAGGAGATGTTTTAACGGCAATGTCAAATAAATCATGTATATGTCTTGAACCATCACCCACATGATCTCCAATTAAACTGGTGGCTTTCACTAGATATAGCGGAACCTTTAATTCGCTAGACAAAGATTTGGCTAACATAGTTTTTCCGGTACCAGGAGTGCCATAAAATAATATGTTGCGAGGAGCCCAGTCCCTGAAGTGTTCTGGATCCTGCAAATACTTACTGATGATTTTGCATTTCATTTTAGCATGATCTTGTCCAATCACATCTTTCATTTTAATATTGGTTTCCGTATCTTTGATTTCAGTGATATCCTGATGATCAATTAAAATAATAGAAGTGTTTTGGGTTATTTTAGAATTATTTGGATGGGCTTTTATGACTTTAAATGCATAATCAGGTAGAATTTTCTGATCAAATAAAAATGAACCCTCCACCACATTAAAGCCTTCCCATTGTTCCCTGGCATAAACTTCAAATAAATCTTTGTTCAAGGCCTCGATTTTTGGAGTATCCATTAAATTACAACTAAAAGGATAACCTATTGGTTGTAATACTACCAACTTAGATTCTTTCAAGGTATCGTTGGTACTGATGGATGATTTATTTTCAGATATATGGGCATCATATATTATGTTATTAAATCTCACTACATCACCTAAGTTAAAAAAAAAGTTGAATCGTCTGTTAATTAGTTATGTGCTGAGTACTTATATGATTTTTGGCCTTTATAAAATAGTTTATCGATAATAAACTTATTTTTAATAAGATAAAATTAAGAAAATATGTTTACCTAAATAATAGAGGTAACTGTTTTTAGAAAATTAAAAGTTTCCTAGGGTAAGGGGATACATTTGGCTAAGGTAAGGAGGTAAATAAGCTTACCCTAGGATATGATTGATGTTAACAGTGATTTACAGCTAAAAACCCCTGGAGAAGATTTTGGCAGAAGAAATTAGCCAGGGGGTAGCTGAAATATATTCCATTATTGATTTTTTTTGGGTGTACCTAAAAATTCTATAGAGTATATTAATACCCCACCCTATATAAAAGTTTAGGTGTACCTAAAATTATTAAAATCAGATATTAACAATTTCATAAAAACAATTTTTGAGTTTAAGTGCATCCCGATCAATAAGAGGAGTTTCACAGATAATTGTGGAACTCCATCCACTCTCCATTAAAATCTGTAAAAGAGGTTTTACTGGAGGCCCGTATTCTTTTTGGGAGAGTTTATGATGCTTCCTCTCACCAGAACTTCCAAATTCTATACGAGCAAAATGACAATGCAAATGATTAATATCCAGTTCTTGATCCAATTCATCCACTATTTTCTGGTAATCTTCCCTGGAATTAATGCTTCCACCAGAACGGGCATGTAAATGAGCAAAATCAATGGTGGGCTGGAAATTTTCAAATGTTTGACAAAGATTAATTATTTCTTCTAAGCTTCCAAGTTGAGATTTTTTTCCACTAGTCTCAGGAGAAAAAATAAAGTTTTTAATTCCCTTTTCATTTAATTGTTCTAGAATTTGAGCAATAGATTGTTTACATTTTTCCAAAGCTATTTCCGGAGTATATTTAGTGTAGAACCCCGGATGAAAAACAATTCTATAAGCCCCCATCCATTCTGCTACCTGCGCTGATTGTACTAATCTTTGTATTGATCTATCTATAACCTTAGAATCAGAAGAAGATAAATTCACATAATAAGGAGCATGCATAGAAATTAAAACCTTATTTTTTTTAGCATTCTCCTGAAGTTCCTGGGCAGGCTTTTTAGAAATTCGAACCCCATAAGTAGCCTGATACTCATAAGCATCTAAACCTTCTGATGCTAGATAATCACATACTTCTGGCGTTTTGCCTTTATAATCTATAGGATTACCTGCCGGTCCAAATCTAACCTTTTTAGTCATTACCATCAGTTTTAGTATTAAATATTATTATTAAAAGAAGGTTCTCCATCATGTATTTAGATAAAGCTAGTTATATATACTTACTAATATTGATTTTTTGGAAAAAAAGAATAAAATAAAAGTTTTTAGAGGTAAACGGTTTATGGAAATATTTGATGTAGCAGTAATCGGAGCCGGTCCTGCCGGTTGTATGGCAGCCCTAAGAGCAGCTCAGCTCAATAAAGAGGTAATCTTATTGGAGAGAAATGATAAGATAGGGCGTAAACTTCTATTAACTGGTCAGGGGAGATGTAACTTTACTAATATAGCAAGTTTAAAAGTTTTCCTGGAAATGTTTGGTAAGAGAGGTTCTTTTTACCGAGATGTCTTCTATAAATTTTCTAATTATGATTTGATTGATTATTTCCAATCTCGTGGACTTGGATATAAAGTTGAAGATTCAGGACGTGTATTTCCCATTACCGAAAAGTCTAAAACAGTAGTGGATATTCTAAAAAAAGATTTAGATGAACTTCAGGTGAAGATATTATATAATTTTCGTTTAAAATATCTTAATAAGGATTCTGGAATTTTCCAATTATCTTCCACCAAAAATCAGTTAATCAAAGCTCATAATGTCATAATAGCAACAGGAGGAGCATCTTATAAATCAACAGGCTCAAGTGGTGATGGTTTTAAATTTGCAGAATCATTAGGACATCACATAACCAAATTAACACCAGGGGGAGTGCCTCTATTAGTAGAAGAAGAATGGGTTTTCCAACGTAAAGGTGTAACTCTAGAAAGGGTAGGGATGAGTATAGAATATGATGGAAAAATAAAACATTTACCTCGTGGAAATCTTCTTTTAACACATTTTGGTATTTCCGGTCCGGTTATTCTAGATATGAGTCATATGATCGTTGAAATTATAGATATTTATGAAGATTTAAAGCTAAACATTGATTTTAAACCAGAAATCAATCAGGAATCATTAGAAACTCAGCTGATGGAAGATTTCCAGATTTATAGTAAAAAGAGTTTGAAAAATTATCTAAAACAACATCTGCCCCAAAGCTTAATCGAACCCATTTTACAGACTGTATCCCTTGATCCACAAAAAAAATTGAACCAAATAACTAAAAAAGATAGATTAAAGTTAATTAAAACTTTAAAATCACTTCAATTAACCATAATAGATAATCTGCCCTTAGATAAAGCATTGGTAACATGTGGGGGTGTATCAAAAAAGCAAATAGATCCTAGAACCATGGAATCAAAGCTGGTTAAAAACTTATATTTTGCAGGAGAGATAATTTCTGGATGTGGTCGGAGAGGAGGCTATAATTTGCAACAGGCATTTTCAACAGGATATGTGGCAGGAGAAAGTGCCTCAGGAAAGAAATGAATTATGATCTTATAATTATATTAAAAAAATATCAGGATTTTTTATCTAAATCTATAGCCTGTTTGATAAAGCCTTCCATTTGAGGACTTATATTGTACTCATCTTTTATTTTAAAATGTCTTATTCTTTTTCCAGTTCCTTCTATAAGCTGTTCCGGGTCATACAGATCAGTTCCCTTCCAGAATTCTAGATTTATATGATTTTTGTGTATTACTATGGCAAATAAGGGGCCATTTTTTTTATAGGTTAAATTATTCCATTTAATTTCTTCATCTAATTCCTTATCAATTTCTAATATTTTATTTCTGGTTTTAAGCGCCAATTCAGACATAGGATTATTAAATGAAGATAAATATTTCTCTACATCTACTCTTTGAGGCAAATTTTCACCAAAAATTAGTTAAAGAAAATATATTAGGGAATTATTTATAAAATTCCCATTGCTTTATTGGTTTTTTGGACTGTTTTTTCAGGATCTTCTTCCATTTCCAATAAGGCTCTAATAGCATCTACGTTTTCAGGGACTACATTGGATTCCTGGTGCACGGCCTGCATGTAGTACAGTTCACCCTCTGTGATATTTAAAGATTCCTGCCATACTGGTATTTCAAAAAGATCATTTCTGGAGCGTCCTAATTCTTTAGCATATTCCATGATCTCGGCAGTTGAACCTAAACCTTCATTGGCCTTAACCAGCATAACTCGCGATGTATCTTCCAGTTTTTTTATGATTTCCTCCACTTCTACCTGATTTTCAAGTTCCACCATTAAATTATGTTGGTGCATCAAGGTGGTGGGTACTAACAAGGCCACGGTATTGATGTTTATATCATACATAACTGTCTGTAGATCAGGTCCATGGTGTGATGGAACTGTGGGGGGGTTTGGTACAATAGAATTTAGTGGACCTACATTAATCTGGTGGGGATCGCCACCTCTTCGTACCATCACCGCTCTAACTTTTTTTATCCCGCAAAGATCATTTATTGGTTTTAAGGTACGAGTTAAACCGGTAGTATTACAGGAAACTACTCTTACATAATCCTGTCCAAATGAATCACTATAGTTAGCAAATGCATTAAAGGATAAACCTATATCCTCATGTTTTTCCCCACCCTGAAAAATGGCTTTTAGGCCTAGATCTTTATACTGTGCTAGATTTTTGGCACCTACACCTCCCGGTGTACAGTCCACTACTATATCTGCTTTTTCTAGCATTTCATCCACAGTGCCACTGATTTCAATTCCTGCATCGTGGAATAATTTTTCTCTCTCAGGAAAACTTATATATAAATCATATCCCTTTTCTACTGCCATGCGGGCTTCAAAATCAGGCTTGGTCTTACTAACCCCAATAATTTTTAGATCGTCCTGGGCAGAAACCGCATCAGCCACCCTTTTTCCTATAGTCCCATATCCATTCACTACTACTGATTTCATTTAACAACCTCCTTATAATATTCAGATATACATTAAAAAGCATATTATGTTGAGTTAAACATTTCCCCTTAATTTAATGGTGAGTTGAAAATTAAATCTGCTTAAACCTATATAGATATTCTATTAAACAGTGGATATAAATTTTATCCTGAAAGGTAATTTTTCTTCTAAATCCTGAAAATTATAAGTTAATTTTAGAAATAAGCATAAGTGTTTATTTATTTAAAGTCAGAGTAATTATTTCCTTTTACTTATCCTTAATAGTAAATATTTAAGGATATTGAGAATATAATAATTTAAGAGATTGATTTTATGAATAATAATATCAGATATTCCTTTCTTAAATTAATTTATTTAAGATTACTATAGAAAGCTATTATCTACTTAGACTAATATTTAAACAATATACGGTTTAGAAAGTTTTCCCTGAATTCTTTCCAAGTAAGATTTTTAAATCATTGGAAGTAAAATATATTATTGGGAGTAAAAATATTATCTATCTTATAAAATAAAATGAATCATAAAATAAAATGGTGATAGAATTGGATATAAAGGATAAAATCGTGGGAGAAGAAAAATTAGCATTAATAAGTCACATCGGACCGCCTGAAGAAATGGGAATACTGATAGAAGAAATCGCATATTGGGCTGAGGAAAATCAAGTGAAAATAATTGGTCCGCCATTTGCTATTTATTATTCAAATCCTCAAAAAGTTCCTCCAGAAGAATTTAAATATGATGTGGGCTTTCCTATTCAAGATGAGGTAACTGGAACAGATAAAATATTGATTGTGAGCATACCAGAACATCGGGTAGTTTATACTGTATATAAAGGTCCTTATGCTAATATAGACCGAGTTTATGATGCTCTCGTAAAATTCGTTCTAACTCATGATTATGATGTTATAGGTTCACCTAAGGAAATATATTTTAACAGTCCAGAAGAGGTAGCAGCTAGTGAATTATTAACTGAAGTTCAGTTCCCGGTTATAAAAAAAGGATAAAAAATTTAGGTTTTTTAATTTCTATTTCATTTTAAAATGAGTATTAATCCACCATATCTTCATAATCATTGCTTCCCTCATACTCTATATGTACACAATTAGAGCTCTCACATATATGGCAATAGGGTCCAGATGGTGTTGGTGATGGTGTTGATTGGGTTTCTGGTTGTTGTTTTTCCCTTGTAATCGTAGTTAGTGGTGCAGGTAAGACTCCTGGTGTATTTATATTCACAATAGAACCATTAGGAGTTACCACTACTTCCATGGTACTGCCATCTGCAAATATAATCTCTAACACGTAATTATTATCCTCATCCCGTCG